>JANOPT010000114.1:0-5300 GCA_031421975.1 Sphingomonadales bacterium | reverse complement strand
GGATGCTTCAATTTACGCAGTGCCTTCGCCTCGATTTGCCGGATGCGTTCGCGGGTCACGCTGAATTGTTGCCCGACTTCTTCCAGCGTATGATCGGTGTTCATTCCGATGCCGAAACGCATGCGAAGCACGCGTTCTTCGCGCGGGGTGAGCGATGCAAGCACGCGAGTCACAGTTTCCTTCAAGTTCGCCTGAATGGCTGCGTCCACCGGAATGATCGCGTTCTTGTCTTCAATGAAATCGCCCAGATGGCTGTCTTCCTCGTCGCCGATCGGCGTTTCGAGCGAAATCGGTTCCTTGGCGATTTTCATCACCTTGCGGACCTTTTCCAATGGCATCGACAGGCGTTCGGCCATCTCCTCCGGCGTCGGTTCGCGACCCTGTTCGTGCAGGAACTGGCGGCTGGTGCGGACAAGTTTGTTGATCGTCTCGATCATGTGCACCGGAATACGAATGGTACGCGCCTGATCGGCGATTGACCGCGTAATTGCCTGACGTATCCACCAGGTCGCATAAGTGCTAAATTTATAGCCGCGGCGGTACTCGAATTTGTCCACCGCCTTCATCAGCCCGATATTGCCTTCCTGAATAAGATCAAGGAATTGCAGGCCGCGGTTAGTATATTTTTTGGCGATAGAAATCACGAGGCGAAGGTTTGCTTCGACCATTTCCTTCTTCGCAATGCGCGCTTCGCGCTCGCCCTTTTGCACCATATTGACGATGCGGCGGAATTCGTTGAGGCTCATCCCGGTGTTAGCAGCAATATCGGCGATTTCGGCGCGGATGCGTTCGACGCCATCGGCTTCGGTCGTCGCAAAAGCAGTCCATTTCTTGTCGATATTAGCGACGTCGGACAACCAGTTTTCGTCGAGCTCATGGCCCATATAGCTGTCGAGAAACGCCTTGCGCGGGACTTTGTGGCGTTCGGCAAGGCGAAGCATTTGCCCGCCAAGCGCGGTCAGGCGGCGGTTGAACGAATAGAGCTGATCGACCAGATATTCGATCTTGTTCGCGTGGAACTGAACGCTTTCAACTTCGGCAGTTAATTCTTCACGTAATTTGTGATACTTATTCTCCGAAGCTGTGGAGAAATCGTCACCTGCGTTCAGCGCACGCATCCGCTCCAGCTGGATGTTGGAGAATTTCTTGAATAACGACGCAATCTTGGCAAATCGCTCTAAAGCCTCGGGCTTCAAGGCTTCTTCCATCTGCGCGAGGGAGAGCGTGTTGTCCTCTTCCTCTTCCTCCACCGGACGCGCGCGGCGCTCGGTCATGTCTTCGTCGTCGTCGCTGGCGGCCTCTGGCTCGTCCTCGACTTCTTCCTCTTCCTTATAAGAAACGCCGGCCGTTTTTTCGCTGATTTCGCCGTCGCCTTCTTCTTCCTCATCGTCGGTCAACGTCTCAGGCGCTTTCGATAGCATCGCGTCGAGATCAAGGATTTCGCGCAATTGCATTTCGCCATTGTTGAGCGCGTTCGACCAGTCGATGATCGCATGGAAGGTAATCGGGCTTTCGCACAGACCTAGAATCATCGTGTCGCGGCCTGATTCGATACGTTTGGCAATGGCGATTTCGCCTTCACGGGACAGCAACTCGACCGCACCCATTTCGCGCAAATACATACGCACGGGGTCGTCGGTACGCTCACCAGTGCCGGTCTTCTTGATCGTATTGGTAAGGGAACGAGGGTCGTTTTCAGAAATATTGTCGATCGTCTCGACTTCTTCCTCTTGGGCGTCCTCGCCGTCTTCACCAGCTTCGTCGTTTTCAACGATCTGCACGCCCATATCGTTAATCGCCGACATCACGTCTTCGATCTGCTCCGAAGACATCTGATCCTGTGGCAGCGCGGCATTCAGTTCATCATAGGTCAGGAACCCCCGGCGCTTCGCCTTGGCGAGCAACTTCTTGACCGTTGCATCGTTCAAATCGATCAGCGGTGCATCGCCATTTTCTGCGATATCTTCTTCATTTTCGTTTGCGCGACTTGCCAAAATAATTCCCCGATAATCTCAAAAACCGTCCACATCGCGCTTGAAAAATGCGATGATGTGGTCGTCAAATGCCTTCTTTTCGTGTCGCAACCGCTGCTGTTCGGCAAACGTCTCGTCGGTCATCTCTGAACTCGCCAACCGTGTGGCGCGTTCCAGAGCTTCTTCCAGCGCGGGACGCTGCTTCATCAGCCTGATTGCTTCACCCAATTCCTTTGAAGCGCTGGATAATCCGTCGCCCCCATCCCCTGCGTCTCCACGGTTGAAGGCAAAGACTTTGCCGTTGCTGTGGAGGAGTGTTGTGGCGACATTATACAACTTCTCGTCCAATATGGTAAGAAGGGCGTCAGTATCAAGCGATTCTTGTGCAAAACTTGCATCGAGCATCGCGCCCAGCAACCGGGCGTGATTCGCATCAGTCGGCGCAAAGTCGCTAAGGGATTCATGATGCCGATGAATGAGCGACGGGTTTCGCAACAATGCCCCCAACACGCCTTGCACCAGAAAGTCGGAGCTTTTGGCATTGAAGCTTTTGGTTTCCGCTCCGGGCGGCAGGATCTGCGGTTTGCGCCAGTCGCGTTTCTGCCCCTTGTTACCGGGGACAAACGGCGCGCGCGGCTTGGCAGCAAACAGATTGTCGAAGCGTTCGCGAAACGCATCGGCATAATGGCGGCGGATTTCGGCGTCAGCGATATTGGCCATATGCCCGCCAAGTCGCTGTTTTAGACCTGCGCGGTCTTCCGGGGTATCCAGCGGGCCAGCCGCAACTTCGGAGCGCCACAGGCGCTCCACAAGCGGCTCTGTTACCTCCAGCAGCGCCGCCAAAGCCTTAGGGCCTGACTTCTTGACCAGATCATCGGGGTCCTGGCCGTCGGGCAGAGTGACAAACTGAAGGCTGTGGCCGGGTTTCAATAAGGGCAGCGCCCGCAACGCCGCGCGCATCGCGGCCTTTTGCCCCGCTGCGTCGCCATCGAAGCAGAGCAACGGCTTCTCTGTCATCCGCCACAGCATCGCAATCTGCTGTTCCGTCAGCGCGGTGCCGAGCGGCGCAACCGCATCAGCAAAGCCAGCCTGCGCGATGGCGATCACGTCCATATAGCCCTCGACCACGATAACGCGGCCGGTCTGCCGCGATGCGGGCGAGCATTTGTCGAGGTTGTAAAGCGTGCGGCCCTTGTCGAAGAGCGGCGTGTCGGGAGAGTTGAGATATTTGGGCTCGCCCTCGCCGAGGATGCGGCCGCCAAACGCAATCACACGGCCGCGCGGGTCGCGGATGGGGATCATCAGGCGGCCACGGAAACGATCATAGGGTTCCTTGTCATCAACCGCGATCAGCATACCTGATTCGATTAACATCGGGATTTCATATGCTTTGAGAGCAGTTTTGAGACTATTTCTACTATCTGGCGCAAACCCGAAGCCGAAATTGCGGATGGTGGCTGCCGAAAGCCCGCGTTTTGCCAGATACGCCCGCGCGCCCGCACCGTCCAGCCCCTGCAACTGCGCGACAAACCAGTCCTGCGCCGCCGCCATGACGTCATAAAGATTATTCGCTTTTTCAGTACGTTGCGCGGCTTGCGGGTCAGACGCAGGGACGTCCATCCCGGCTTCTGCGGCAAGCTCCTTGATTGCGTCCATGAACGACAACCCGCGCTGGTCGGTCATCCATCTTATCGCATCGCCATGTGCCGAACAGCCGAAGCAGTGGTAGAAACCCTTTTCATCGTTGATCGTGAAACTGGGCGTTTTTTCATTATGAAACGGACAACAAGCCTTGAACTCGCGCCCCGCCTTGGTGACCTTTACAGTGCGACCGACCAGCGCGGACAGCGTGACCCGAGAACGGAGTTCGTCCAGCCATTGCGGGGTTAGGGTCATTTTGGGCGTGGCTTTTGGCTAATGGGTGTCTCGACGATGCTCGACACGAACGGGGAAGGGACGGCTGTGATCTCAGTCCCGTTCGTGTCGAGCGCAGTCGAGACACCGTGAGGCGCATCAGCACGTTTCTTGGGCGGTTTTGCAAAAAACGACACAGCACCCCAATCACCACGAATGAGGGCTTCTTTCTTCGCCTGTGACCACCCCTTGATTTTCAATTCTGCATCCAATGCTTCGTATCGGGTTGAAAAATCCTGCGCCCACAGCAGAGTCACTGGCAAGCGTGAGGATGTAAAGCCCTTGATGAGGCCACTTTGGTGCTGACCGATCCGCTTCTCGAGATCGTCTGTGTGGCCAGTGTAATATTTACCATCCGCGCAAAGAAGAATGTAGGTGTAGAATGCCATTTAACGCTTCGTGCCCACCTTATGAGTGTCTCGACGATGCTCGACACGAACGGATGTAGGAAGCACAAACTTCTAATTCCCGTTCGTGTCGAGCCCAGTCGAGACACCCATCGGCCATACTCACACCCCAAAACCTCACCCAAGCGCCGCCTTCACCAACCCGCTCGCCTTGCTCATATCCAGCTGCGGCCCATGACGTTCCTTTAGCGTCGCCATCACCCGCCCCATATCCTTCAGGCTCTCGGCACCCAATTCAGCCTTGATCCCTTCAATCGCAGCGCTGGTCTCGGCATCGCTCATCTGCGCTGGCAAAAACTCTTCGATAATCGCCAGCTCCGCCGCCTCGACCGCCGCCAGTTCCGCGCGTCCGCCCTGTTCGAACAGCGCAATCGACTCGCGGCGTTGCTTGATCATTTTCTGCATGACCTCGACCACCATCGCGTCGTCGTCGGGCAATTGCGACGCAGTACGTAGCTCGATATCACGGTCTTTGACCTTCGCGAGGATAAGGCGGATTGCGGCCAGACGGTCTTTTTCGCCAGCCTTCATCGCGGTGATTTGGGCGGCTTTGATGGTATCTCGAATCATCATATTCTCGTTTCAAATTTCATTTAGCCATCCGCCATAAGCCGACACTGGCCGCCAAACAATCTCCGCGTCTCCGCGTCTCCGCGTGAACAAATTTTTTATCACGCGGAGACGCGGAGGCGCGGAGAAAAAAGTAGGGAGAGGGTGAGTTTTGGTATTCCACAATTTTCTTTTTGAATATGATTGACGCCCCGCCCCCCCATCTCTAGGCGCGGTGCCTTAGCGACATTGCTGTAATTTTTCTGAACGGAGCGACCCCATCATGGCCGACCCCACCTCTACGCGCGCGCCCACCGGAGCGACTGGCGTATTGGTATTGGCGTCGGGCGAAGTCGTCTGGGGCCGCGGCTTTGGCGCAGAGGGCCAGGCGGTCGGCGAGGTTTGCTTCAACACTGCGATGACCGGATATCAGGAGGTGATGACCGATCCCTCTTAT
>JANOPT010000113.1:0-19084 GCA_031421975.1 Sphingomonadales bacterium | reverse complement strand
GAAGACGGCGGCACGCTGACCATCCGATATACGCCGACGAGCGACCTGTGCTGGTTTGCATACTTCGCGCCTTTCAGCATGGAGCGGCATCATGATCTGGTCGCCGATATCGCAGGCCATGAGGGCGTCGATTACCGATGCCTCGGCCACAGCCTTGAAGGCCAGCCGATCGATTGCTTGGAAATGGGTGAAGGTGATATTCAGGTCTGGCTGTATGGCCGCCAGCACCCCGGCGAAACGCAGGCTGAATATTGGATGGAGGGCGCGCTGGCGATGCTGACCGATCCGTCCGACCCGCATGCGCGCACCTTGCGCCAGAAATGCCGCCTGCATGTCGTGCCGAACTGCAACCCTGACGGCAGTTGCCGCGGGCATTTGCGAACCAATTATGTCGGCGTAAACCTGAACCGCGAATGGGCAACGCCGTCGCTTGAAAAAAGCCCCGAAGTATTGGCCATCCGGAACGCGATGGACGAAACCGGCGTGCATTGGGCAATGGACGTCCACGGCGATGAAGCCATCCCTGCCGCGTTCATCGCAGGTTTTCACGGGATTCCGTCATGGACCGACGAGCAAGGCAGCAAATATGACGCGTATCTCAAACGTTTGTCTGAACGCACCCCCGATTTCCAGACCAAATTGGGCTATCCAATCGCGGGCGCAGGCAAAGCCAACCTGACGATGTCCACCAACCAGCTGGCCGAGCGTTTCGGAGCGTCGCATGGTTGCGTTTCGATGACGCTGGAAATGCCGTTCAAGGACAATCACGAACTGCCTGATCCAGAACAAGGCTGGTCACCCGAGCGGTGCATGTTGCTGGCAAGGGAATGTCTGGCGACATTGGCGGAGATGGTTTGAATCGTGCCTTCGCGGCGCATCGTGATATCCGGTTGTTCGGGTGGAGGAAAATCCACCTTAATTAACGAGCTGGCATTAAATGGATTTCATACCGTTCCGGAAGCCGGACGAATTATTGTTCGTGACGAGTTGGAGAGCGGCGGTGACGCATTGCCCTGGGTGGACCGCAAACTATTCGCTGAACGGCTCGCAACTCTTGCGGTTCAACAATTCGATTTATCCGCTGAACTAGATGGGCTGACATTTTTTGACCGCTGCGTTGTGGAAGCATTGGTGTACAGTCAGATGCATGGCTTCGAATTATCGCCTCCGGCTGGGGAGGCCATTCGGCAATGCCGATACGACGATCCGATATTTGTTGTGCCGCCGTGGGAGACCATTTTTGACGAAGACACGGAGCGACGTCATACCTTTGGCGAGGCAGTTGCAGAGTATGGCTTCCTGTTAAAGGCGTTTACGGAATTTGGTTACAAGGTCTGCGTCGTCCCTCAGATGGCTAACGAGAGCCGTGTAAAATTCATTTTGACCGAACTCGGCATTTCGTAAACAGCCTTAAACCGCCAACGACAACTTAACCCCTAACGCCCGCGTCACCGCCAACAACGTGTCGAGCGTCGGGTTGCCGTCCTTGCCCAGCGCTTTGTAAAGCGCCTCGCGCGCTACGCCAGTTTTTTCGGACAGACCCGTCATTCCTCGCACCTGTGCTACATTGCTTCGCGCCGCGCGAATATCGTCGGCATCGCTTCCTTGCTGTCGAGATAATCGGCGCTGTCATAAGGAGCTGTGCGCGTTTCACATTTTATTCTCCGTTAATACCCCAATTCGTCATTCCCGCGAAGGCGGGAATCCATCACCGGAGCGTCTGGTTTCATCAACGCCATCGTAAAAACCGAAAAGGCGGGAGATGGATTCCCGCTTTCGCGGGAATGACGAGGTAGGTAGGGCGAAAGTCATGCGAATCAAAAATGACGACCTCACCGGTCCCAAAATCCGCGCGCTCCTCGAAACGCACTTTGCCGGGATGCTGGCGAGTTCACCACCCGAAAGCTGCCATTTTCTGGATTTTGATGGGCTCAACGCGCCCGATGTGACCTTCTGGTCGGTCTGGTATGGCGACAGCCTCGCCGGATGTGGCGCGCTCAAGGAACTCGATGCAGAGCATGGCGAGATCAAGTCGATGCGGACGCATGCCGACCATCTGCGTAAAGGCGTGGGTGCGATGATGCTGACTCATATCATATCCGAGGCACGCGAGCGGGGATATCGGCGGCTCAGTCTGGAGACGGGCTCGACCCAGGACTTCATTCCGGCGCTGGCAATGTATGAGGCGCACGGATTTGAACACTGCCCGCCCTTTGGCGATTATGTCGAAGATCAGTTCAGCCGGTTTATGACGTTGGCGCTTTAGCTTCAACGTTGCATTTGCCGGAAAAGCTGTGCAATTTTGTCGTTAGAAGAAACAAGATAAAGAAGGAAAAAGGGGTTCACTCGAGACGGCACAATCCGGTTTCATCCAACGCATGTCTTCTTTCTTATTTCCCCTCTTTCTTTTAACAAACCCTCTGGCATGCCCCTCACCACCACACCCAAACGCCAATTGTGAAAGCCAACGCTTGCCGCTAGAGGCGAAGCGGAATTACGCCCAAAGGAACTCCCATGCCCAAACTCATCCTCATCCGTCATGGCCAGTCGCAGTGGAATCTGGAAAACCGGTTTACCGGCTGGTGGGACGTCGATGTCACCGAATTGGGCATATCGGAGGCAAAGGCTGCCGGGCAATTGATGAAAGCAAAAGGCATTACCCCGGATATCTGTTTCACAAGCGTGCAGAGCCGGGCGATCAAGACGCTTAATCTTGCGCTCGAAGAAATGGGCCGGTTATGGGTGCCCGTAACCAAGAATTGGCAGTTGAATGAGCGCCATTATGGCGGGCTGACCGGTCTTGATAAGGCCGAAACGGCGGCGAAGCATGGCGAAGACCAGGTCAAGATCTGGCGTCGCAGCTTCGACATTCCGCCACCGCCGCTTGAGGCTGGATCTGCCTTTGACCTGTCATCCGACCCGCGTTACGCTGGGATCGTTATTCCCGATACCGAAAGCCTGAAAGATACCATCGCCCGCGTGCTGCCATATTGGGAGAGCGCGATTGTGCCGCAGTTGAGGGCCGACAAAACTGTCCTGATTTCGGCGCATGGCAACAGCTTGCGCGCTTTGGTCAAGCATTTGTCGGGTATTTCAGATGAGGACATAACCGGCCTCGAAATCCCAACCGGACAGCCGATTGTTTATGAACTGGATAACGCGCTGAAGGGCGACCGTTATTATCTTTCCGAACGCTAGGTCAGCGGGCCGATGCCCTTGGCCTGTTTTGCCGCGTACATCGAACGGTCCGCGCGCAGAAGCAATTCTGATGGTTTTACACCGGGTTCCACAATGGCGTAGCCAGCCGAAACGCTGGGTTTGAGGGTTTTACCCTGATGGTCTAGCTTCAGCCTGTCGACAATTTTGGTGACATGGGCAGCCTTGGACACCAGCTCGCTTGCGGGGATATTGTCTAGCAGCACCGCAAACTCGTCTCCGCCGACACGGGCGGCAATGTCGGACCGACGGATGGCACCCTGTAGCGCCTTGGCAACATTGATCAGCAGCATATCGCCGGCCAGATGTCCGTGCTTGTCGTTGACCGCTTTAAGATTATCGACATCGATAAACAGCAGCCCATATTCGCCGCCATAGCGATGCGTGCGCCAGCACCACCGGTCGAGTTCTTCCATGAAGTGACGACGGTTAAACAAGGGCGTGAGTGTGTCGCAGACGACAAGACGCTCAAGCTCTGCCACGCGGGCCTTCAACTGCTTGTTCTCGCGCTCAAGCATCGATGATGTTTTTTGTCCGCCCGACGCGGATACATTGTCTGTGTTGTGGTTCAACTTGAAAAATCCCCGATGTTTCATGCGACCCGGGGTATCTATTGTTATTTTTGCGCTCAAACAGATTTTCCTTACAAAAGCAAGAGTTTACAATATTTGGTGACAACAACCGTTTGCGTAATACAAGACCCTTTCGTAATTGCGGTCCGTAGCGACGCGCGCTAAGGACGGATGTTTCTGGGGGTCAGGGGACGACGGGTGAGTGAAGCACCGCCGCTAATCGGCATCATCATGGGTAGCCGTTCGGACTGGGAAACGATGCGTGAGGCGTCGGCGACCCTGGCCGCGCTGCATATTCCGCATGAATGCAAGGTTGTTTCAGCCCATCGCACACCCGATCGCCTTTATGACTATGCGAAAGGCGCGGCAGATCGCGGCTTGCAATGTATTATCGCAGGTGCGGGCGGCGCGGCGCATTTGCCCGGTATGGCGGCCTCGATGACCCGGCTGCCGGTGCTTGGCGTGCCCGTTCAGTCAAAGGCGCTGGATGGCATGGACAGCCTGTTGTCCATCGTCCAGATGCCGGCGGGAATCCCGGTGGGGACTCTCGCGATTGGGAAGGCTGGCGCAACGAATGCAGCGCTATTGGCAGCAGCGATGCTGGCGAATAACGATGCTGAGCTTGCTGTCCGGCTGGATGCATGGCGGGCCGCGCAGACCGCAGCGGTGGCAGAGACACCTGAATGAACGCGTGTCCGTTATGAATGCTTTGCCTCCTGGCTCGACGATTGGCATATTGGGTGGCGGGCAGTTGGGCCGGATGCTGGCCATCGCCGCCGCACAGCTTGGTTACCGGTGCCACATCTATGCGCCTGCAGGTGATAACGTAGCCTGCGACGTCGCCGCTGAGGCAACGATCAGCAGCTATGACGATCTCGACGCGCTGACTCATTTTGCCAGATCGTGTGACGTCGTCACCTTCGAATTCGAAAATGTGCCAGTAATGTCGCTGAAATCCATTGCGCGCGAAGTGCCGATCCATCCCCCGATCAAGGCACTGGAAATCGGGCAGGATCGCGTTGAAGAAAAAGAATTTGTGCGGAAACTGGGTGGCAAGACAACGGATTTCGCAGTTGCGCGCAGCGAAATCGAAATCGAAGATGCGGTTTCGGCGGTCGGCGCACCCTGCATCCTGAAAACTATCCGCATGGGATATGACGGCAAGGGACAAATCCGCGTCACCAACAAAAGCGATTTGGCCAGCGCATGGCGGCGGGCAGGCGCTCAGCCGTTGATCGCTGAAGCGATGGTCAAATTCGACGCCGAGTTTTCCGTGATTCTGGTGCGCGGCGCGGACGGCGAAATCAGATATTGGGACAGTTCGCGAAATCAGCATGAAGACGGGATTCTGGCGACGTCGTCATTGCCCGCTGGGCCACTAATCGAAAGCCAGCAGGTTGCCGCACGAAAAATGGCCGCAGCTGTCGCGGGCGCGCTCGATTATGTCGGTGTGTTTACCGCCGAATTTTTTGCCGCAAGCCACGGGCCGTTATTCAACGAAATCGCGCCGCGTGTGCACAATAGCGGCCACTGGACCATCGAGGGCGCGGAAACCAGTCAGTTCGAAAACCATATCCGCGCGATTTGCGGCCTTCCATTGGGGAGCACCGCGACCGTCGCCGAACGGGTCGAAATGCAGAATCTGATCGGCAAGGATGGCGAGCGCTGGTTGCAACTGTTGAACGATCCTGCTGCGAACGTACATCTTTACGGCAAGGCGGAAGCAAGGCCCGGCAGAAAAATAGGCCACGTCACCCGCTTGTATCGGTAATATTTTGCGGGCAAGACGCCCCTTATGAATCATCCCGAAATTATCCTTGTCCTCGCCCGCGCCGCCAATGGAATTATCGGGAAGGATAATGGGATGCCTTGGCATATCCCGGCGGACCTACGCCATTTCAAACAAATTACCAAAGGTCGCCCAATGATCATGGGGCGCAAGACGTTCGACAGCCTGCCTGGATTGCTCGACGGGCGGCGGCATATCGTTCTTACGAGAGATATGGCGTGGGAAGAAGAAGGGGCAGAGGTCGCACATTCGGTTGAGGAAGCGCTGAAACTCGCCAATGGGCCGCATGTGTGCGTGATTGGCGGCGCGGAAATCTATGCGCTGTTTCTTTCGCTGGCCGACCGGATCGAACTGACCGAAATTGCTGCCAACCCCGAAGGCGACACATCAATGCCCTCTTTCAAAAAGGCCGACTGGCAGGAAGTTGCAAGAGAAGCGCATGAGGTGGACGGAAATGTTCCCGCGCATGATTTTGTAACGTTGGTGCGTCGGAGGGAATGAGATGCGTAAAAAGATCTGGATACCGCTGGCGCTAATCGGCTTTGCCGCCATCGGATTTTTCGGCCTTGCGCCGCGCTATGTTGAGGGGTCGATGAATGTCATCGACGGCAAGCCGCTAATCACGGTCAGCGACGACGCGAAAAAGCTGCATAAGAGCCTGACTATCGTCGACCTGCACAGCGACACATTGATGTGGAACCGCGATCTCAATGACCGGGCATCGCGCGGTCACATGGACTTGCCGAGGTTGCAAACCGGCAATGTCGCGCTGCAATTATTCTCTTCGGTGACAAAGACCCCCAAGGGACAGAATTATGACGGAAACAGTGATGAGACCGACAACATCACGCTACTGACCATCGCCCAATTGCAACCAGTCAAGACTTGGGGTTCGCTGGTAGAGCGGTCGCTTTACCATGCCGAGAAGATGGATGAGGCGGTTCGCGTGTCCAACGGCAAGCTGGTTGCTGTCAGTACGGGCGGTCACGTCGACGGTCTCGCCCCGTTGCGGCGACAGAGCGCGGCCGTTGGCGCAATGCTCACCATCGAGGGCCTCCAGAATCTGGAAGGAAAAACTGCCAACCTCGACCGCCTCTACAGCGCGGGGTTCCGTATGGCGGGGCTAACGCATTTCTTCGACAACGAACTTGGCGGGTCGATGCACGGGTTGAAGAAGGGCGGGCTGACACCGTTCGGGCGCGACATCGTGCGGCGGATGGAGGCGAAGGGGATGATCGTTGATATCGCCCATCTCAGCCATACTGGCGTTGCCGAATTGCTGGCGATGGCGCGGCGACCGATCGTTTCAAGCCACGGCGGGGTGCAGGCGACGTGCAAGGTCAACCGCAACCTGACCGATGACGAAATCCGGGGCGTTGCCAAAACCGGCGGGGTCATTGGCATCGGCTATTGGGAAGGCGCGGTGTGTTCAACCGATCCGCGCGCGGCGGCAAGGGCGATGAAGCATGTGCGCGATCTGGTCGGCATTGCCCATGTGGCGCTCGGGTCGGATTATGACGGCGCGACGACGGTGCGCTTCGACACTTCGCAACTGGTGCAAGTGACTCAGGCGTTGATTGATGAGGGTTTCACCAAAGCAGAAATCCGCGCCGTCATGGGCGAGAACGCGCTGCGCGTGATTCGCGCGGGGCTGGTGCCATTGGCAGAAAATCCCGCAGCGAAATGACCATCCCCCGCCTGTCCGCCCGCGATCCCATGCCTGATGCCTTACGCGGCGCTGTGGTGGCGCTTGGCAATTTTGATGGGTTTCATCTGGGCCATCAGGCGGTGGCGGGTGAGGCGATAAAGCAGGCAAGGGCTTCGGGAAAGCCTGCGATTATCGCTACCTTCGATCCGCACCCTGTGCGCTTTTTTGCGCCGCAAGCCCCGTGGTTTCGGCTGACCACGCTTGACCAGCGGCAACGCCTGTTCGAAGCGGCGGGCGCGGACGCGATGCTGGTGTTCGATTTCGACGCGAGCCTTGCGGCCACCACGGCAGAGGACTTCATCGTCAAGTTGCTCGTCGAGCGGTTGGGGATATCGGCGGTCGTAACCGGTGAGGACTTCACGTTCGGCAATCGCCGCGGCGGGAATGTGAATGTGCTGCGCGAGCTCGGCGGCGCACACGGATTGTCTTCAACTGCGATGGGGCCAGTGGTCGATGAAGGCGGCATCATTTCCTCCAGCCGCATACGCGACGCTTTGCAGGCCGGCGACTGCACGACCGCAACGCATCTTCTGACCAGGCCTTTTGCGGTCGAGGGCGTGGTCCAGCACGGCGACAAGAACGGAAGGTTATTGGGGTTTCCCACTGCGAACATCGACATGGGCCATTATCTGCGCCCGCATTACGGTATCTATGCGGTGAAGGGCCGGTTGCCGGGGGGCCGCATGCTTAACGGCGCGGCTAACGTTGGTATCCGCCCCAGTTTTGATCCGCCCAAGGAATTGCTTGAGCCACATTTTTTCGATTTTGCCGAAGACCTCTATGGGCATAATATCGAGGTCGAGTTCCACGCCCTCATCCGGGCTGAGGCAAAGTTCGACAACGTCGATGCGCTGAAGGCGCAGATGCAGGCCGATTGTGACGTGGCGCGGGAAATTCTGGAGTCGGTATGATCCTGTCCCGCAACCAGACCATATCTTTGCTCTTTGTCGCGGCGCTGTTTTTCGGTTTCACACTGTTCCAGGCGAGCTGGCTCGCCGAAAAACCGGTAGGTAATCCAAAGCTGGTTGCTGATCATGCTGCTGAACCTGTGCGCGATACAGCAGGCTGCGTTGCCAGCGCAAACAGCGGTTATGGCGGCAAGTCATTCCATCCCGACGTCGGCGCATTGCAGTCGGCTGCCGGGGCAAAAGCCGATGCGCTGGTGGTGCGATTGCAGATGGCTGGCCGGGCGCTCGTAGTCGCGCCCCAATATAATCGCCTTTGTCCTGCCGACCAGAAGCGCGGCCCGGCGCTCGCCACCGAGGCGATATCGGCACTGACCAGACCAGACCGTATCTGGCAGATGACAGGCGCCGATACCGCCCGCGCCTTTGGCATGCTGCCCGGCAGACGCAATGACCGCGACCTTGCGATGGGTGACGCTGCCGCCGTCGCCGCGCTTCGTACTTATGCGCCAAAGCTGCGCGGGTTCACAGTGTCGGGCGCGCGCGAATGCGGCAGCCGATACCGGTTGACGGGATTATGGGGGGTGGTACCACGGTCGTGCCATGGCGGGGTCATGCTGCTGTCGCTCGACGACTTGAGCATTACCCTGTGGGGCTGGCCGAACCGCTTTCTGGCCCGAATGAAAGAGGCCGATGTCCGCGTTATTATCGCCGAGGATGTTGTCGACGGAAACATCATGGGCCTCACCGACGTCACGCAATATGGCGAAATCGCCAACAGCTTTAATGGCTATATCTGGGTCGACAACATTGAAGAACTGGGACCGGCATTGAGGCGATGACCGGCGTCTTCCGGGGGCGCACGGTGTTTTCACATTTTATTAACCATGTTGGTGCACATTTGTCTGCACGTAACAGGCATGGGGGCATTGCCATGGATATGGATCATGATCGGCAAATGCTGATTCGCGCCGAGTTAAGCGACCTTCTGGAGGTGCTGCGACTTACATCGTTCGACACCAGCCCATTGCAGTTCCTGGTCCGGCTGGAGGCTATCCGCCAGACTGCGATCGCCCATCATTTTTCCGCCGTTGCCGAAATTGCCAGTGTCTTTGAGGCGTCGATGGAACGTGTGCTGCAGAGTGGCGGGGCCGATTCGGTGGTTTCCAGTTTCACCGGTATTTTGGGCGACGCGATTGGCTGTTCGCAATTGAGCCCGGCGGTGACGCAGTCGTTGCTTGCCTCGGTCGCAATTCGGTTGCCGAATTGAGGCGTCAGCCTCCCCAAAATTTATGTAAAAAAGGCACAAAGGCTCGAAGACACAAAGTGGTCTGTTGAGCCAGCATCCCTATCTTTGTGCCTTCGCGTCTTGCTCGCCGCAGTCGAGCGCCAAACTTCAACATCCGCCAAAACGCACCATGTTTTTAAGATAATGCTGCTAACGCAGCGAACATGGACGCGCTTCTTTCGACATTTCTCTCGGTATTCCTCGCCGAAATGGGTGACCGCACGCAGATTTTGGCTGCGGCTTTAGCGTTGCGTTACCATCGCAATGGGGCGGTGCTTGCGGGGCTGGCTTGCGCGACGTTACTCAATTGCGCGATTTCGTCAGCGGGCGGCTCGGTCATCGATAGCTGGATAAGCGAGGCTCCGCTCAAGCTGTTTGGAGGGCTGGCCTATATCTTCGCTGGCGCGGGCATGTTGATGTGGCGGCGGACGGTCGATCCCTTGTCGGGGTGGAAAACCCCGGCGTTCGTAACCGCCTTTTTCGGGCTGTTCATCCTTGAGTTCGGCGATAAGAGCCAGTTCATGATCGCTGTCCAAAGCGCCCGCACTGAATTCTGGGGAATGGCAACGGTAGGCGGCTTTGCAGGCATTATGGCGGCGACTGTTCCAGCGGTCATCCTGCGCGAGCGGCTGGCGACGATCGTGCCGCTTAAGCCCATTCGCTGGGTCTCGGGTGCTGTGCTTCTCGGTTGGGGCATCCTTTTGGCATTGCAGGCATTTGGCTTGGCCTAAGTGAGTGGCTCAATCTGTCTGGGCTTGAAGCTCGGGTAGCAAAACGGGCGGCGCGTTCCTATATTCCTCCCATCCCAATCCCCCGAACGGAGAATCAATATGGCACAAGGTGACAATAGCAAAAAGGCGCTGGCCGACGCGTTGAACGGCCTGCTGGCCGATTATTACGTATTGTATCTGAAGACCAAGAATTTTCACTGGCATGTGACAGGCCCGCATTTTCGCGAATATCATTTGCTGTTTGACGAGCAGGCGACCGAACTGATTGCGACCACCGATCTGGTCGCAGAACGCGTGCGTAAGCTCGGGCAGGATACGCTGACCTCGATTGGCGCAATTGCGGGCAAGCAACGGATCAAGGATAATGATTCGGCGACGAACGATGCGGCCAAGATGCTCAAGGAATTGCACGCGGATAACGAAATGCTGGTGAAGGCGCTGAAGGCCGCAAAGGAACTGGCGGACGATGCGGGCGACAACGCGACCGACGGCTTGCTGGATGACTGGACAGATCAGGCCGAGCAGCGCGCCTGGTTCCTCGCGGCGACTATCGGGAAAGCCTGAACGGCACGAATAAAAAAGGCGGGTGAAGCATCATGCTTCCCCACCCTTTTTTTATGTAGTGAGTTCGCTTATTCAGTCAGCGCGCTCAGGTTCGTTGCCGAAAATTTGCCACGGCGGTCGATTTCAATGTCGAAAGCCAACCGGTCGCCCTGTGTAACCTGGCCCATGCCAGAGCGTTCCAGCGCCGAAATGTGAACAAACACATCTTCGCCACCATCGTCACGCTGCACAAAACCAAAACCCTTCATGTCGTTGAAGAATTTCACGGTGCCGTTGGCGCGTTCACCGGTCGATTCGCGTTGCGGTGCACGCGGTGCCGAATCGCGATCGCCGCCGCGAAAGCCGCCGCCGCCTTCACGCGGTCCACGATCAAAACCACCACGCTCTGGACGGTCGGTACGCGGTGCGCTTTCCGTCACTGCCATTGGTTCACCCTCGATAACGATGTCGGTTGCCGATACCTTGCCGCCACGTTCAACAAGCGTGAATTCGAGCGGCTGACCTTCGGCCAGGCCGGTAAGCCCCGCCTGCTCGACCGCGCTGATATGTACGAAAACGTCATCAGGACGATCGTCGACCTGAATAAAGCCAAATCCCTTTTGACCATTGAAAAATTTGACAATTCCCTTGCCCGATCCAATGACCTGAGCAGGCATTGGTGGGCCACCGGGGCCACGCCGTGGTGCGCTGAAGCCACCGCCGCCGCCTGAACCTCCGCCGCCGCCGTAGCTACTGCCACCGCCACCACCGCCGTAGCTACCTCCGCCACCGCCCTGGTAGGGGGTTGGTGCGCGGTAGCCATCATAGCTTTCATCACCAAAACCGTCTCTTTTGTCCCGGCCCTTGCCAGCACGCTTGCGATCAAAACCCATGTCTTACTACTTGCCTTCTCATCGCCCCGAACATCTTAATATACGCAGCCAAGGGCGGCAGTTCTGCATATCACCAGCGCGATCCGTGATGATCGCACAAGCCCCGGCTATATCGCAATAAAAGGTTACGCGATAGCAAATATTGCGCGGCTTCGCCTGCACGTGCGGTCCCTAGTTTCGTTTGCCTTGGCAGGCCGGCTGGGGCAAGGAGTCAGCATGAGCGTATATTTATATGAAGAAGACCTGCCCGAAGGCGTTTTGGCTGCTGGGCCAGTCGCCGTCGACACCGAAACCATGGGCTTGATCACGCCGCGTGACCGGCTTTGCCTGTTGCAGATTTCGGATGGCCAAGGCGACGAGCATCTGGTCCGGTTCGGCCCCAGCAGCAATTATGCTGCACCCCATTTGCGCGCCGTACTCGCAGACCCGGGACGGCTTAAACTGTTCCATTTCGCGCGCTTCGACCTTGCGGCGATTTCGCATTATCTGAACGTGGTGGCCGCTCCGGTTTTCTGCACGAAAATCGCCTCGCGCCTGACGCGCACATACACTGACCGGCACGGTTTGAAAGAACTGGTCAAGGAAATGCTCGGTACCGACATTTCAAAACAGCAGCAGTCGAGTGACTGGGGCGGGCCTGTATTGTCCGATGCACAAAAGGATTATGCGGCCAGCGACGTGCGCTATCTGCACCGCCTGCATACGCAGTTTGTGGAACGGCTCGACCGCGAAGGCCGCACCCCTCTGGCGCAGGCATGTTTCGACTTCCTGCCGCACCGTGCCAGCCTCGATCTGGCCGGATGGCCGGAAATAGATATATTCGGGCACAGTTAAGGTTCCAGGGCGCTAAGTCTCCGATATGTCAGAACAGGCCGATCTCGAACGTACGCAACGACAGCGCTGGGCCATGCCAGGCGGTCGCCACGACCGGCTTATCCGATCGCTTCGTGTTGTCCTGCCCAGCGTAATCGGAGTGTTGCTGGCTATCCTGGCGTTCAGCCCGTTTTCAGGCAAGCAGGAGCTAAGCTTTGTGCTGGACAAGGACGAGGTGGACCTGTCGCGCGAACGGATGCGACTGGTAGAAGCGCTGTATCGCGGCGAAGATAGCAAAGGCCGCCCGTTCAGTTTACGCGCAGGCAGTGCCGTCCAGAAAAGCTCGGCTTCACCAACGCTCGATATGACATCATTGTCAGCGCAGATAGTCCTGAATGACGGGCCTGCATCAATCATCGCCCGGCGCGGTGTTTATGATCTGGGCAAGGAAACCATGCGCGTCAATGGCCCGCTCGCGGTCGAGTCGCCTGGTTACAATATGGTCGCAAGTAATGTCGAACTGTCGCTGAAGGACCGCTCGATGCAAAGCTTCGGTCCGGTCAGTGGTCGCACCAAAGTGGGGACATTCAATGCCGGACGTTTAAGTGCTGATCTCGATACCCGTATCGTCCGCCTCGACGGCGGCGTTCATTTGCGTATCGACCAGAATGCCGTTAAGTGAGCGCTGCCATGATCATCCGTCCGCTTAATCTCGGCCTTCTTGCCGTCCTCGCCAGTTTTGCGCTATTTTCGTCGGCGTCGCCCGCACAGAGCATTCGCAACCACAACAGTAACGCGCCCGTCAATTTCGACGCAGGTTCGCTGGAGTTGCAGGATCGCGCCGACCGCGTGGTGCTGACCGGCGGCGTCACTGCAACGCAGGCCGGGCTGACAATGAAGGCCAGTCGTGTGACGGCGGCTTATACCAGCGGCGGCGGGATCGACGTGAACCGCCTTGATGCGACCGGCGGCGTCATCATCACCAAAGACGATCTTCGTGCAACCAGCAACGCGGCGGTTTACGATCTGGACTCAAGTCTGATTACGCTGATCGGCGATGTAAAGCTGGTTCAAGGGGCCAACCGGCTTAATGGTGGCCGCCTTGTCATCGACCTCAATTCGGGGCGCTCGACCATCAATGGCGGCGGCGCAGCCGGGGTGAATAATAGCGGCGGGCGCGTGACCGGCACGTTCACTGTGCCGCAACGCAACAAATAAATTCCTCCAGAACGGACAGGCATGAATCATGCCAATTGCAAGTCAGGCCTCGATTCAGTAGCTATCGGACTGACCACACAACCATGCGGGCGATGATTTGGAATGGATAGCATGACGACAGACCGGCCGGTAACGGACGCAATGACCAGCGAAGGCCTGCAATCGGGTCTTGGTGTGGTATCGATTGCCAAAAGTTACGACAAGCGCGCGGTACTTACCGATGTTTCGCTCTCGGTTGGTAAAGGCGAGGTTGTCGGGCTGCTTGGCCCCAATGGTGCGGGCAAGACCACCTGTTTTTATTCGATCATGGGGCTTGTAAAGCCCGACAGCGGGCGGATAATGCTTGATGGCGCGGATATTACCGGGCTACCGATGTACCGGCGTGCAATCCTGGGCCTGGGGTATCTTCCCCAGGAAACGTCGATTTTTCGTGGTATGACCGTCGAACAGAACATCAGTGCTGTTCTCGAAATGTCGGAACCGGACGCAGATTCGCGCGCGGCCCGGCTTGAAAAGCTGCTGGACGAATTCGGCCTCGGTCGTTTGCGGAGCGCACCAGCGATGGCGCTGTCGGGCGGTGAGCGTCGGCGTTGTGAAATTGCCCGCGCGCTTGCGGCAAACCCTTCGATCATGTTGCTGGACGAACCATTTGCCGGAATCGATCCTATCTCGATCTCCGACATCCGCGATCTGGTAAAAGAACTGAAAACGCGCGGGATTGGCGTGCTGATTACCGACCACAATGTCCGTGAAACGCTCGATATCGTCGATCGCGCCTGTATCATTTATGGTGGGCAGGTATTGTTTGCCGGATCGCCCGAGGCGCTTGTTGCCGATCCGAATGTGCGGCGACTATATCTCGGCGAAAGCTTTGAAATGTGATGGAGGCGATGGCGGAAACATAGTTTCATGGCATTAGCCCCCCGCCTCGATTTACGCCAAAGCCAGTCGCTGGTCATGACGCCGCAGTTGCAGCAGGCGATCAAACTGCTTGCGCTGTCGTCGATGGAAATCGAAGCCTTCATCGCAGAAGAGGTAGAGCGCAACCCGTTACTTGAAACCGGCGGCGGCGAAGCTGCGGCGGATACGCCGCCCGACGATTTTCAGGCGCTGCCCAGCACGCAAAGCGGCGAGCGCGACAGCGGCGAGGTCCTGAACGGCAGCGATGCTGCGGCAAGCGAGGCGCTCGACGTCGATTTTACCGCAGAAACCTTTCACCACGACAGCGTTTCCGACAGCGTCGGTGGCGCCGATGGAATGCTTGGTCTTTCGGGCAGCGGAATGTCATCCGGATTTGACGGTGATGGTCCGGATTTCGACAGTTTTGCCGGGCCTGATATTTCGTTACGCGACCATTTGATGGCGCAGGCGGGCGCCGCGCTTTCGGGCCGCGCATTGTTCCTTGTGCAACAGGTCATCGAGCAGATCGAGCCGACTGGCTATGTCGGCGAAGACCTGCTTGCGATGGCGCATCGGCTGGGCGTCGCGATGGCGGAGATCGAGGCTGCGCTTGCCGAAGTTCAACGGTTCGACCCGACCGGCGTGGGTGCGCGCAATCTGTCCGAATGCCTTGCGCTGCAAGCTAGAGAGGCTGACCGTTATGACCCGTGTATGGCCAAGCTGATCGATAATCTCGATCTCGTCGCGAAAGGCGCGTTCGATCAGCTCAAGCGCATGTGCCGCGTTGATGACGAAGATCTGCGCGATATGCTTATTGAGTTGCGGAGCTACGATCCAAAGCCTGGATGCCGGTTTGAAAGCGACGACAGCGTGGTCGTGACGCCCGATATATTCGTGACATCGCGCGGCGGGGGCTGGGGCATTGAGCTGAATAGTGCCAACTTGCCCCGGCTGTTGATCAATCGCAGCTATGTTGCCGAACTGGGACAGGACAAAGCGACCAAGGCCTGGATTACCGACTGCATGACGGACGCCAACTGGTTGATCAAGGCGATGGACCAGCGGCAACGAACAATCGTCAAAGTCGCAACCGAGATCGTCAAGCAACAGGACGGGTTTTTTCGTGGCGGCGTCGCCCATTTGCGCCCACTGACCCTCCGGCAAATTGCCGATGCTATCGAGATGCATGAGTCAACCGTCAGCCGGGTGACCAGCAACAAATATCTTCACTGCGACCGGGGGCTGTTCGACCTCAAATATTTCTTCTCGTCCGGTGTCCAGTCGGCAGACGGGGATGGCGCGTCGGCCGAAGCCGTCAAAAGCCACATCAAGTCACTGATCGACGGCGAGGAAATAAAAATATTGTCCGACGACACCCTTGTCGATTTGCTCAATGCAAAAGGTTTCGACATCGCACGGCGGACGGTGGCGAAATATCGCGAGGCGATGGGCATAGGTTCGTCCGTGCAACGGCGGCGGCAGAAAAAGATGGGACGGTAATTAACTCCGCCCCACGAGGATTTGCTCCGCGATTCGGTGATCTGATAGCTTGTCGACATCGATCGCCGCCACCGGATCCGTCATCGGCACCAACTGCACTTCGATCCCCAGCCGCCGACCTGCGCGCGTCAATGCTTCGTCCAAACCGATAGTGCGCGTAATCGCCCTGAATGCCAGCCAAGGGCCAAAATGCAAAAAAAGCTTCCACGCTTTTTTGCGATCCCGTTCGGCCTGCGCCCACAGATCGAGCGCGGCCATCGCTTTGGGTGACATGAGCGCGAAAAGATTGGCCCCTGACCACGCGCCGTCGGAAAACCGAAGCCACGTTCGCTTTGCATCGGGAAATTGCGCCAGCATTGCTTGCCGTTCAACCATCGCGACAGCAACATCGCCGCTTGCCTGATGCAGGAATTGCGCGATCATTTTCACGGTCAAGAGCGGATGATCGGCGGTTGTAACGAGCACGGGTGATGCAAAACCGATCGCTTCCATTTGCGTTTTAATGCTTAGCGAAATTCCGTCGGCACTTTGCACCAGCGTTGCTCCGCCGCCGGCATCCACAGCGGGCTTTAGCGCAACGATATCCTGCCCAAGGACGATGATGTCGCCGATATAGGCCGAACTATGCAATGTGCTGATGACGCGCGTCAGCATCGTCTCGCCGCAGACCGGAACCAGCGCTTTCCAGCGCACGCCGAAATGTTCCGCCAGGCTGTCGGGGCCGGGCCGTTGTCCTGCAAGGACAATGCAAGTCCATTGCACTGGCAAGTTGGTTCTCCTAAACGCCAAGAGGCGGCTTAATCCGAAGTTGTGGATGGCCTGTGGCAGGCTTGGCGACGCATAATGAATATTGCAATATATGATCTCGACAAGACCATCACGCGCACGCCCACTTTTACACGATTCCTGCTATATTTCGCACGGCGGCGGTCGCCGTTCAGGCTGGTCGGGTTGCCCTTGTGGATTTTTGCGCTGATTGGATACCGGCTGGGTTTATATAAGCGCAAATCGCTCAAACAATTCGGCATCGCGCTGTTTATGGGGCGCAAAATACCATCAGCTGTGCTGAAGAAAGTGGTATCGAACTTCGTCACCGAAATTGTGATGGAAGACCTCAATCCAGGCGTTATTCGCAGCATAGAGGCAGATCGTCGAAGCGGATATCATTTGGCGATCGCAACTGCCGCGCCGGAATTTTATGCAAGAGAGATTGGCGACAGGTTAGGTTTCAGCGATGTGATAGCGACCCGGCATGTCGCCACCGACAATGGTTTCATCGCCAACCTGATCGATGGCGAAAATTGCTATGGAGAAGACAAGCTGGCCATGGTTCAAGACTGGTTGGCAAGCAACGGGTGGCAACGCGATGGTGTCAGCATCCGGTTTTACAGCGACCATCCAAGCGACGCCCCGGTGTTCGACTGGGCCGACGAAGCGCTGCTTGTTGTATCGCAACCGAACAATCGGCTCCGCGCCCTTGCCAAAAGCAGGCATTGGCAGATAGTGGACTTCAATGAACGCCAAATCTGAACCTGTCGCTGCAAATCTTCGAACCGCCATAATCGGCGACAATCCGGTCAAGTTCTGGGGAATGTCGAACGAGGAGCGCACACGCCGCATTGCATTGGCTGCGGGGCATGACTGGCGAGGTGCTGGTGTGGCCGAGGCAATGATTTTGGCCAACGGGCAGTTTGTCTGGGATCCGGCGTTGTATCAGCATCTCGCTCAACATCCGGGGCTGGTCATTACCAGAGACAGCGTACCCGTGCTCGCACATTGCACAGGCGAGAAATCGGCAGCTGCAATCATCGATGCGATGCACGAAAATAAGGCAATTGCCGATATGCAGGGCATGACAATTATCGCGATTGAAAGCGGTTGGCAGATCGAAAACAAACAATTGCGTAAACGGATTACGCCCTTTGTTGATCGCCTTGTGCCACAGAATATCCCGGCACTGGAACGGGCCAGTTATTTTGGCGCTTACAAGGGCGTCACTGACATCCTGACCAAATATCTGTGGCCCGAATGGGCATTGGTGTTGACGCGAGTGGCTGCAAAAATCGGAATGTCGCCCAATCAGGTCACGGCTATCGGTTTTGTCCTCTGTTTGCTTGCAACCTATCTGATGTGGTTCGGACATTATTACTGGGGAATGGCCGCTGGGCTTGGCTTCATGGTGCTGGACACGGTCGATGGCAAGCTTGCCCGATGTACCATCACGTCAAGCAAGTGGGGCAATATTTTCGATCATGGCATTGACCTTGTGCACCCTCCTTTCTGGTATTGGGCATGGGCAATGGGTTTGCCAGCCTGGGGACTGGCCTATTCCCCAGGAATGTTCTGGGCTGTTATGATCGCGATTGTTGGTGGCTATGTTCTGCAGCGGTTGATCGAAGGTGTTTTCATGCGCCGGAATGGCCTGATGCACATTCACGTATGGGAACAAATCGATTCGCAATTCCGGCTGATTACCGCCCGTCGGAACCCAAATATGGTGATATTGTTGGTCTTTACGCTAGCCATGCGCCCCGATCTCGGCCTTATTGGTGTAGCCATATGGACGGTTTTTTCATGCCTTTTCCATCTGGTTCGGTTGGTGCACGCTGAAATCCTCCGCGCCCGAAATGTACCGATACGATCATGGATGGACGAGATATGATCAACGATACAATTTTGAAATTTGGCTATCCGCAGACGCTTATCAAAGAATATGAGCATTGGGTCGTTTTGCTTCGGGTCGCGCAGCCTACATTAGGATCGCTCATCCTTGCGGCAAAGACGGATTGCACGGCTTTCGGCGACCTGCCCGCAGAGGCATACTCTCAACTCGCCACCGTCACTGGCGATATCGAACAAGCGTTGTCGGCGCATGTCGGCTACGAAAAAATCAATTATTTGATGCTGATGATGGTCGATCCCCATGTCCATTTCCATGTCATCCCGCGCTATGAAGGTGCAAGGGAATGGGACGGGCTGGAGTTCGTCGATGCCGGATGGCCCAAGGT
>JANOPT010000112.1:0-13950 GCA_031421975.1 Sphingomonadales bacterium | reverse complement strand
GACCCGGCGCACGATGGTCGTCGCTACATCGAGCAGGCGATTATGGACAGCGGCTCTGACTATGTAATTTTCGAACCCAAAGTGTTCATGGATAATATGATCCGGAGCTGGAACAAGCCGTCGATCGTCAACAATGGCATCTTTGCCTATCCCGCCAAGCCGAATTTGGAGATTTCGTGGATATGCCTCGATGATGTCGCCGCCTTCATGGTGGAGGCGATATCGCGCGACGACGTGCCGAACGGTTGTTACGCGATTGGTGGCCCCGAGGCATTGGTTGGCGACGAGGTGGCAGCGCGACTGAGCAAGATTGCAAACAAGCCGATTGCCTTCAAAAGCCTGTCGCCCGACGAATTTGCATCGGCGATGAGCTTGCTCATAACGGGTTCGGCGGATGTCGAGCCGCTTTCTATCTATGACGGCATGGCACGCTTCTACCGTTTCTATAACAGCCGTCCGACATCGCCGCTAATCGCCGACACCGCGGCGATGGCGCAAACCTTCCGGCATCGCGCCGCGTCGATAGAGGAGTGGGCCGCCCGGCAAGACTGGAACGACCCGCGCGATCCGGCGCTGGCGATAAGATATGCACAATAGATCGAGGAGTTGAACAAAGTGACTGGACAGCTTGCAGGAAAAGTCGCGCTCATCACGGGCGGCACATCGGGTATCGGCGCGGGCACGGTCAGGCGCTTTGTCGCCGAAGGAGCGAAGGTCGTCTTTACCGGGTCCAATGCCGAGGCGGCGGCAAAAATTTGCGACGAAACCGGCGCGACCTTCGTTGCCCAGCGGGTCGAGGACCCGGACGGCTGGGCGCAGGTGATGGCGGCGATCCAGTCCGGATTCGGCAGGCTCGATATTGCTTTTGCCAATGCCGGAACCGAAAGCGGAGACAGTAGCGTCGAGGCGATTACTCACGAAAACTGGATGAAGTTGATCGGCATCAACCTGACTGGCGTCATGCTGACCGCACAACATGCGGTGCGGGCGATGCGCGCCAATCCGGGTGGTGCGAGCGGTGCAATCATCCTCAATTCGTCGATGAGTGCCTATCGGCCGATGGGCAATTTTGTTGCCTATTCGACGACCAAAGGCGCGCTGGTGGCGCTTTCTAAATCTATCGCATTGCACTGCGCGACAGAGAAAACAAAAATACGCTGCAACTCGATCCATCCCGGCGTCGTCGAAACCGAAATGATCCGCGGCGTTATCGACCGTGCCCCTGACTCAGCCGCTGCACGCGCGCAATTTGATGGCATGGCCCCGCTCGGACGCATGGCGCAGGTGGACGAGATCGCCGGGCTGGTAACATTCCTCGCATCCGACGCCGCCGCGTTTATCTCCGGCTCCGAATATGGCATCGACGGTGCCAGCACCGCCGGGATGATGGGCGTCTAAAGACCCAATACCTGCTTGGCGATGATGGTGCGCTGCACTTCGCTCGAGCCGCCAAAAATGGTGTAGGCGCGGCCATTGAGGTACGTCGGCATTGCCAGTTGTGCTTCGCGGCTTCCGATAGGTTCGGGCGCTTCATTGCCATAAAGCGGCCTGCTGACCGGGAGCTGAAGTCCGTCATAGCCAAACAGGTCGACTTCGAGTTCCTGTATGCTTTGCCGCAAATGTGAGCTGATGAGCTTGACGAGCGATGTCTGCGGTCCGGCCGGGCGACCCTTTACGAGTTCGGCCAATATCCGCAACTCGGTTGTCTCAAACGCCTGCGCCTCCAGCCGAAGCTTTGCTATCCGCTGGGCAATTACCGCGTCATGAATCAGCGCGCCATTAACCCCCGATTGCAGCTTTGTCGCGTGCACTTCAAGCCGGTCGATTGAAGCCAGCAACCCCGGCGCGGCGCACGATCCACCGCGTTCATTTTCCAGCAGATATTTGGCAATTGTCCAGCCCTGACCTTCGTCGCCAATCCGGTTTTCGACGCCCGTTTCGGCGTCATCGAAAAAGGTCGCGTTCACTTCATGGTCGTTGCCCATCGTGACAATCGGCGTGACCGTGTTGCCGGGCTGGTCCATCGGGATCAGCAGGAAACTGATGCCCGCCTGTTTTTTGGAATCGGCATCCGTGCGAACAAGCGTGAATATCCAGTTGGCGTGGTGCGCGTGCGTGGTCCAAAGCTTGGAGCCGTTGACGAGATATTTGTCGCCTTGGCGAATTGCCCGGGTTTTAAGCGAGGCCAGATCGGACCCTGAACCCGGTTCGGAATAGCCCTGACACCAATAATCCTCTCCCGACAATATGCGCGGCAGAAAGCGTGCTTTTTGTTCGGGTGTCCCGAATTTGCAAATCACCGGCCCGGCAAGCCTTAATCCGAGTATCGGTAGCGACGGAGCGCCAGCAATCTGGCATTCTTTTTCATACAGATATTTCTGCATTGGCGTCCAGCCGGTGCCACCATCTTCGACCGGCCAGGATGTCGCCAGCCAACCCTTCTCGTATAAAATGGCCTGCCATTCGCGGCTGATATCGGGCTCGGTAAAGACGCTCGGTGTATTGGCTGCTCCTTCGCGCAAACGCGGGCTCAGCTTCTCTTTGAGAAATGCGCGAACCTCGTCCTGAAAGGCAAGATCTGCAGCGGTAAAATTCATGTCCATTGCCTGAGTTTCCTGCCTAAGCCGCTTCCGCATAGGCGGCCAGATCAGTAGCCGTGTCACCGAACAGTTTTGACAGCAGCATGATCCGTTTCAGTCCATGGCCTATACCAAGCTCGTCGGTTGTGCCCATACCGCCGTGCAACTGCACAGCTAAATGCGCTACCGAAATCGCACCCTCCCCGACAAACGCCTTCAGCCCGCGAATTTCGCGCGCCCGATTTTTATCGGTTGCCAGTAACGCGCGATAAAGCGCCGATTGCATAAGTTCGACCTTCACATAGCCGCTGACCATATTATGCTGGATCACCTGAAATCGCCCAAGTGGCTGCCCGAACTGTTCCCGGGTTTTGACATAGGTCAGCGTGTCATCAAACAGGCGCTGGGCGATGCCGACCATTTCGGCCGCTGCCATCAGCCGGCTGTCTTCGAGTGCCATTTGTAGCCGGTTCCAACCGGGTAATGGTTCACCGACAGCAACATCATGGAGTGTGAGGATCGAAGCAAAGCTCCCATCGACAATCGGGTAGGATCGCAGTTCCAGACCTTTTGCATTGCGCGGCACGGTGAACAATGCCGTTGTCCCGTCCAGATTGGCCGAAACAATGAAGAGATCGGCGACTGGACCGTGCAGCACAAATTGCTTTTCGCCCGAGAGAACATAGCCATTGGCGGTCTTGCCCGCGCGCATCCGCACCGCTTCCAGTGCGTAATGCCGACCCGATTCAGCAAAGGCAAAAGCGGCAATGGTTTCGCCAGCCGCAACCTTCTGTGACATTGGCGTACCAGCAAGCAAACGTACGCATAGAAATCCGCACTCCAGCCACGGCTCGACCGCCTGCGCCTTGCCCAATGCCTGCGCGACAACCGTACAATCGGTCGCCGATCCGCCAAGCCCGCCATCGGCTTCGCTAGCGGCAAGCGCGATCAGGCCGAGGTCCGCCATTTGGTTCCAGCGGGCACGATCAAACCCGCCATCGAGCGCGCGTGCAAGGTGCCGTTCGGGGACGCCAACATCTTGCGAAAACCGTTCAACCAGCGCCTTGAACTGGACCTGATTATCATCGAGGTCGAAATTCATCCGCGCTTCCGGAAAGTGATCGGAACCGACTTATATCCCCGCAACATCATGTTCGGGGCGACTTCAAGCTTGGTGCCTTCGACCAAGCGAATGTCATCCATGCGGTTCAATATTTCCTGGAAGGCGACAGTCATTTCCTTGCGGCTCAGCATGTTGCCTACGCACATATGGATGCCCTTGCCAAAAGCCATATGTGTACGCGCATTTTTGCGTTCGACATCGAATTTGTCAGGGTCGGGATATTGCGCTGGGTCACGATTGGCGGCCGCATAGCGAAGGATGACCATCTCACCCTTTTTGAAGGAATGCCCACCTGCCTCGCAATCACGGGTGACCACGCGCCACATTCCCGCCGTAGGGGTATCGAGCCGAAGTACTTCTTCCACGGCATTGCCGATAAGGCTTGGGTCCGCGCGCAATTTGGCGACCTGGTCGGGATTGTTCGAAAAATGAACGATTGCCCCGGCAATGGCATGGGTTGTGGTTTCATTGCCAGCCACCATCAATTGCTGGGCGATCGACATTACTTCTGCATCGGTGAGCGTATCCTCACCCTCCTGCGTCGCATTGACAACGGCCGATAGCAGATCATCGGTTGGCACCGCGCGGCGTTCATCAATCTTGATTTTGATGGCTTTTTGAAATTCAACGATTTCGCGCGCGCACTCCATCTCGCGTTCGTGCGAAATCATGTGGCCCAGCCGGTCGGCAAACGCGTCTGACCAGCGTTTCACATCGTCGTGCCACGAAGCATCGTAGCCCAATTGTTCGCAGATAACCTGCACCGGCAAGGGAACGCAGAATTCGTCGACAAATTCACACTCGCCCTTGTCGATAAATCCCGCGATCAGCCCGACAATTTTCTCGCGGATGCCAGCCTCCAGCGCGTTCACCCGCGGCATCGAAAAGGCGAGGTTGACCAGCTTGCGGAACCGCGTGTGCACCGGCGGGTCGGCGGTTAGCAGCGTGTCCATTTGCGGCCAGCCTTCCTTCAGGATGGCCGAGACCTGGGCGTCCTCCGCCCGTGCTCCGGACAGCGCTCCGGCAAAGGCGTTCGAGAAATCGTCGGGCCGTCCGGCTGCTTCGGAACATACAGCATAACCCATCACTACCCTGAACCCTGCGCCGGGAATTTCTACAATCGGAGAGTTTGCATGTGCCCATTGATAAAAGGGGAACGGATTCTGCATGATCTCTGGATCGGTCAAACTCGGCGGTGAACTCAGGTCATTCATTACAATTCTCCATGATCGGAAAAGTGGCACAGGGCCGTATGCTTTGCGACAAGCGAAAATGTTAGTATTTATTGTGCGCCACGTCGACTTGGCCGCAGATCATCGCGGTTTGTGCCGTCAATTTAGATAGCTGCCATTGCGCGGAGCCTGCGCCATTCTCAGCAACGAATGGGGTTGTCCCCGTTTCGAACCTGGAGAGCATCGAGTGACACAAACGCGCCAATGGTTGTTGAACGGTCACCCTAGGGGTCGGCGTATTTCGGACGATGACCTGAAACTGGTGACGACCGATTTGCCCGAACCGGGCGAGAAGCAGATGTTGCTGAAAACGCTCTATCTGGGCTTCGATCCGGCGCAAAAGGGCTGGATGGAAAATATCGCCGATTATGTTGCGCCGATGGCGATTGGTGACGTGATGCGCGGGTCGGGGATAACCGAAGTTGTGAAGAGCAATGGCGGAAAATTTGCCGAGGGCACACTGCTTGCCGGATCCACCGGTTGGAGCGAATACATCATTCATGACGGCGCGGAACTAACGCCCACGGAATCGGCGCTATCGCCAACCGCGATGTTGTCTGTTTTGGGGACCACCGGGGTTACGGCCTATTGCGGTCTTTTCAAAGTCGGCGAACCCGTCGCGGGAGATGTCGTGCTTGTGTCGGGTGCTGCGGGCGCAACGGGGTCGATTGTCGGTCAGCTGGCAAAGATCGGCGGCTGCACGGCGATTGGCATAGCAGGCGGGCCGGAGAAATGCGCGTGGCTGGTCGAGGAAGCGGGCTATGACCATGCCATCGACTACAAGGCCGGAAATATTCGCCAGCAGATCAAGGAGCTCGCCCCCGGCGGCGTGAACGTCATTTTCGACAATGTCGGCGGCACGATATTGAACGATATGCTGAGCTGCATTGCGACCAACGCGCGTGTTGTCATTTGCGGGGGCATTAGTCGTTATGAAACCGGCTCGCTGCCTGCCGGCCCCGAGAATTACTTCAACCTTGTGTTTAGGCGGGCCCGGATGCAGGGCTTTATCGTGCTCGACTGGGCGAGTGAATTTCCCGCGATCCGCAAACGCCTGACCAAATGGGTGCAGGATGGCAGGCTTGCTTATCGCGAGGACGTTCAGGAAGGCTTCGAGAACGCACCCGCTACGCTCCAGCGACTCTTCGACGGGGCAAACAGGGGCAAGCAGTTGCTTAAGCTTTAGGCAAAGCGGGGAGGAAACGCGACTATGGCATCGGAAGCATTACAGGCGGAAAAACCGTTTTGGCTGGCGGGAAACTTCGCCCCGGTTTTTGACGAAACCACAGAATTCGGCCTGCGCGTTACCGGCAATATCCCGCCCGAACTCAATGGCCGCTACTTTAGGAATGGTGCCAACCCGCCGTTCGGCAAAAGCCATGACTGGTTTTTGGGGTGCGGGATGATCCACGGCGTCGAGCTGAAAAATGGCGAGGCGACATGGTATCGCAACCGCTATGTGCAAACGCCGTTGCTCGACGAAGAAACACCCAGCCAGGAGTCGCGGCGGAAGCTCGAAAACTCTATCGCCAATACGCACATCGTTGAACACGCAGGCAAAATTCTCGCGCTCGCCGAGCTCAGCCTGCCGATAGAATTATCGCCCGAACTTGATACGCTGGGGCCATACCGGTTCGATGGCAGATTGAATGCGAACATGACGGCGCATCCCAAAATCTGTCCGGTAACCGGCGAAATGCTGTTCTTCGGCTATGGTATTTTCCCGCCCTATTTGACCTATTACCGTGTATCAGCATCGGGTGAACTGGTCCAGCAGGAGCAGATTGCGGTCAAGGGAGCGACGATGATGCACGATTTTAGCATCACCGAAAACCATGTCATCTTCATGGACCTGCCTCTGGTCTGGGATCTCGACCAAAGGGCGACCGGGGGGCTGGGCATAAGGTTTGACGATGATTACGGCGCGCGGATCGGTATCATGCCGCGCAGTGGATCGGGCAACGATGTCGTCTGGTTCGATATCGACCCTTGCTACATCTATCACACGATGAACGCTTATGAAGATGGCGATGAGGTCGTGCTCGATGGCTGCCGCCTCATCGGTTACATGGCGGTGGGCATGGTCAAGCCGCCGCTGCCAACGCTTTGCCAGTGGCGCATCAACCTGAAAACCGGTGCAGTCAGCGTGCGTCAGATCGACGATCTGGGCGTCGACTTCCCAAAGGTTCCCGATAGCAAAGTCGGCCAGCCTTATCGCTATGGCTATACCGGCGAATTCGGCAAGGGCGCACCTACGGTCGAGGCATATCACAAATACGACCTGCACACCGGCGGACGGACGTCGCACCGATTGTCAAATGGCCGAACGGGCAGCGAGGCAGTGTTTGTTCCGGCGGCGGATGGCACGTCGGAGGATGACGGATACCTGTTAAGCTACGTTTACGATCCCGCCGAGGACAAGAGCGAGTTGGTTATCTTGGACGCCAGCAATATCGCGAATGATCCGGTGGCGCGAGTGCATCTGCCAGCGCGCGTGCCGGCCGGCTTTCACGGTAGCTGGATCGGCGATTCCGCGTGACCGGCGAAACGCGAACCGGCGGATGCCTGTGCGGCGCGGTGCGATATTTAACCAGCTGGCCGCCGATGATGGTTGCCACATGCCATTGCAAACATTGCCAGCGGCAGGCTGGATCGGCCTTTTCGGTGATTGCGGTCGTACCAAAGACCGGGCTGACGATACAAGGCGAATTGACACGGTTCGAAGATAACAGCGCGTCGGGCAATCCGGTTTACCGCAAGTTCTGCGGAACCTGTGGATCGCCTGTCTTCACCGAAACGCCGGGGGCCGACGAACAGGGGATCATCTTTATCAAAGCCGGCACGCTCGATGACGTGACGGATCTCGTCCCGACCACGCATTTCTGGACGAGCAGCGCGCAAGACTGGGTTGTTCATCCCGAAGGCGCGACGCTTGTGGCCGAGCAATAGGACTGAATTGGGAGGGCATCGATGCGACTAGAGGGTAAGACAGCGCTGATTACCGGCGGTTCGTCGGGCCTCGGCAACGCGATGGTGCGCCGCTTTGTGGCGGAGGGAGCGAGCGTCATCATTGCCGATATCGACGTCGAAAACGGACAGGCGCTGGCGCATGAGCATGAGCTGGGCAACCAGGCAAGCTTCGAGTTGCTCGATGTATCGCTCGAAGATCATTGGCGGCGTGTACTCGAAGGCGGCACCTTGATCGATATCCTCATCAACAATGCCGGGATAACAACATACGGCTCGATCGAAGAGCTGACGCTCGACCAGTTCCGCCATGAATTCGAGGTCGATGTGGTCGGCGTGTTTCTCGGCTGCAAATATGCTGTGGCTAACATGCGGACCAACCCCAAAGGCTCGGGCGGTTCAATCATCAACATGTCATCGTTGGCGGGTGTTCGCGCGACGGGCAGCCTAACCGCCTATAATGCCGCAAAGGCCGCCGTCACCCATATGACTAAGTCGGTTGCCATGCACTGCGCGACCAATGGCTATGGCATCCGCTGCAATTCGATCCATCCGGGCGTGATCTATACGCCCATTCTCGACAAGGTGTTGGCGCAGACCCCCAATCCCGATGAGGTCTATGCCGGGTGGGTCGCCGTCCATCCCATCGGCCGCATCGGCCAGCCCGAGGAAATCGCGGCAATGGCGGTCTATCTGGCATCCGATGAGGCAGGTTTCACGACCGGCGCAGAGTTCCGCGTCGATGGCGGAAGCTCGATGTGAACCGGATATCCCTCGCCTCGGGGATCGTGCCGGATGCCGGTCCGGTTGAAACCATTATGGCGGCTGCGGCGGGCGGCTTCGATGCCAGCGGGCTTTGGGTTGAACCCGATAAATGGACAGCAGCAACAACCGCCGCCGTCCGTGCAGCACTGGCCGATACCGGCCTCGAACTGCTCGATGTGGAGGTTATCTGGATCAAGCCTAGCGATGATCTGGACGTGTACAAGGCGTGCATAGACATCGGCGCAGAGCTTGGCGCTAAGAATGTCCTGTGCGTGTCCTCCGACCCCGATATGGGCGCGACCGCAGCGCGGCTGGCTGCGCTTTGCGAACATGCCGAGGGGTCGCACATGCGCGTGGCGCTCGAATTTGGCATTTTCACCGAGGTTAAGAATTTGGCTATGGCGATGGCCGTGTTGGACGCGGTTTCGCATCCCTTGCGGGCATTGCTGATCGACCCGATTCACGTTGACCGTTCGGACAGTTCGATTGCGGACATTGCGAACGTACCCGCCACGCTATTGCCCTATGCCCAGTTTTGCGACGCGCCGGCTGAACGGCCCGACCCCCATGATTTCAACGCTGTCATTTTCGATGCCATCGATTTACGCCAGCAGTGCGGGGAAGGCGGTTTGCCGCTAGCCGCGCTTTATGACGCGTTTCCGCCGGAAATTCCGCTCAGCATCGAACTGCGATCAAAGGTCCTGCGCGAACGCTATCCAGATATTGGCGAGCGTGCCAAGGCGGTAGCAACGGCAACGCGCCGCTGGCTAGCGGCCAAAGCAAATAGCTAGCCTGCTTTTGCAGCCATCGCGGCGGCAACCGATGCACCTATTTCTTCGGGGCGCGGGTTGCGGCGCAGGGTTAGTCCGCCATTAATCTGAAGATTTTGCCCCGATACAAAGGTAGCATCATCGGCCAGCCACAGCACCGCCTGTGCAATGTCGTCCACCGTTCCAACCCGTCCCAGCGGATATTCCTTGATAAAGGCATCGGCGACACCCGGCGTTGCAAAAGAAGCAGACGTCATCGGCGATTCCGTGAACCCTGGCGATACCGTATTGGCGCGAATACCCTGCGGACCATATTGATTGGCGACGCAGCGGATCAGCGCGTCAGCGCCCGATTTGGTGCCGATATAGGCGGCGTGATCGTGGATAATGCACTGCGTCGTCGCCGACGAAATCTGCATCAGCGAACCGCCATTTGGCATCGCGCGGACAAAGGCGCTCAGGAAATAATGTACGCCCTTGAATTGCAACGCGACGATCTGGTCCAGTTCCTCCTCGGTGATATCATGCAGCGATTTGAGCAACCCCCAGCCGGTTGCGTTGACAGCAATATCAACCTTGCCGTGCCGCTTCACCGTCTCGGTTGTCAGTGCCTCGACGTCGGCTTTTTTGGCGATGTCGCAAAGCATCCAGTCACCGCCGATTTCGGCTGCGAGTTCCTTAAGCGGCGCTTCCTTACGGCCAGTTACGACAACCTTGGCCCCTGCGCCAGCAAGCCTGCGGGCAATGGCCTGACCCATATTGTCCTTGCCGCCTGCTCCCAGCACCACCGCTACTTTGCCAGTCAAATCGGTCATGATAATTATTCCTCCGCCGTCAGGAATGTTGCCGTTGCGACGCCGTCAGGGCCATAGACCGGTTCCGAGATATCGCAGCGATATTTGCGGGTTTCGGCGCTTATGATCGTAAAGCTGCCAAGATGACCCAACATGCCTTTATAGGCGTCGCCCTCCAGATGCTCTTGCAGATCGTCGGCACAGTCCCATTCTTCGAAGACATGGACACGGCCAGCATAATGCGGGTCGGCAGACCAAGCATAATGGCGGCACCCCCGTTCTGCGAGCGCCATGTCGATCAGGGGCTTGGCACCGGTCAACGCGGCTTCGCGCGTCTCTGGTGGCAGCTCGATTTCACCGGATATCACTATCTTCATTGCTTCACGCTTTCAGCATCGAATAGATGCGCTCCTGATACAGCCAGCGCCCACCGACCTTTACAAAGATATCGTCGTAGCGCCCTACGGGACGGCGAACCTCACCGTCTGGCATCTCCAGCACTTCATGCGTGAAGGTGCGCCCCGTTGCGGTATCGCCGTTGATTTCAATCGATGCGGGCTGGCAAAAAAATGCGACAAAGGCAAAGCCTGCCATTGCGCCGTTCCACATGCCGACAATCGTGTCGCGGCCTTCGACGGTGGTTCCCATCAAATGCCATCGTGCGTCGGTCGCCCAGTTGGCGCCCCAATCACCCGGATCGCGCCGGAATACCGCGTCGACATAGCTGTCATGCAGACTGCGGATCGCCAGTTGATCCTCAAGTGGCCCCGAAAAGCTCATAAACCTCTCCTCTCGGAACCAAGTTTAGTGCTGCGGCGCATGGATGCACACTATCAAATTGGCAGACCTGGTTTGCCTACATTGCCATCTTTTTTGGGGATATAACCCGCGCCGTCCATGCTGCATAGTGGCTTCCGGAAAAGAGGAGATGCGCGATGGATTTGGGACTCAAAGGCAAGAAAGTCATCATGAATGGCGGTGCTCATGGCATCGGCCTTGAAACGCTGAAGCTGTTTGCCGCCGAAGGCTGCGACATCGCCTTCTTCTCGCGCGATGCGGCCAAGGTCGCTGCGGCCAAGGAAGAAATCGGTAAAGCGGGCGGCAAGGTGTTCGCCGACACGCTCGACATGACCGATAATGCTGACGGCTATGTTGCCTGGCTTAACAAGGCGGTCGATGAACTCGGCGGTTGCGACGTGTTCGTCCACACCGCAAGCTCGTCAGGGCAGGGCGCTACAGGGGACTGGCAGCGCGGGCTCGATCTTGACATCTTGGGCGGCGTTCGCGGTGTTGAGGCGCTCACGCCCGCGCTTGAGAAATCGGGAGCAGGCGCGATCATCATCATGTCGTCAACCGCCGCCGTCGAGACGTTTTTTAGCCCGCAAGCGTTCAATGCCCTGAAAGCGGCGCTGATCACTTATGGCTCGCAGCTGTCGCAATCGCTCGCGCCAAAGGGCATCCGCGTGAACACGATATCGCCGGGACCTATCGAATATCCGACCGGCAACTGGGCCGCAATCAAAGCCAATATGGCGGATTTCTATAACGCCACCGTCGCGCAAATGCCGATGGGTCGCCTTGGCGCGCCGGACGAGGTCGCCCGCGCAATCGTGTTCATGGCTAGCCCGGCCTCCAGCTACACCACCGGCGCTAACCTGATTATCGACGGCGGCTACACCAAGCGAGTTCAGTTCTAACCCTTATGACCGGATCAAAAATTGATCGGGACAAGCTGCTCGATATCTACACACGCACGATGAAAATCGCGCGAACCGACGAGAAGTTCAGGAGCCTGATTGCAGGTGGCTCGCTTGCGGTTCTCTATTACACTGTTCGCGGGCAGGAACTGGTTTCGGCGGCGATGATGGCGGCGCTGGAGCCAAGCGATTATCTGGTCACCACTTATCGCGGGCAGCATGACCAGATCGCCAAAGGCGTGCCGCTCGATCTGTTGTTTGCCGAAGTGGCGGGCAAGGTAACCGGCACCTGCAAGGGCAAGGGCGGGTCGATGCACATCACGCATCCTGATACTGGAATCATGGTCACGACCGGCGTTGTCGGCTCGGGCCTGCCAATCGCTAACGGCCTTGCTTTGTCGTCGCAGAATCGCGGTGACGGCAAGGTTACCGTCACCTGTTTCGGCGACGGTGCGACTAATATCGGTGCTTTCCACGAAGCGATGAACATGGCGCAGCTTTGGAAACTGCCGGTGATTTTCTTCTGCCAGAACAACCGTTACGGCGAGCATACGGCGTTTGCCGATCACACCAAGGTAGACTCGATCGCGTCGCGCGCTTCGGCCTATTCCATGCGCGCGGTGACGGTCGATGGCAATGATGCAGAGGCGATGTATCTCGCGGCCAAAGAGGCCGTGGACAAAGCGCGGGCGGGTGAGGGACCGACGCTGATCGAGGCGATGTGTTACCGGATGATGGGGCATTTCTTCGGTGCGGACTTCTCCTACATGCCGAAAGAGCATCTTGCCGAGATGGCCGCCGCCGACCCGCTGCCGCGTTTGCGCGCCTTGATGCTGGACTATCAGTTCTCCGAAGCCGAACTCGATGCAATCGTTGGGGGCATCGATGCTGAAGTCGAGGCCGCTTGGCAATTTGCCGCCGACAGCGCCTATCCCGGTCCCGAAGAACTGCGGATCGACGTTTTTGAAGAGGAGATCGCCGCGTGAGCGACAAAATCTCCATGGGCGCCGCGATCAACCGCGCCATCGACGAAGCGATGGCCGAGGATGAATGCGTCATCCTGCTCGGCGAGGATGTCGCGGCCAAACAGGGCGGCGGCGTATTCAAGGTCTCGTCGGGCTTAACGGAAAAATATGGCGAGCACCGTGTGCGCTCGACCCCCATCTCGGAACAGGCCATCATGGGCGCGTGCGTTGGTGCGGCGCTCGCCGGGTTCCGACCGATTGCCGAGATCATGCTGATGAATTTCCTGACCGTCTGCATGGACCAGCTGGTCAACCATGCTGCCAAGCTGCGATTCATGTCGGGCGGACAGACCAATGTCCCGCTCGTTGTTCGCACCACCACGGGCGTCGGCGTGGGTTTCGGCGGGCAACATTCGGATATGCTGGAGGCATGGTTCGCGCATGTGCCGGGGCTGAAAATTGTGACACCGTCGAACCCAGCCGATGCACAGGGACTGATGCGTTCGGCCATCGCCTGCAACGATCCGGTGATCTTTATCGAGAATATTCTCTGTTACGGGATGACCGCCGATGCGCCCGTAGCAGGGTACCGCGTTCCGCTTGGCAAGGCGGCGATTGCGCGGGAGGGCAGTGACTGTTCGCTTATTACCTATGGCCGGACGGTGGCCGATGCGCTCGATGTCGCCGTGCAGCTTGGCGACGAAGGTGTGTCAGTCGAGGTCATCGACCTGCGAACCATCGCGCCTTATGACGAGGAAACGGTGCTGGCATCGGTGCGTAAGACCGGCCGTGCAGTGGTGCTTCACGAGGCGGTCAAGGCTTACGGCACCGGCGCTGAAATGTCGTCCCGGATTCACGAGGCGTTGTTCAACGAGTTGAAGGCGCCGGTCCAGCGGGTCGGGGGGACATTTTCGGCGGTGCCGATGGCGAACGCGCTTGAGCAAGCGTGGATACCGTCGAAAGATGGCATCAAGCAGGCGGTTCGCACCGCGATGGGCTGGCAACGCTAGGCATGGGGACCGAGATACGCATTCCCAAGATCGGCATGTCGGCCACTG
>JANOPT010000111.1:0-5485 GCA_031421975.1 Sphingomonadales bacterium | reverse complement strand
ATTCCCGGCCATATCGACCCTGTAGTAACCCCGCGCGCCATTACGCCGCGCGCTGACGGGCGTATCGATTTGATGGGGCTTAGCCATCTGCAAATCCGTCAATTGTTCGAAGAATCGCAGCTTGATGAAAAAGCCGCAAAGCTTCGTTCGAAGCAGGTGTTTCACTGGATCTATCACCGCGGTGTCACTCAGTTTGAGGCGATGACCGACATTTCCAAAACCATGCGTCCCTGGCTCGCCGACCGGTTTGTAATCGGCCGCCCCGAAATAGTCGAGGCGCAGGTTTCTACCGACGGCACGCGCAAATGGTTGCTTCGTACCGATGACGCGCAGGATTATGAAATGGTGTTCATCCCCGATGCAGATCGCGGGACTTTGTGTATTTCAAGCCAGGTCGGCTGCACGCTGAACTGCCGTTTTTGCCATACCGGCACGATGCGGCTGGTGCGGAACCTGACGCCGGGCGAAATCGTCGGGCAGGTGATGCTGGCGCGCGACGCGCTGGGTGAATGGCCCAAGGGCAACATGGCCGCGGCAAATGACGATAGCGACGACGAGGATGACGATGTCGGCCACTATACCGCCGATGGACGGATGCTGACCAACATCGTGCTGATGGGCATGGGCGAGCCGCTGTATAATTTCGACAATGTTCGCGATGCGATGAAGATCGTCATGCACGGCGATGGCCTAGGGCTGTCGCGCCGCCGGATCACTCTGTCGACCAGCGGCGTGGTGCCGATGATGGCACGCGCGGGTGAGGAGATTAACGTGAACCTTGCGGTTTCTCTCCACGCCGTCACCAAGGAAATCCGCGACGAGATCGTTCCGATTAACCGCAAATATGGCATCGATGAACTGCTACGCGCATGCGCCGAATATCCCGGCATCAGCAACGCCCGGCGGATCACCTTCGAATATGTGATGCTCAAGGACAAGAATGACAGCGACGAGGATGCGCGCGAACTGGTCAGCCTGATCCGGCAATATAAACTGCCCGCCAAGGTCAACCTGATCCCGTTCAATCCGTGGCCCGGCGCGCCTTATGAATGTTCGGACCCGGACCGCATCAAAAGGTTTTCCAGCATCATTTTCGAGGCAGGCATCAGTGCGCCTGTCCGCACACCCCGGGGGCGCGACATCATGGCGGCGTGCGGCCAACTGAAATCGTCGAGCGAGAAAAAAAGCCGTGCCGAACTTGACCGCATGGCCGAAGAAAAACTGGCGGCGCTGGCGTAGCGGTCGGCTGAATGATCATCGAAACACTCAGGCGCGGGTTGGTTGGCCAGGTGCGCGGCGTTTTTAACGACAGCGGCAAGGGCGAATCGCCGGTGCAGCCTTCGGATAACGCGTTGATCGCGCGTGGGTCGGTTGCGTGGCGTGTCCATGGCGACGTCACCACGATGATGGTCGGCGGCGTTTCCGGTCTACTGCTGGAAATGCTGCACCCCGCAGCACTTGCCGGAGTTTGGGATCATAGCAATTTCCGCCGCGATATGCTTGGCCGGTTGCGGCGCACGGCGCGGTTCATGGCATTGACAACCTACGCCGATCGCAGCGAAGCCGAGGCGGCGATCGAACGAGTGAACCGCATCCATGCAAAAGTAACCGGGACCATGCCAGACGGGATGGTTTACCGCGCAAATGATCCGCGCCTGCTTGCGTGGATTCATGTTGCTGGCGCGGTGTCCTTTTTGAACGCCTGGATACGTTTTGGCGAACCGACGATGTCGCGCAGTGACCAGGACGCCTATTTCGCGGAAGTCGCTCATGTTGCACACAGGCTGGGTGCCGATCCCGTTCCCAAAACACGCCGCGAAGCCGATGCGTTGATCGCGGAATTCCGGAAAGAATTGCGCGCTACAGATCGATCACGCGAGGTGGCGCAGATTATCCTCAACCCGCAAGCTGCCGGGTTGCGGGCAATGCCCGTTCAGGCCGTTATCGCGCAAGCGGCGACCGATCTTTTGCCGCGATGGGGGCGCAAGATGCATGGTCTGAACAGCTGGATGCTCGCGCGGCCAATGGTTGATGCGGCGACATTTGGCATGGCCAGCACCTTGCGTTGGGCCTTTGCCGCAGAAGCGAAGCGATGAGCTTTACATATTGGCGCTATCCGACGCGGCGGTTCACCGTTGATGGCCTGTCCTTTGCGGTGTCGAGCCGGGCGCGGACCGACGGCCTTCATTCCATGTTGACGATGCTTGGCGTGGAGCAGTCAAGTGACCATACCCCCGTGTCGGGATCCGGGTCGGTCCGCAATCATCTGCTTTCCGCCACACTTCCCGACGGGCGGATGCTCAAAATTGATTTCGGCTATATGGGAATATGGACGACGGGCGTGGTGGCACATCTGGACGGTGTCGTGGTTTATGAGAGCCATGAGGGGCGCATGCTGGCCTATCGCGGACGCGGTGATGGCCCTCATCCAATGGAATCCGGGATCATGGCCAAAGAAAACCGTCTGCCTTTTGCCGTCGATATCATCACTGGTCTGTTGTTTTACGCTATTGCCAAGCTAACCGACCTGCAAACCGCAGCATTGGTCGGTATCATTGTCGGTTTCGGGCTGGTCGCTTTCCAGCGCATCACCAGAATCGACGTGACGGGCGGTCTCGCGTTGTTCGGTATCGTCATGCTCTGCATTTCGGCAGGACTGGCGTTGTGGCTTGCTGATGATGAATGGATCAAACTGCGCGGCACGATTACTGGCCTGATTGCGGCGAGTTTCTTTCTGCTGGATGGCCTGCGCGGCGGACCCTATATCGGCAAGGGGCTGGCAAGGTACATGCCCTATTCGGACATCGACACGGGGCGTTTCGCCATTGGCATGGGCAGCGTTGGCCTAGTGATGGCCGGACTGAATTATGCAGCGGCGAAATTACTCAGCACGGACAACTGGTTATTCTACACTAGCTTTGTCGACACGTTCATTGTGATCGGGCTGGTATTCTTTGTCTTGCGCTTTGCGCGGATAGGAAACGGCGGGGCTAGCGTTCAAAACTTGCGCCGGTAACAATAACCATAGTAACAACGAAATGGGGAGCAGCTGGACCAAAGGGAGTTGCTGAATGGCGTTGCTCGACCGCCTGCTGCGCGGGAAAATCAAGCATGGACGCCTGACCGTTATTTCGCATGACGGCGAAACCAGCGTTTATGGTGATGGCGCCAGCGGCTGGCCGGACGTCACCTTGCGGACATTATCGCCTGCTGCGGTTCGGCGCATATTACTCAACCCGCGTCTCGGCATGGGCGAGGCCTATATGGATGGCGGCGTGACCGTCGATAATGACGACATCATGGGCTTTGTCGAAATCATCCGGCGCAACAACCCGTGGGAAAATGGCGGAGCAATTGGCGAATCGCGACGACTTAAGAAAATTTTCGGCAAGATCGTTCGTCCGCTGCTGCAGCTGAATTCGCTGGCAAGTTCGCGCTCGAACGTCGCGCATCATTACGATGTCTCCAATGATTTCTACCGCCTGTGGCTGGATGAGGACATGCAATATAGCTGCGCTTACTGGTCCGAAGCCGACGATACGCTCGATCGCGCACAGCTGGCAAAAAAAGCGCACATAGCGGCCAAGCTGGCGTTGCAGCCAGGTCAAAAGATACTCGACATCGGCTGCGGCTGGGGCGGGATGGCGTTGTATCTTAACCAGGTTGCAGACGTCGAGGTGCTTGGCATCACATTAAGCGAGGAACAACTGAACCTGGCGCGCGAGCGGGCGAAGGCGGCGGGGGTGGCAGACAAGGTCAGGTTTGAATTGCTTGACTATCGCGTGCTGGCAGAACGCGCGCCAGGATATTTCGACCGGATCGTGTCGGTCGGCATGTTCGAGCATGTCGGCGTCCCGCAGTTCGATGGGTTTTTTCGCGCCTGCGCCAATCTGCTGAAGGATGATGGCGTGATGCTGCTGCACACTATCGGGCGGATGGGCAAGCCCGGTGCCACCGATGCATTCACGCGCAAATATATATTTCCAGGTGGCTATATTCCGGCCTTGTCAGAAACGCTGGCCGCCAGCGAGAAGGTAAAATTGATCCATACCGATATCGAAAATTTGCGGCTCCATTATGCGTTGACCTTGCGTGAATGGTATGCGCGCGTTCGCGCAAAGCGCGAGACAATCGTCACCCGATATGGCGAACGTTTTTATCGCATGTGGATATTCTATCTGGCGGGGGCGACCGCCGCGTTCGAACATGGCGGGATGTGTAACTATCAGATCCAATATGCGCGTAACCGCCGCACTCTGCCGATAACGCGGGATTATATCGCAGCCGCCGAGCGCGACTTGCCAGCGCGTTAGACAAAGATTGCGACCGACTGCATCCCGGTCAGCATCGGCTGGCCATCGGTGTTCCAGGCGGTCATGTACTGGCTGCTGGCGCCATTGCCTGCATAATGCGTTTCGCTCTCCAGAAACCACCAGCCGTCTTTCGTTACTGGGCGATCGGTCAGCATGTTGACCTGCCAGTTCATCGAACTGACCATGCCTTTTTCCGTCATCAATCCCATAGCCGAAGGTGGCAAGGCATCGCCGATGCACAACAGCCCGGCGACGGGGTCCAGCCTTTCATGTTCGGTAAAGCGGTGCCAGCTTGCAAGGCGATTGGTGGCGAGGCCAAGTTCAAGCCGCTTATCGGGATATTGCATATGTCCGGTAAAATATTCGGGCGGTCCGCTTCGCGCGTTGTCAGAGGTCGGGATAGCGGGGAATGCGGGACGTGACAGTCCCTCATAATCGAGATGGCTGTGACGCCGGTTCATAAAAATAAACGTGCAGGACAGACCGATGCCATCTGCGCCGACAATGTCTGATTTGACAAAGGCCGTGTTCTTGCCGCGGCGCAGGACGGTTGCCCTCACCTCGACCTCGCCTGCCAATGGCCCGACAAATGCGATCTGTGCCGATTGCAACGGCGGCAAATCATCGTCCGCGAGCTTTGCGGCTTGATAGGCAAGAGCCGAACTCAACCCCCCAAAAGCGGTCCGCCCCTGGTGCCAACTGGGTGGGATGGAAACATGTTGCGAAGCGGCTCCAGCGCTAAACTGGTCAAGGATTGATGCAAGGTTCATGGACATGGCTTAGCGACCAGAAATGCGCCTCGCAAGCTGCCTGAAAATCTTGCTTGCCTTCCTTCACAGGGCATGTTGAAACTTTCCCTTACGTCATTGCGGAGCAGCCGGATTTACAACTGGGTCAATACATTATTGCAGGATGGCAAGGCGGTTGCGCCGGACACGATGTCAGCAAGCCTGATGGTCCGCATACTTCGTGCGGCCGTTGCCGAAGGCGGCGACCGGCGCGCGATGCTGGCTGCGGTGGGCATTGACGAAGCAAAGCTGCGTAATCCGCTCAGCCGGCTGTCGGCCCATATTGTGCTGCGTTTTTTCCAAATGCTGGAACAGCATTTCAACGATCCGTCGGTGCATTTACGGATTGGTGAAAAAGCATCGATGCAAAATTTTTCCGATCTG
>JANOPT010000110.1:0-8692 GCA_031421975.1 Sphingomonadales bacterium | reverse complement strand
GGCATGGACGGCATATCCGAAGATTTCTGCTTCGATGAAATCGCGGGCAGCTTTGAACATTTCGAACCGCTTCTGGTGGACGCGATGCGGCGTGTGCCTGCGCTGGAAAAAGCGGGCATCCAGAAATTCTTCTGCGGTCCGGAAAGCTTCACGCCGGACGTACGTTATCATCTGGGCGAGGCGCCAGAACTGAAAGGCTGTTTCGTTGCAGCGGGGCTTAACTCCATTGGCCTGCAATCGGCGGGCGGCGTTGGCAAGGTCATGGCCGTCTGGATCCGCGACGGCATTCCGCCTGCCGACCTGTGGACGGTCGATATCCGTCGCAACATGCCGTTCCAGATCAACCGCAAATATCTGCGCGAGCGGGTGACCGAGAGTTTGGGCCTGCTTTACGCGACGCATTATCCGTTCAAGCAATATGAAACGGCGCGGGGCGTGAGGAAGTCTGCTTTGCATGATCGGTTAGCGGCAGCAGGTGCTTGTTTCGGCGAGGCGTTCGGTTGGGAACGGCCCAATTGGTATGGCGAACCGGGCAGCACGCCCAAATATGAATATAGCTATGGCCGCCAGAACTGGTTTGAAGCCAATGCGGCGGAATGCAATGCGGTGCGCGAGGCCGTAGGCCTGTTCGACCAATCCAGTTTCGCCAAATTCCGCCTTGAAGGCCGCGATGCCTGCGCTGTGCTAAACCGTGTCTGCGCCAATGACGTCGATGTCGCGCCGGGTAAGTTGGTTTACACCCAGTGGCTGAATGAAAAGGGCGGTATCGAAGCCGACCTCACCGTCACGCGCCTTTCCGAAACCGCCTATCTGATCGTCACCGGTGCCGAAACCGAGGTCAAAGACTTTAACTGGCTGAAACGCCATACCCCCGAAGACGCACATGCGGTGCTGACCAACGTGTCATCGGCTATGGGCGTCATCTCGATCATGGGGCCAAACTCGCGTGCGCTTCTCCAATCGATCTGCCCGAACGACCTATCGCATGAGGCGTTTCCCTTTGCCACGTCGCAAGAAATTGAACTCGGCTATGCCATCGTCCGCGCATCGCGGATTACTTATGTCGGTGAACTAGGGTGGGAACTGTATATCCCGACCGAATTCATGACCGGCGTGTATGACGAAGTCGTTGCAGCGGGTGCTGCATTTGGCCTTAAATATTGCGGCTATCACGCGCTCAACGCGCTTCGCATGGAGAAGGCCTATCGTCATTGGGGCCATGATATCACCGATGAAGATACCCCGCTGGAGGCGGGCCTTGGCTTTGCGGTAAAGATGGATAAGCTTGGCGGCTTTATCGGGCGCGAGGCACTCGTCGCCCAAAAGGAAGCGGGCTTGAAGCAACGCCTCGTCCAGTTTCTGCTGAAAGACCCGATGCCGATGCTCTATCACAACGAACCGATCTGGCAGGGCGACCGGATCGCGGGTTACGTCCGATCGGGCATGTACGCGCACACGCTCGGCGGCGCGTGCGGGCTTGGCTATGTCGACGCCGCAGATAGCGGTGTGGTCGGGCCAATTGGCGCCGATGATTATGAGATCGAAATTGCGGGAATTCGATATCCCGCCACCGCGTCGCTCAAACCGATGTATGACCCAACCAACGCCCGGATCAAAATCTGATGTCGCACACTGAACTTATGAGCCGCCTTGCCGCCGATACGCGCGCTGGCTTCAGCTTGCCCCAGGAATTCTACGCCAGCGAAGCCGTGTTCAACGCCGACATGGACGAGGTGATCAGCCAGAAATGGATCCTCGCCGGGCATGTCTCACGCATTCCCAACAAGGGCGATTACTTTCTGTTCAAAATCGGTGGTGAACAGATCATCGTCATCCGCGAGAACGCCGACAGCATCCGTGCGTTCTTCAATGTCTGCCGCCATCGCGGTTCGACCATCTGCCAAGCCGAAAGTGGCAACGCGCCGCGCCTGGTATGTCCGTATCATGCCTGGACCTTTGGCCTTGATGGACGCCTGATCTCTGCGCGGTTGATGCCGGAGGATTTCGACAAGGCGGAAAATGGCCTGTTTGCCTGCCACGTCCGCGTCTTCCATGGACTGATCTTCATCAATATGAGCGAGGATGAACCCGAAGATTTCGACGCAACCTTTGGCGATATGGGTGCTATCCTCGACTATCATGGCATTGCCGACGCGCGCATTGCTCGCGCAGGAAGCTACCCGACAACTGCCAATTGGAAACTGGTCGTCGAGAATTTCTTTGAATGCTATCATTGTGTCCCTTCGCACCCCGAATTCTGTTCGATGCATGCATCGGAATCGATTATCGCGGTGGGCGCAGGGCCTAGTTCGGGGCCAGCCGACGCTATCGCCAACTTCGCACCAAAGCTTGCCGCATGGGAAGAAAGCGCCGCCGCTTTGGGTCGCCCCATTGGCACGATCGACGAGACGCCTGATAGCAGCCACCTGCGCCTGTTAATGCAGCGGATGAATAAGGACGGATGGTCCGCCGAAACGCAAGACGGCACCGCGCCTGCGCCTTTGATGGGTAAACGGACAAAGCCCGATGGCGGCCGCATGCACCTTAGTTTCAGTCCATTCAGCCAAATTGTGGCCGATGACCATTTCGTCATCCTGTTCCAGTTCACCCCGCGTAGTGCGCTAGAATCCGATGTCGAAATGATCTGGCTGGTCGATGGCCGCGCGACCGAGGATCAGGTTGATATTGAAAAGATGATTTGGGGCTATCACGCGACCACCACGCAGGACAAGGTGATTACCGAGAATAATCAGAACGGTATTATGTCCAGCCGCTATCGCCCCGGTCGTTATTCGGATCAGGAAGGGAGCGTCATGAATTTCCAGAAATGGTATCTAAACCAATTCGGACTTGAGCACGCGGGGTGAGTATTCCGCCCACCATGCGCGCGGTCCTGCTGACCGGCCATGGCGGCTATGACAAACTCGTATTGCGCGACGATGTGCCGGTGCCGACGCCGGGACCGGACGATGTCTTGATCCGCGTCGCAGCCGCAGGCGTCAACAATACCGATATCAACACCCGGATCGGCTGGTATTCGAAGGTAGCGGCTGAAGCGACAGACGCTGGAGCGGATACTGGAATATATGGCGCCGGAGAGGATGGTTGGTCTGGCGAAGCATTTCAATTTCCGCGCATTCAAGGCGCAGATGCGTGCGGGCGCATAGTGGCGGTAGGCGAAAATGTCGGTTCGGCACGGATCGGCGAGCGTGTGTTGGTCGACCCGGTGCTGCGCGGTGCGGGTTTTTTTGATATTCAGTATTTCGGTTCGGAAGTCGATGGTGGCTTTGCAGACTATACCTGCGTTCCCGCCGTAAATGCGCGCCGCGTAAAATCGCCGCTCTCCGATGCTGAACTGGCGAGTTTTCCATGTGCATATGCCACCGCCGAAAACATTTTGACACGTATCGGTGTTGCTGCGGGTGAGCGCGTGCTGATTACCGGAGCCTCAGGCGGTGTAGGATCGGCCGCCGTGCAACTCGCCAAGCGACGCGGGGCCGAAATTATCGCGATGGCAAGCGCCGAAAAAGCCAATGCCGTAGTCGCATTAGGCGCGAATAACATTATCCCCCGCGACGCGGATTTGGAAGCGCTGTTCGGCCAGGATTATTTCGATGCTGCGGTTGATGTGGTCGGTGGTGGACAGTTTGCTGCAATCCTGAGCACCCTCAAACGCGGCGGGCGTTATGGCGTGTCAGGGGCAATTTCCGGCCCGGTCGTCGATCTCGATCTGCGGACACTTTACCTCAAAGACCTTCGCCTGATTGGCTGCACAGTTCTGGAACCGGGGGTGTTTTCCGATATCATCCGTTATATCGAGCAAGGCGAAATCAAACCATTGGTCGCGGCGACATATCCGATTGCGGACATTATTGCAGCGCAGGAAGCATTCCTGACCAAGCGTCATGTAGGCAAGATCGTGCTAATGCTTTAGTCATTGGCCTCGAATTTCTCCGCAAGCCGCCCGGCCATGTTGTCCTCTTCCGCTTTGCCCGGTGTCACAGGCTTTTTTTCTTGTTAATCTGCCCTTTTGCAAAGAGACGTAATTAGCTGACCGCGATGGTATCGCTTTGGGATTATGAAGACAGAAATGGCCATTATGCTAGCCGACGCGCGCCAGGAAAAAATTGCGACGATCGAAGCGCTCGATACGCGGTTGCGGTGGCTTTCGGCATGGATTGTTCATAACGCCAACCATATCCGCCCAAAGCGCGATGGACTTAAGGTCGGCGGGCATCAGGCAAGTTGCGCCTCGATCACGGCGATCATGGCTGCGCTCTATTTTCATGCGCTTCGCCCGCAGGATAAGGTGTCAGTCAAACCCCATGCAGGCCCCGTGCTGCAGGCCATTCATTATATTCTGGGCAATCAGTCGTTGGACCAATTGCAGAATTTTCGGGCTCTGGGCGGCGCGCAAAGCTATCCTTCGCGGACCAAGGATAAAATTCCGGTAGATTTTTCGACGGGCTCAGTCGGTCTCGGCGTGGCCATCACTGCGTTTTCGAGTCTGGTGCAGGATTATCTGATTGCCCATGGGTCAATGGCGGAACAAGACGCAGGTCGGATGATCTCGCTTATGGGTGATGCCGAACTGGATGAAGGCAATATCTATGAATGCCTGATCGAAGGGTACAAGCACGACATTCGCAATTGCTGGTGGGTGGTCGATTATAACCGGCAGTCGCTGGACAGCACGACGGCCGACAGAATGTTCCGGCGCTTCGACGACATCTTCGAAACCTGCGGCTGGCGCGTGGTGACGTTAAAAAATGGCAAGTTGCAGCGTGCGGCATTTGCGCGACCCGGCGGGAAATCGCTGGAGGATTGGATCGAAAACTGCCCCAATGCAGAATTTGCCGTACTGACATATCAGGGTGGGGCGGCATGGCGTGCGCGGTTGATCACGGATATCGGCGGCAAGCCCCATGTGCAAGAGCTGATCGAGAGTTTTGACGACGATGGTCTGGCTGCGCTGATGACCAATCTGGGCGGGCATTGCATCGCTTCGTTGATGGATGCCTTTGACAGCGCAGATGATGACCGTCCCACCTTGTTTATTGCCTACACGGTAAAGGGCTATGGCCTTCCGCTCGCGGGTCACAAGGACAATCATTCGGGAATGATGAACCCTGCACAGATTGACCAGCTTCGCCAAAGCATGGCTATCGACGCGGGGCAGGAATGGGAGCCTTTTGCCGGGCTGGGCGGCAACATGGCGGCGCGCCTGAAAAACTTTGTCGGCCAAAGTGTTCTTGCAACAAAAGCGATGGAGCCTGTCGCAACAGCGATCGAGGTTCCCGACCGATTTGCCGTCCCGCACGGTGATATGCAATCGACGCAGGCGGCATTCGGCCATGTGCTGCTCGACCTTGCCAAATCCCCCGGAGAACTGGGCGACCGCATTGTAACCACCGCGCCCGATGTAACGCAGACGACAAATCTCGGCGGGTTCGTAAACCAGCGCGGGTTATTCCGTCGTTCGGACGTGGCCGATATATTCCGGGAAGCCAAGATTCCATCGGCGCAGAAATGGTCCGCACATGCAGCTGGGCAACATATCGAGCTGGGCATCGCGGAAAACAATTTTTTCCTGTTGCTGACGTCACTTGGCCTGGCCGCCCCGCATTTTGGGACACGTCTGATTCCGGTGGGAACGGTATATGATCCATTTATCGCCCGCGGTTTGGACGCGCTGAATTATGGTTGCTATTCCGATGCCCGCTTTCTGCTGGTCGGCACGCCATCCGGTTTGACGTTGGGACCGGAAGGCGGAGCACATCAATCGATCAACACGCCGCTGATCGGGATGGGGCAGCCGGGCCTGGCGTATTTCGAACCGGCTTATGCCGATGAGGTCAGCCTGTTCATGCGCTGGGCATTTGAACATCTGCAAAAGCCCGAGGGCAGCTCGGTATATCTGCGATTGAGTACGCGTCAGATTCCTCAGGTTCAGCGCGCTGACACTGGCTGGGAAGCCGATGCCCTGAAGGGCGGTTACTGGTTGCGTCGGCCCGAAGCGGGAGCCGAAGCCGCCATCGTGTTTACCGGCGCCATCGCGCCTGAGGTACTGGCGGCGTATGACCAGTTGCTCGATGATATTCCCGGACTCGGGATTCTGAACGTGACGTCGCCCGATCTGCTCCATCGTGACTGGTCGGCCAGCAGGGCGGCGCGCTGGATCGGCGAAGACCGCAAAGTCAGTCATGCCCAGCATTTATTATCGGTTTTGTCGCCGGGCGCAGGGCTGGTGACGGTTATCGACGGATCGCCAGGTGCGCTATCATGGCTGGGCAGCGTGCGGGGCATGCGCGTAAGCCCGCTGGGGACGGATCATTTTGGCCAAACCGGAGACCTGCCCGATTTGTATAGCGCATACCGCCTTGACGAAGCCGCGATGATCGATGCGATCGCAGACCTAATCCTTGAAAAATAGCCGGGGATCGCAACGGAATACGGGCGGCGAAGCAGTGCAAAAGGTCGAGAGGAGGGCGCTGCGGCATTTGACGGACATGCGTTTATCCCCGCCCAATCGCTGGAATAGCCGATATCGGACGTTCAGGTTATTGAAAGTGCAGGCTTGCCGCAGCGAAATGCGTCATCGAATTTTCAACCGAATGGCAGTTTTTGACGGCTTCAATGCGGTATGCAGCCCTTTCCTGTCGAAATAGGCCTCACCGCATCGCGCCCATTCGAATTTAACATTGTTGCAAGTGCATTTTGCATTAAGTTACGATTCAATATGCTGGGGGTAGTGTGGGATGCAGCAAATAGAGCAAAAGGAGGCTTTGCGACCGAAGCATAGCTGCGTCCATGCTTCACTGTTTGGCGAATTCAGGCTCAAAACGGCTGACGCGACCGAAATCCCGATTTCAAACCGCCGGGCGAGGGCATTGCTGGCACTGCTGTGCCTCAACATGGATCAGGCCATCAATCGCGAGCAGCTCAGCAAGCTGTTATGGCCTGGCCGATTTGAAAGCCATGCCAGGGCCAGCCTTCGGCAATGCCTGCTCGATCTGGGAAAATTGCTGGAGCCGCTCGGCCCTGAAATATTGCATGTAACGCGCAGCAGTGCCTGTATGAACCGCGCGGCTATAGCCAGCGACCTTGGCGATCTTGAAGCCGCATTGGCCGACGGAAATGCATTCGATGCCGCGACGCTGCTTTCGGCAATCGGCACCGCGCCGTTGGTTGCCGGGATGGACTTTGGCGAGGCCTTCGGCGCCTGGCTCTCCAGTCGCAGGATGGAGGCTGAGCACAGGCTGCAAATAGCGGTGAATGATGCGCTGGCAGCGGCGATTCTGCGCGGTGATATGGGGGGCCATGGTGCGCTCAAAAAAGCATGGGAGTTGCGCCAGCCGTCGGCACCCCTTGGCGTGGTTAGTGCCCCGGCCAACAAATCTCGCATAGCCGTGCTGCCTTTTCAGGCGCTCAATGCCAAGGACGGAGAGGATTATTTTGCAGACGGCATTGTCGATGAAATGATCACAACGTTAGGACAGGTGCCGCAATTGCTGGTGGCCGGACGCACTTCGTCGTTTCATTTTCGGGGCAGCGATCTGGCATCGCCTGCCATCGCCGAAGCGCTGCGTGTGGCGCATCTGATCGAAGGATCGGTGCAGCGACAGGGAGAGGACGTCCGCATTTTTGTGCGACTGATTGACGGCGCGACCGGCTTTGAAAGCTGGGGTCATCGTTATGACGGATCATTGAACAATATCTTCGCGTTGCAGGAAACCGTCGCGAAGGCAGTGACTGCGGCGCTCGCCGAAAAGCTGGGTCTGGCCATCGACGAGCCGCTCGTGCAAGGCATGACGCACAGCAAAGAAGCGTATGATCTTTATCTCCAAGGCCGCGCGCTGAATGCAAGACTGTTTGGTGACGGGGTTCTTACGCGAGCAGCCGAGCTGCTTGACGAAGCGGTTACGCTTGATCCGGGTTTCGCCGAAGCGTGGCTATTGCTCGCTGACGTGCATCAACGGATGGGGATCTATCTTGCTGGCACCGATCCGACCAAGGCCTCAGCGGTTATGGCAGATTGCGTCCGCAAGGTGCTGGCGATCAAGCCCGGTCTGGGTCATGCCTATGGTTTGCTTGCCTTGCACGAGTTTACCCAGAATAATATCGTCGGCTCGTTGGATCTTGCCTTCAAGGGCTATGAGGTTGAACCGCACAATCCGGCGGTGGCGGTTCGGATAGGCGGGCTGTTGCTGTTCTGCGGCCTGACCCGGCAAGGCATGCGCTATCTCGACGAAGCGATTGCCCAGGATCCGGTGGATGGCAGGCACTATATGGTGCGCTCGGCGGGCCAGCTTAACAGGGGGAACTTCGATGCAGCCATTGCCGATGGGCAGCGCTGCGTCGATCTCGGCTTTCCATCAGTTTGGCTCGGTGTCGCTCATGCAGCCGCTGGCAATAATGATGTCGCCGTCGAACATTATCAGCAAACCCGTTTGTTGCTCAACAACAGTATCCCGCCACCGAGCGGGATGGCGCCGATGTCGCCTGAAATGATGGATGCCTATTGGCTCGTCGCGGCAAAGGGCGTGTGCAGCGGGCTTCCGGAGGACCGCGAAACCTATTGCCGGACGCTCGATTTTCTTCACGCGACGATGACGGAAAAGGAACATCTGGCGATCACCCTGCCATCCGTGTTCATGGGCTATGCTGATTTGCTGTTCAAAACCCTAGGCAC
>JANOPT010000109.1:0-4327 GCA_031421975.1 Sphingomonadales bacterium | reverse complement strand
ACGAGGATATATTTGAACTGCGTCTGATATTTTTCGAGGATGTCACGGTTGTTTTTGAGCAGGTTCAAACTGTGCAGTAACAGGTCGCCAAAATCGCAGGCGTTGAGCGCGAGCAGACGCGCCTGATACAGCGCATACATCCGCTTGCCCTTGCCATTGGCATAGGCTTCGTCATCGGCAGCGTCGAGGTCGGCAGGTGATTTTCCGGCATTCTTCCATTTGTCGAGTAGCCCGGCGAGCTGCTTGGCCGGAAAGCGCTTGTCGTCGATATCCTCCGAGCGAATAAGCTGTTTCAGCAGGCGGTTCTGGTCGTCCATGTCGATGATTGTGAAATTGCTTTGCAGGCCCATCACTTCGGCATGGCGGCGGAGCATTTTTGCGCCAATCGAGTGGAAGGTGCCGAGCCATGGCATGCCCTCAACTGCATCGCCAACCATCGCGCCAATACGTTCGCGCATCTCACGCGCCGCCTTATTGGTGAATGTGACAGCGAGAATTTCGGACGGCCAAGCGAGGCGCGAATACAGGATTTGCGCCATCCGCGCGGTCAACGCAGCCGTCTTGCCGGTGCCAGCGCCCGCGAGCAGCAGGACAGGGCCTTCGGTAGTGAGCACAGCCTCGCGCTGCGGAGGATTGAGTCCGCGTAACCATGGCGGGTCCGTTTGGGGCGAGTCCGTGTGGTACGGCTCGCGTTGAACTTCATGATCGGACATCGGTGAACAGTTAGGGAACGATTGCACGCAGGGCAAGGCCTACCCGTCGCAAAAAACGTGGCGTGCGGAACCACTCTGTTATCAACCCGTTATCTCGTGGCAACAGGGCGCTGGAGATTCGAAATGCAAAGTAAATTGCTTAAAAGCCTTGGTCTTGCCGCGCTTGTTGCGGTCAGCCCGATTGCCGTGATGGCGCAAAATATGCCAGCACCGGCTGAACCCATGCCGCCAGCCAATCCGCCACAACCCGGTGGGCCGATGCCCGGTGAACCCATGCCAATGCCGTCGCCTGCGCCGGGTGAACCGATGCCTGCTCCACGTGATCCGATGCCAGCGCCCAACGACCCGATGCCAGGCCAGCCGTCACCTGCACAGCCCGAGGAACCAACCACTGAGCCGATGCAGCAACCGCAAGGCAGCAACAATGCGCCCGCCGGGCCAATGGCAACACCGCCATCACCAGAAGCGCCGATGGCGCAGAGCGGTGGTACGACCAGTGCCATGATGCAACCAGCGCCCGCGACGAAGGAGTATCCGCCTTGTTCGAAAACCCTTCAGGACAGTTGCCGCAACGTTGGCGAAGGACCGAAGAAAACGCGCAAGCGCCGCTGAACCGATCGCAAAATACCCTTTGATGACTGGCAGGTAAGATATCCGTCAGTCATCAATGCCCGGCGTTGAAAGCCGCTTTGGTCGATAACCGGACGCCATTCAGGCTGCGTCGTCCGGCCGAAGCAGGGTCAGCCGGGCTTTGCCGACATTGCGGACGGTGTCGATCACATATCCCCTGACGTCGACGTCCTCCTTATTGCTGGTTTCGATGCTGATCCATGCGGACGGCGAGAACCAGCCAAGGCGGCCCAATTTGTCGAGCGCCACTGACCCTGCGCCGCTGGCATAAGGCGGGTCCATCAGGATGACGTCGAACGACTTGATCGCGCTGCCCAGCGAAAGGACGGAGGACCGGCGGATATCGGACTGCGCGGTGGCGCCCAACTTTGCGATATTGGTTTCCAGCGCTTTGAGAGCGGCGGCGTCATTTTCGACGAATGTGCAGGTGGCAGCGCCGCGCGACAATGCCTCCAGCCCCAACGCGCCGGAGCCTGCAAACAAGTCGAGTACCGCGAGGTCCTCGAACGAGCCGAGACGGCTGTTCAGCATCGAGAACAAAGTCTCGCGTGTTCTGTCCGCGGTCGGGCGGGTGGTATCGCCTTTGGGCGCAACAAGCGGCCGTGAGCGCCATTGGCCGGATATTATTCTCATTTTTTCAATGTGTTTCGGAACTCAATCAAATCCACCTTGCGAACTTCGCCGACGGTCCCCGGGGCCATATCGCCCAAAACAAACGGGCCGTAGCGCGTACGGATCAGGCGGCTGACTTCAAGGCCGAGATGTTCGAGCACGCGCCGAACTTCACGATTCTTGCCTTCGGTCAAGGTCATTTCCAGCCAGCCATTGCGTCCGGTTCGGCGTTCGAGATTGGCGTCGATCTTGCCGTATTTCACGCCTTCGATTTCGATGCCGTGGATGAGCTCTTCCAGTTGCTCCTGACTGACTTCTCCAAAACAACGCGCACGGTACGAACGTTCAACGCCGGTCGAGGGCAATTCCATCTGGCGTTTGAACTCGCCATCGTTGGTTAAAAGCAACAATCCTTCGGTGTTGAGATCGAGCCGTCCGATGGGCATCAGGCGTGGCAAGTCCTTGGGCAGGACATCGTAAATGGTCTTGCGTCCGCTGAAATCGCGTTCGGCGGTCAGGCAGCCTTCGGGTTTGTGGAACAGATACAGTTGCGTCGGCGCAGGCTGACCCACGGCTTTGCCGTCGACCTCCACGCCGTGCAGCGATTTCAGCAATGTCGCGGGCGTCTCGACCTTTTCACCGTTGAGGGTAATCCGGCCATCGGCAATCATCCGCTCGATCTCGCGCCGCGAGGCCACCCCGGCGCGGGCGAGCAGCTTGGCGATGCGCTCCTCGCCATCGGCGCGTTCGAGCGCACCCTTACTTGGCGCGGCATTGGGGTTGGGCTTGCGGACCGGCTTGGTGTCCCAGCGCAGCTTGACGGGTTTCATCGGACGGGCAGGTGGACGTGAAGGAGGTTGAGGCATAGCGGGCCTTTGCCTCATGGCGTGGCAAAAGTCACGCCAGTGTTTAAGACATTGGCCATTCAGGAAAACGGCGTTAGTCATGCCTCATAAAATTCCGGAGGGGTCCGCATGTCAGTCGATTTAACGCGTTTTCTTATTTTTATCGGGATATTGGTGGGCGTCGCCTTCGTGGCGCTGACAAGCAAGACGTTCCGGCCCTATTTGCGTAAAAATCCAGCCATCACCTTTTTGCTCGGCATTTCGAGCGGGTTTCCGCTGACGCTGCTGATCGCGACCATGACTTTCTGGCTGGCGCGGGTCGGGATCGATACCGCGACCATCGGTTTCATGGTTGCCCTGGGCATTCCCTACACGCTGAAATTCCTGTGGGCGCCGCTGGTCGATAAATTACCGCTGCCGTTCTTGACCAAAACCTTCGGCCAAAGGCGTGGCTGGCTGTTCTTCGTGCAAGCGCTGCTGTTCTTTTCGATCTGGCAATTGGGTGCAAGTAATCCGCAGCAGGGCAGCATGGGCGTCTTTGCGCTCTGGGCGCTGATTACCGCGTTCCTGTCGGCGACGCAGGATATCGTGATCGACGCCTATCGCATCGAAATTCTCGAAGAAGACGAATTCGCGCATGGTACCGCAACGAACCAGTTCGGCTACCGAACCGGCAATCTGATTGCGGGCGCAGGCACGATTTATTTTGCGTCGCAGGAGGGCTTGGGGCTTGGCTGGGCGACCGCTTATGGCCTGACAGCCTTTGCCATCCTTCCCGCGATCATCGGCGCGCTTTGGGCAGGGCCAGGCAAATTCGTCGACCGCTTTGCCGATGCTTCGGGGATGTCGGCTGGACAGTGGTTGCGCGAAAGCGTCGTCAACCCGTTCCGCGAATTTCTAACCCGGCATGGTGCGTTTTACATATTGGGCTTTGTGTTGGTCTACAAAGTGGGCGACGCAATGGGGCAGGCGATGCTCAGCCCGATGATCGTCGATTTGGGTTTTGCCGACCTCGATTATATTTCGGCCAACAAGCTTTGGGGTTTCGGCGCATTGATCGTCGGATCGGCGCTTGGTGCACCGTTCATATTGTGGCTCGGCATGGGGCGCGCGCTGCTTATCAGCGGCCTCATGATGATGTTCTCCAACGTCATGTTCATGATACTGGCCGCCACCGGCAATGACTACTGGATGCTGGTTGCAGCAATCTGCACGGAGAATCTGACCAGCGGTGTAGGGCTGACGGTATTTGTGACCTATTTGTCGGGGCTTTCGAGCCTCGCTTACACCGCGACGCAATTTGCGCTGTTATCGTCCTTCGCTGGTGTCGGACGCACCTTCATGGCGGGGCCTGCGGGCATCGTCGCCGAGGAAATCGGCTGGGTCGGCTTCTGGGGCTTTACCGTTGTTGCCGCCATCCCCGGCATGATCCTGCTCTGGGTGCTGTGGAGCAAAGGCTATGTGGTGCAGGGCATCCGCCAGACCGCAGCGGTGGATGAAAAGAAGCTGAAAGAGCCGGTAGGGCCG
>JANOPT010000108.1:0-22968 GCA_031421975.1 Sphingomonadales bacterium | reverse complement strand
ATTCAGCACGCCATCGGCGTTGGCATCCATTTTGGCAAAGCGTGCATCGGCCGCTGCGATCGCTTCGGTTCGCGTAACCGCTTTGGCGCCATCGGCGTCTGCCTTCATACCCGGCGCAGCATACAACGCCGCTGATGTCGCGGAAATTGCGAGCAGGCCAGCAAGAATTTTTGTCTTGGTCATCATATCATTCCTTGGTCAGTTTGCCGACATTGGTGCCGGATGACGCAGTATTAAGAATAATATGTCGCACAGCTTTGTCAGCGCAATCGCTGCTTTGTCGCAAAGTGTATCAGGGGGGATCGCGATTAATCAGCGGTCAAGTTTTTGGAGCGGGTAAGGGGAATCGAACCCCTCTAGCTAGCTTGGAAGGCTAGTGCATTACCACTATGCTATACCCGCTCATCGCGAACGTCGCCGCTATTGCCACCAAGACGCCGGTGCGTCAACGTTCGCGTTTCAAAAGAAAGGGCCGCAAAAGCGGCCCGTTCCAAAAATTATCGTCTGGCTTAATGCTTTTTGCCAGCCCAGATCGTTTTGTACGACATCCATGCCAATACCGTAAAGATTACGAGAAAGCCAAGCGCTGCCCATCCGGCGCTCTTCCGGTTTTCCAGCTTCGGTTCAGCGGTCCAGGCAAGGAACGCCGAGACATCTTTCGCCATCTGTTCTTGTGTTGCCTTTGTACCGTCATCATAAGTTACCTGGCCATCGGCAGCAATCGGCTGCGCCATCGCGATGTTCAGATTGGCAAACCACGGGTTGAAGTTAAGCCCGGCAGGCGTTGCCGCGTCGGGAAACTCCTTTAGCAGTTCCATGCCGTTTTCATTCTTGTAACCCGGTTGGTCGCGATAACCCAGAAGCAACGAATAAACATAGGCTGCACCACCCTCGCGAGCTTTGGCAATCAACGAAAGGTCAGGCGGAAGGGCATTGTTGTTCGCAGCACGGGCAGCAACTTCATTTGCAAACGGCGAAGGTATCTTGTCTGCGGGAATGCCGGGACGCGTTGCTGGCTCGCCTGTTTCCGGATTGATTGTCGCGACCTCTGTTTTCCAGCCCTTGGCAATCGCCTTTACTTCATCTTCGTTATAACCAAGGTCTGCAAAGTTGCGGAACGAGATAAGGTTGAGGCTGTGGCACGCGGAACAGACTTCGGAATAGACTTTCAAACCACGCTGTAACTGGCCGCGGTCATATTTGCCGAGCGGGCCGTCATGCGCGAATTTCACGGCAAGCGGCTCTTCATGAAATTCATGCTCGGCGGTCGGCTGGGCAGGTTCCTTCACCGCCGTGATAACCGTGTCAAACAAGCCGAGCATCAGCATCCCACTGAAAAACACCCCGACCAAAAAAGCAACTAAACGAACCATGATATGCTTTCCCTGTTTACGCGGCCGCTGTTTGCAGCGGTTTGCCGGTGACGGCTTCGGTGATCGAATTGGGCAGCGGAAGCGGCCGTTCGATGCGCGAAACGATCGGCAGAATGATCAAGAAGTGAGCGAAATAATACGCCGCTGCAATCTGGCTTAGCACGACCCACTGAGTGTAGGGCGGCTTGCCGCCGCAATAGGTCAGCACAACGAGGCAAGGGATCAGGCCGAACCAGAAGAACTTGCGGAACAGCGGCCGATAATGCCCCGAACGAACCGGCGAAGTATCCAGCCATGGCAGGAAGAACAGCAACAGGATCGAACCGAACATCGCGAGCACGCCCATCAGCTTGGCAGGCACGATGATGATGCCCGTGAACGGAATAGCGAAATCGACCGTGAACGCCTTAAGGATGGCGTAGAAAGGCAGGAAATACCATTCAGGAACGATATGGGCCGGCGTGGACAGCGGGTTGGCCGGAATATAATTGTCCGGATGGCCGAGCAAATTCGGCGCAAAAAAGGTAATCGCTACAAATGCGATCAGGAAAATGCCAAGGCCGAATCCGTCTTTTGCGGTGTAATAGGGGTGAAACGGAACGGTATCCTGCTCACCCTTGACGCTGACGCCTGTGGGGTTCGACGAGCCAGGAATATGCAGCGCCCACACGTGCATGATGATGACGCCGGCAATGACAAACGGCAACAAATAGTGCAGCGAGAAGAAGCGGTTCAGTGCCGCCTGATCGGGAGCAAATCCGCCAAGGAGCCACTGGCGAAGCGGCTCGCCAACCAGCGGAATGGCCGAGAAGAAACCGGTGATGACTTGCGCGCCCCAGAAGCTCATCTGCCCCCATGGCAGCACATAGCCCATGAACGCAGTCGCCATCATCAGCAGGAATATGGTCACGCCCAATAGCCAGATCATTTCACGCGGTGCTTTGTACGATCCGTAAAATAGCCCGCGGAAGATGTGGATATAGACGACGATGAAAAAGAAACTCGCGCCGTTCATGTGGGCATAACGCAAAAACCAACCTGCATTGACGTCGCGCATGATGTGTTCGACCGAATTGAACGCCCCGTCCACGCTGGCATAATAATGCATGGCAAGAACGATGCCGGTGACGATCTGGATAACCAGCGCAACGCCAGCGAGGACGCCGAAATTCCAGAAATAGTTGAGGTTGCGTGGGACCGGATAACCGGCACCGACCGCGTTGTACACAAGGCGGGGGAGCGGAAGTCGTTCGTCGACCCACTGCATCACTGTGCTTTGTGGCTTATATTGTTGTGCCCAAGGGAAGCTCATGTCGGTTTAGCTCCTCAACCGATTTTGACGACTGTGTCGGAAATGAATGCAAATTCTGGAACCGCCAGATTAAGCGGCGCGGGACCTTTGCGAATGCGCGCGGCGGTATCATAATGCGAGCCGTGGCAGGGGCAGAAATAGCCGCCATATTCGCCTTTGACCTCGCCCGACGCCGCGCCCAACGGCACACAACCAAGATGCGTACATACGCCAAGCGTAATCAGCCAATTTTCCTTGCCGGGCTTTGTGCGCTCGGCCAGGGTTTGTGGATCGCGCAGCGAGCCTATGTCTACTTTGTCCGCAGCCGCGATTTCCGCAGGCGTGAGGTTGCGGATAAAAATCGGCTGCTTGCGCCAGCTGGTCTTAATCGCTTGGCCCGGCTGAATCGAGGCGACGTCGACCTCAATCGATGCCAGTGCAAGCACGTCGGCGCTGGCGCTCATCTGTCCGACCAGCGGTAGCACGACCGCAGCGGCACCAACGCCAGCAAAACTGACCGTTGCTATATGGATGAAATCACGACGACGCACGCTATCGGTGTGCCCGGTGCCGTCAACGCGCAATTGGTCCAGCGGGATGCCGTCCTGTGTCCACTCGTCCGCACTCAAGGCTGCGCCGACCGGGTTGGCCGGAGCCTTAACTGGCTTTTTCGTTGCGCCTGTTGTCTTTTTGACCGTCGCCATATGTTGCCCTTATTTGCGTTGCGAATGCGAAGTTCGCAATACCGTCGAAATCCCGTGATAGCCCTTGAACGACAGCATTTTTAACATGCCATCCTGGACGATTCAGCGGCCTGATAGACGTCTTTTCGGCAATTTGCCAACAGGGAATTTGGCCGATATTATGCTAAAGCGTTGCATCATGATTGCAATTTGCGGAAGCGACACGAAATTGCCACTTTTGCTTGCCTGTGGTAATGCAAAGCGCCTAAAGGGCCCGCCTTTGAAATTTATAGTGTTGGAGTGATCGCCATGGCGACGAATTGGACGCCCGATAGCTGGAGAAATGCAAAGGCTATTCACATGCCCGAATACCGGGACGCTGCTGCACTTGCCGCAACCGAAGAAACATTGCGTAATTATCCGCCGCTGGTTTTTGCAGGTGAAGCCCGTAACCTGACCGACGATCTGGCTAAAGTCGTTGAGGGCAAGGCGTTTCTGCTTCAGGGCGGCGACTGCGCGGAAAGCTTTGCCGAATTCCATCCGAACAATATCCGCGATACATTTCGCGTGCTGTTGCAAATGGCTGTTGTCCTGACGTTTTCTGGCAAGGTTCCCGTCGTCAAGCTCGGCCGCATGGCTGGACAGTTCGCCAAACCACGATCGACGCCGACCGAAACGATTGGTGGTGTCGAACTGCCCAGCTATTTCGGCGACATCATAAACGACATCGAATTCGAAGCTGAAGGCCGTGAACCCGACCCGGCGCGGATGGTGCGCGCCTATAGCCAGGCGGCATCGACGCTGAACCTGCTGCGGGCGTTTTCGAACGGCGGCTACGCGAACCTCAAGCAGGTCCACGCATGGACGCATGACTATATGGGGCGCTCGCCGTGGGCGCAAAAGTACAAGGAAACCGCAGACCGTATCGGTGAAGCGCTGGACTTTATGGAGGCGTGCGGCATCACTCCGGAAACCGTTCCGCAGATCAAGGGCACAAGTTTTTACACCAGTCATGAGGCGCTGCTTTTGCCTTACGAACAGGCGATGACGCGGCAGGATAGCCTGACCGGACGCTGGTACGATACATCGGCGCATTTTCTTTGGATCGGCGACCGGACCCGTTTTGAAGGTTCGGCCCATGTCGAATATCTGCGCGGTATCGGCAATCCGATCGGCATCAAATGCGGGCCAAGCCTTGCGCCAGATGCGTTGCTCCGGATGCTCGACACGCTCAATCCGGGACGCGAACCTGGACGTATTACGCTAATTTCACGCTATGGTTATGACAAGGTCGAAGCCGGTCTGCCGACGCTCGTTCGTGCCGTGCAGCGCGAGGGACATCCGGTGATCTGGTCGTGCGACCCGATGCACGGTAATGTCATCAAATCCACCAGCGGATACAAGACCCGGCCGTTCGAGCGCATCCTTGCCGAGGTGCGGGGGTTCTTTGCAGTGCATCGTGCCGAGGGAAGCTTTGGCGGCGGTATTCATATCGAAATGACGGGCCAGAATGTCACCGAGTGCACGGGCGGCGCGGTTGCCGTTACCGATGAGGGCCTCGCCGATCGGTACCACACCCACTGCGATCCTCGGCTGAATGCAGCACAATCGCTGGAGCTGGCATTTTTGCTGGCTGAAATGCTCAATCAGGAATTGACCGAGCGCGCCAAGCAAGCGGCGTGAGCAGGAGCGCATTCATGCAGGGAACGGTGGTCAAATCGGGCATTGGGTTCGGCAGCGCATTGGCTATCGTCATCAGCTACACCGCACATAAATCGGTTCTGTGGGCAATTATTCATGGCGTCTTCAGCTGGTTTTATGTGGTGTATTTTCTGTTGACGCGATAATGTGCAGGCCATGAAGTTCACCCCGCTTGTTATGTCTTCCGCTTTGCTGGTCTCGGCCTGCGGGGCAGGGGTGGAAACGAGGATCTCGAGCAGCGGTACGACACCGACCGAGTCCGGTAAATATATGGTGACGCTGCCTGCCGATGACGCCCCGAAAGATTTGAGCGGCGCATATCAGCGCGTTGCAGAGAAGCTTTCTGCAACGGGGTTCGTGGTGAGCGAGACGGCGGCGCTGCACCTCGAAGTGACGCTTGATGCGCGTGATGCCGCGCTCGCGCTTGGTTCGGCGGCGGGACCGCAAAGCCTGTCGAAGGCCAAGCGCAAGAAGCCGCTGCAGAGCTGCAAAGACATGGAATACCGGCTGGGTGTGACTCTGACCCGCGTTGCCGACGCTGCGGAAATATATAAGGGCAGGGCGGCAGAATATCATTGCCGAATGACCGTTGCCGAAGCCTTGCCCGCGCTCGTCGACGCTGCGCTTGCCGATCTGGGCCAGCCACGCGGAAGTTATAAGGTGATGCGTTCGGCCAAGGATTAGGCGTCGGGCGGGTCGGCCGCTTCGGGCAGCACAAATACAAAATTCGCGCCGCCCTCTGCACTGTTCGCCGCGGTGATCGTTCCGCTGTGGCGAATGATCACCGCTTCGACAAATGCCAGACCAAGCCCTGTCCCTTTGGCCCGTCCCTGCTGTCCGCTGCCAGTGGTGAAGCGTTTGAAAAGATGAGCCATCAGGTCAGGCGCGATGCCCGCACCCTGATCGCTGATCGTGACCATGATATTGCCCGCCGAATTGTCGCGCGATACCGCGATTCCGATGGTGGCGTTATCGGGGCTGAATTTGATGGCGTTGTCGATCAGGTTGCACACCGCCCGTTGCAAGCTTTCGGGTTCGGCACGCACGAACGCCCCGCTGCTGCTGTCGCCAAATGCAAATTTGATGCTGCGTTCATGCGCCAGCGGCCACAGATTATCCGCTGCTTCGCGCACCAGATCCGCAAGAAGGACGTCCTCGCCATCGAATTCGGTTTCCCCCATGCGCGCAATTTCGACAAAATCCTGTGCCAGTTGCATCGTGCGGCGGGCATTGCGCTCGATACGTTTTTTGGCGTCCGCATCGATATTGCCGTCTAGCAATGCAATGATTGTCGATTGCGGTGCGCGCATGTCATGCGACAAAAGCTGAAGCACCTCTTCGCGTTCGTGTTCGGCCTTGGCCAATGCCGTGATGTCGGTCAGATAGTGGATTTGGCCGTGAAGTATGCCCGCATCGCTGCGGACGTCGGATCGCCGCATTACGAATGTCCGACCCAGTGGCGACACGAAGCGGACAAATTCCGGCGGGTCTTTGCTGGTCGTTGCAAGATAGTCGTTCACCGTCGCGCGTTGTTGGGCAACCACAATCTGGTCGAGTGCGTCGGATAATACCAAGCCGCTGATGGCTTTGCCCAGTCGCTCATCCAGCAGCCGGTTAGTAAGGGTAATGCGGCCATCGGGGCCAGTCACAAACATTGGATCGGGCAGGTCGGCGAGCGTATCGGCAACAAACCGCCGCAGGTCGCGCATATGGTCGATGGCCTGCGCCAGCGCCTCGCTTTGTCGTCCTACAACATCGGTCGCACGGCTTTGCGGCAACGGTATCGGGCTAGCTTCACCCTCCTGCTCCAACGCGTTCAATTCGGAACCCATGAAATCGCTCATCGCCTGCAGTCGCCGCCAACCCCATAAAGGATAGACCAACAGCACACCGAGTAACGCTGCCCCCGGCGGGAACCAGATGTGACGCGCAAGCAAGCTTGCGCTCGTTCCCGATATGGCGACAAGCGACAACAGCGACATCGCGAGAACGACCCGTGGCCGCCAGCGAAGGAAGCCGATCAGCAAAAGCCAGAGGGGAATCAGCGACAGGCAGGTGACCCAGATCGGCGATAGCGGTTTGATGAAATCATCCCGTCTTATGGCGCCAAGCATGTTGGCCATGATTTCCACCCCGGCCAGCAACCCGCCCTCGCCATTGGGCGTTGGAAAACTGTCGCGTAACCCGGCCGCGGTAGCGCCGATGATGACATCCTTGTCGCGCAGCATGGCATCCGGCACGGCTCCATCGATCAGATCGGCGTAGGATATTTCGGCAAAGCTTCCGCGTGGCGCATAGGGGATCAGCAATTCCTGCCCACACGTCGTGTCCATATTGGCCTCTCGCGATGGCCGTCCGTCGCTGCCGCGATATGCCAATTCCATCAGATGTGGCCAGCGGCGGCCTTTCTGATCGGGTCTGAAACATAATGTCGTACGGCGGACGATGCCGTCATCGTCGAACGTGATGTTGACATGGCCGATGGCGCGGGCGGCAGCGGTCAATAACGGGGTTGGAGGAACGGTGTCGAAAGCCCTGCCGTCACTGCCCGGCGTGTCGAAATGCAGCGGGATGAACACGGGCGCTGGCCCGGCGGCGAGCCCGGCGGCGAGGTCGGCATCGTTCTTCTCGGCCTCGCTGAACAGGACGTCGAGCGTTATTGACCGAGGTTTTTTCGCCTGCAGTTTTTTGATCAGCTGCACATGTCGGCTGCGGTCCCAGGGCCATCTGCCAATTACGGCAAGGCTGCGATCATCGATGGTTACCAATAATATTTGTCGGTCTGCACGGGGACGACTCGCCGCGCTCAGCCTGTCATACAGCAGATAATCGAAGGAGGATGTTCCCTGCCACAACAGTGCAGCAATGACGATCATTGTCGCCAGCAAACCAATGCCAAGCCATTCGACCGCAAGACGCAAACGCAAGTTCATGCGGCATTTTGTGCAGAGGGCATCGACATATCAATCGACGATGCGGCGGTCAGGTGCCCGACACCGATAGCTTTTCCATCGGGGTCCAGTTGGTTGCTACCTCGCCATCGAGATACTGGACGACGCCCACCCTCCAGAAATAATCGCCTTTTGGCAGGTCCGATAGCGAAACGCGGTCGCCGGTAAGGCCGGCTTCATCCACCATAGCGAGTTGATCGGTAGCGTTGCGGAATAACTGGAAATGAAATCGCTGCATGCCTGCGCCTTCGCCGATCCAGCGGAACACATAGCCTTCGTCGCCTTGGCCTGCGCTAGCATTAACGCCGTTTAACCGCCGCTTGAATGCAAAAGTTGCTGGCATGCCCTGAATTCCGCTGGACGAAATCGATCGCGCCCGAACAAAAAAGCTGCCGTTTGGAACATCGGCGATGCTGGCCGCGCCATTAGCGGTGATGATGTCGGCGACCTGTTCGATAAAGCTGCTATCTGCGCCGATTGTGTAGCGGGTGCCGACCGGTTTTTCCGACTGGAACGTCACGGCCTTGTCGGCTTGAGTTTTGCCCGGTTCACGCAGTTCCGGCGGCGCGAGCAATGCTTCGGCGGTTACGCCGCCGCTTATGTCTATCGCCAATCCGTTACCAGCGGGCAGTGGACGGTTCGCACCGGCGACATCCACCGACAGCGCGCCTTCGACGACCTCGGCAAAATCCCGACCGCTATCAACATCGAAACGCGACTGAAAATCGGTGCCGCGAACCGCCGATACTGCTTTGGGGGTGCGGATCTGGTACCGGTCATCTTTTGATTTGTGCCGCGCGACGGATGAACGGGCACCACCTTTGGCAATGTCGAAATCATAATCAAGGCTACCGCCCAACACATAGCTTCGCAGGCGAGCGATGCGGACGTCGCTATTGGAAGGCAGCGAAACGCGCGAACCGTCGTCGAGCAGCATCGTGGCAAAAGACGACGGCCCGGTGCTGACCGTTGCACCCTCTTGTAATATCTGGCCGACCGATGCGCTCGCCGCCCCCGCCAGAACTTGTCCACGGACCGAAATCAACTTTGCATTAGCTGGGTTGAACTTCAACAGGTCGCGCGGGATCAGCAGTACTTTGCCAACCGGGATAGCCGTCGGGTCCGCGATCCGGTTTTGCCGCTGGACAATCTTGTATAACCGGGCCGACCGGAGATAACGCTCCGCCAGCCTGATCAGGCTGTCCCCCTTGCGAACGGTATAATGGACCGGTGCTTCATTATCGGAAGCATAACCAGGAGCAGCAGTGGCCAACGCCAATAACAAGCCGCAGCCGACGGATGTGTGGATTTGCCGCAATCTAACTGCCCTTTGCAATTGACTCCAAGCGATAGCCATATCCGAAAACGGTGAAAATCCGAAATCCGTTTTCAGGTTGAAGGTCCAGTTTCGATCGCACACGCGAAATATGCATGTCGAGTGTCCGCGTCGCCAACGCTGCGGTCGTTCGCCAGATCGTTTCCATGATGTAATTTCGCGACAATGTCCGGTCGGCATTGCGGAAAAACAGATCGGCAAGTTCGAATTCCTTCGCCGTCATGGCAATGGTTTTGCCGTCGACCGTTACCGTCTGGTCAAGCCGGTTGAGATGATATTTGCCATATGTGGCTTGTGCATCGAACGCACCGCTACCAGCGTTTCGGCGCAACATTGCCTTGATCCGGGCTGCGACTACCGTGCGGTCTTCAGGTTTGGTGATATAATCATCGGCGCCCGCGTTCAACGCATCGCTAATGTCGCGCTTTGCCGAGCGGTTGGTCATCATGATAACCGGAGGACGTTCTTTAAGCGAGGATTGCATCCAGTGCAAAATAGCAAGCCCGTCCTTGCCGGGGATATTCCAGTCAAGAATCACAAGGTCGAACGTTTCACGCACCAGCGCCTGGCACAAAATGTTGCCATCGGAATAGCTGACGGCTGCGTGGCCCAATTCTTCGACAATGGATTTAAGAAACGACACCACGTCTGCTTCGTCGTCTGCGATTACAACACGCATATCCAGGTCCTACTCTCCTGCGCCGAACCTATATCGGCGTCCATCGCAGGCGATAACCAAATATGGCGGCACAATACCAGCCAAAGTCACTCGTTGTTACAACCATTTACATAAGATGACAGAGTGTGAAGCGGTGTATCAAGGCAAAGATGGCTGGGGCGGCAGGGATCGAACCTGCGAATGCCGGCATCAAAAGCCGGTGCCTTACCGCTTGGCGACGCCCCATCATCTTGGCATGTTAAGCAGCGCGGGTGGTCCCGCTCATGCTGCTGCGGCGGCCTTATAACGCGAGTTTCGGCAATGGCAATCGCGGAAAATCGCGTTATTTCGATCAATCGATGGCTTGCACCCAGCCATGAGGATCGGGCGCAGCCCCGCGCTGGATATCGACCAGTTTCGCGCGCAATTGCTGAGTAATCTGGCCAGGTCCGCCCGCGCCAATCGTGAAACTGCCACTGTCGCTGTGAACACTGCCAACCGGAGTGACAACGGCGGCAGTCCCGCAGGCAAAGGCCTCGACCAGCTTTCCTGACAATGCGTCGTCGCGCCAGCTGTCGATGGCATAGCGTTCCTCACGGACATTCAGGCCTTGTTCGCGCGCCAGCGTTATGATGGATTCTCGTGTGATGCCTTCCAATATAGTGCCATCGGTGGGCGGGGTAATCAACGTGCCGTCATCGAACAGGAAAAACAGGTTCATGCCGCCCAGTTCTTCGATCCAGCGATGCTCTGCGGCGTCGAGGAATACAACCTGATCGCAGCCGCGCTGAATAGCCTCGGATTGGGCAATCAGGCTTGATGCGTAATTGCCGCCGCATTTCGCAGCGCCCGTGCCGCCGGGCGCAGCGCGGGTGTAATGCTCCGATACCCAGATCGAAATCGCGGGGACTCCGCTTTTGAAGTAATTTCCGGCTGCCGACGCAATGACCATATACAGATATTCGGCCGATGGTTTGACACCGAGGAAAACCTCGCTCGCGATCATGAACGGTCGAAGATAGATAGATCCGCCCTCGACGTCGGGGAACCATGCCTTGTCAACCTCGACCAGTTGCTTGCACGATTGCAGGAATAGCTCTTCCGGCAGCTCTGGCATGGCAAGCCGTTTGGCAGATCGCTGGAACCGTCGGGCATTTTGTTCGGGCCGGAATAGCGCCATGCTGCAATCGGTCCGGCGGTAGGCCTTCAGCCCTTCAAAAATTTCTTGCGCGTAGTGCAGTACCGCAGTGGCGGGATCGAGCGTCAACGGACCGCGCGGCCCGACCTTGGCATCATGCCAACCAGTACCTTCGGTGTATCTTATGGTTACCATATGGTCCGTGAACACGCGGCCAAAGCCAGGGTCGGCGAGCAGTTCGGCCCGGCGAACCGGGTCAACCGGATTCGGGTTGGCTTCAAATGGAAATGCGCCAGCGTTCATCTGCGTTTCTCGTTCGATAGTGTCTTGCGCTGTCCTATGGGCTGCGCCAAGATACGTCAATATGGCTGTCCCATCTACTTCACCCGTTTCGGCCCCCGCATCCCCGCTTTTCTTGCGCGAGCATGAGGTTCGCCGGGGCGTCGAATTGCTGTTTTTCGGGTACACACGGCTTACCAAATCTATCGACGAGGGGCTTGCCGGGTACGGGCTGGGCAGGGCGCACCACCGCGCGCTGTATTTTATCGCGCGGCAACCCGATCTGACCATCAGTGAACTGCTGAAGATACTCGCCATTACCAAGCAGTCGCTTGGCCGGGTGCTGACCGATTTGAGCGCGCGGGGCCTGGTCGAAACACGCACCGGGGCAGCGGACCGACGGCAAAAGCTGCTTCGCCTGACGGGTGACGGGGCGCAGTTCGAGGCGCAACTGTTCGATGCGCTTCGCACCGGCCTTGCTGCGGCTTATGCGGCTGCTGGGCAGGAATCGGTCACTGGCTTCTGGCGGGTGCTTGAAGGATTGATCCCGGCTGAAGACCGCGAAATGGTCGCCGCGTTACAAAAGGATATTTGATGCACAATACGTTGTCCAGACTGGAGGCGGTAATTGCCGAACGCCGCACTGCATCGGCAGATGACAGTTATGTCTCTTCGCTTTTCGCCAAAGGTCGCGAGAAAATCGCACAAAAAGTCGGCGAAGAGGCAACCGAAACGGTCATCGCTGCGCTGAGCGGAGATCCGGTAAAGCTGACGGCGGAGGCAGCAGATTTGCTGTTTCACCTGGTGGTGCTTCTCGCCGAGGGCGGCGTCACTATCGACGACGTGCTTGCCGAACTCGACCGGCGTGACGGCGTATCCGGTCTGGAAGAGAAGGCTTCGCGCCCGGCATGACGCTACGCATCGGCATATTGGGTGCGGCGCGAGTGGCGACCTATGCGATGATCGCGGCGGCAAAGGACGTTGAGGGGGGCGAGGTTGTCGGCATCGCCGCGCGCGACCCCGCACGCGCGCAGGCCTATGCAGAATTGCACGATATTCCTTCCGTTTTTGCCGATTATGAAGCATTGATCGCGTCGCCAGACATCGACGCCATTTACAATGCACTGCCGCCGAATTTGCACGCGCGCTGGTCGATTGCCGCGCTTGAGGCGGGCAAGCCGGTGCTGTGTGAGAAGCCCTTCGCGCTGATCGTGTCCGACGTCGAAGCGATGCTGGCCGCCGAACAGCGGAGCGGGCAACTGCTCATGGAGGCGCAACACACTTATTATCACCCGCGCCATGCCCGCGTCCGTGAGATCGTGCAAAGCGGCACGCTTGGCAAAATCCAGAACATAACCGCGCAATTCGATGTTCCGATACCGCAGACGCTCGGCGAAATTCGATGGGACGGCGCGGTGGGCGGCGGCGCGCTTTGGGATTTGGGTGTCTATCCGGTGTTTTGGCTGCGAGCATCGATGGGGGAGGAGCCGATGCTGCTGACGGCTTCGCATCGACTGAATGATCGCGGGGCCGATATCGAGACCGACGCCAGCTTCAGCTTTGCGTCAGGCGCGACGGGTTCGATTTCCTGTTCGATGGAGCGCGCCTTCGCTGCGTGGTTGAAGGTCGAGGGCAGCGCCGGATCGCTGTTCGTACCGAATCCGCTCTCGCCTAACGAACAAAGCCTGACGTTGACGCTGGGCGGCAAAACAACCGAAGAAGCCTTCACCACCAGGCCAACCTACGCCTTCCAACTCGAAGCGTTTCGCGATGCGGTGCTGGATGCAAAACCCGTTCACACGCGCGGTGCCGACAGCTTGCAAACCATCAAACTGCTCAGCGACATTCGCGCACTGGCAATGAAGGAGTAACCGATGCCCATCGACGCGACATTGCCTTATGACGACCAGAATATTATCGCCAAAATCTTGCGCGGTGAAATTCCTAACAAGACGGTGTATGAAGACGAATGGGCGCTGGCGCTGCATGACATCAATCCGCAGGCACCAGTCCATGTGCTGGTAATTCCCAAGGGTGCGTATGTCAGCTGGGATGATTTCAGCATTAATGCGAGCGACGCCGAGGTCGCTGGATTCAATCGTGCTGTCGGCCATACCGCGCGCAAACTTGGGCTTGTAGAAGGCGGCTATCGCCTGATTACCAACATCGGGATGAACGCCCACCAGGAAATCGCGCACCTTCATGTTCATATTTTGGGCGGCAAGTCGCTCGGACCAATGCTGACCCGCTAAATAATTGCGGTGGCCGCAGTCAATAATGCCAGAACGATGCTGGGATAGAAGGTGAGCCCGAAGCCAAACGCTCGCCCGCCCGCCCCTTTTGCATAGCCCGCCGCGAATACCAGCCTACCTGTCAGGAAAAGCGCCGAACAGGTCAATATGGTATCGGTGCATCGCGGAGAAAGGGTGATGGCGGCGATTGCATAGATAAGCATGGCCAATGTCACTTGCTCGTGCGTGTTTCGCAAAATCGCGGACAGCATGTCGGCCTTTGCGGTCTTGGTATCGGCCGCCGCCGCGTTCCGGTCGAGCCGCTCGACAAAGCGGTGGTTGGCGAGGCGGCCGATGTCGCGGACCAAAACCAATGCAAGAGGCGCAAAAGCGGCGACCAGTAAGGTTAAACGATCCTCGATCGTGTCGGTTTCGAAAAACGGCAAGCTGGCCGTTACGAATAGCACCGCAGCGGTCACCAAAAATGCGGCAACTGCGGACCGGGCAATCGCCCGCTGCTCGTTATCCAACGCCATGAGGCATTATGCCCAGTCTTTTCGACATTGCACGCGAAATTTTGTTGCGCGATGCGCGTGAACGGTTAGGTTCCGCGCCATAAGAATCCATCGGGGAGATTATGATGGCGAGTAACGAGCAATCCGTAATGCAGCGCATGTTCGCGCGCAAAACGATCGCGCAAGTGCAAAGAGAGACTGCCAATAGCGAACTGAAACGTTCGCTTGGCAAATGGAATTTACTGCTTCTGGGAGTAGGCTGTATTATCGGTGCCGGGATTTTCGTCCGGACCGGCAGTGCTGCGGCGCTCCACGCCGGACCTGCGGTGATGCTGTCCTTTGTGGTGGCGGGCCTCGTCTGCGCGTTTGCGGGACTTTGCTATGCCGAACTGTCATCGACACTGCCGGTGTCGGGATCGGCTTATACCTACAGCTACACAACGCTGGGCGAATTTGTTGCATGGATTATGGGAGCATTGCTCCTGCTCGAATATGGCCTTGCCGCGTCGGTCGTCGCGGTCGGGTGGGGTGGTTATGTTGTCAGTCTGCTGGCGGACTTCGGCCTTGTCATACCCCCGCAATTTACCGGTCCGACCGGTCAGACGCTGATGACGGACGGTGTGCCTTTACTGGTTGACGGCGCAACCGTCACTGCCATTTTCAACCTGCCAGCGTTTCTTGTATGCATGGCTCTGGCGCTTTTGCTGATGATCGGGGTATCGGAATCGGCAAAGGTCAACAATGTCATCGTGGCTATCAAGGTTAGCGTACTGGCGGCCTTCATTCTGGTTGGCGGCTACATCGTGCTGTCCAACCTTCCAGAGCTGGTGGCGAAAAACTGGACCCCGTTCATTCCGGAAAATACTGGCCCGGGCGAATTCGGCGTCGACGGGATCATGCGCGCGGCGTCGATCGTGTTTTTTGCCTATATCGGGTTTGAGGCAGTTTCGACGGCCGGACAGGAAGCGAAAGATCCCAAGCGCGACATGCCGTTCGGCATCATCGGTTCGCTGATTGTCTGCACCGTCATCTATATGCTGGTGGCAGCGATCATGACCTTGCTCGTTCCTTATGGAACGCTGAACGTTCCCGATCCCGTCGCCGTCGTGGTCGATAGCTTCGGTCCGCAGTGGGCATGGCTTGCCAAGACCATCAAAATCGGTGCAATTATCGGTTTGACCTCAGTTGTGCTTGTGCTGATGTACGCGCAAACGCGCATATTCTACACGATGGCGCGCGATGGCCTTTTGCCCAAGATTTTCTCGCGGGTTCATCCAAAGTTCCAGACGCCTTATATCAATACGCTTCTGGTGGGCACGATCACCGCATGCGCGGCAGGTTTCTTCGACATCAACGTGCTGGGCGATATGACCTCGGTCGGAACGCTTGCGGCATTTGCGATCGTATGCCTCTCGGTAATATACCTGCGTCGGGCCGCACCCGATCTGCCAAGAGGGTTTTCGGTCCCGCTTTATCCGATCGTCCCTATCCTCGGCATCTTGTCATGCATGTACCTGATCACGACGGTGCCCTATAATGTCCTGATGTTCTTTGTGTACTTCCTGCTCGCTGCAATCGCTCTGTACTTTATCTACGGCATGCGAAATTCAAACCTTCAGCATGACCAGATGATGGACGACGCACCCGATATGGGAGAATTTCCGGGGCCGGTGGTCGACTGACCGGCCTGACCACATAAGGAAAAGGGGCGCTTCGGCGTCCCTTTTTGTGTTCAGGTGCGCGGGTTGGCGGGGATTGGCTGAGTGGTGCCTGGCCGGGTGAACAGCTTTCCTTGCTCGCACCATAATACCAGCGCCAGTGCAACAACGCCGCAGACCAGGAACCCCAACGCAACCGGGGTGACGCTGCCGTCGAATTGCTGGCCAATCAGCGCGCCGATAACCGCCGCCAGTAATGTTCTGACAAAAGTCTGGAACGACGAAGCAGCACCCGCGACATGACCGAACGGCGTCATCGCAATCGACGAAAAGTTGGAACCGATAAACCCGACCATCGCCATATTCGCGGTGAGCAGCACCAGAAATATCGGCAACGACCGGGGTGCGAATTGTCCTGCTGCAACTTGTAATGCGCCGATGACGATGAAAGTGATCAACGCCGTTTGGGATACCCGGCGCGCGCCGTATCGTTCGACAATGCGGGCGTTGGTAAAATTGGAAACCGCGATACCGATCGCAACAATCGCAAATCCGATTGTAAAGAAATCAGCAGCATTGAACACTTTGTCGAACATCTGTTGCGAGCTGTTCAAATATCCGAATAATGCGCCCTGAACGATACCTGCACCCAGCATATAGCCTGCGGCGTTGCGATTGAGAACCACGACGCGCCAGGCTTTGGCCAACGCATGCGGTTCGATGGGAATCACGTTTTCAGGCGCCAGCGTCTCTGGAAGGCGCCGGTAAACCCAGAATGCCGCGGCAACCGCCATGAACGCCATCAGGTCGAAAATTGTCCGCCATCCTGCAAAAAGTAGCACAAGCTGGCCTATCGTCGGCGCAATAATCGGGACGATCATGAATATCAGGAAGATAGTCGACATCCGGCGGGCCATGGCATCGCCTTCGAACTGGTCACGGATGACTGAGATAACCAGCACGCCCATCGCCGCCGCCATCAGCCCGTGAGCAAAACGCATCCAAAGCAGCATTTCGAAGCTGGACGAAATCGAGCAAGCCAGTGAAAATACTGCCGCGCCAATGGTTGCGACCAACAATATCGGCTTTCGTCCGTACCGGTCGGACAAGGGCCCGTAAATGAGCGCGCCAATGCCCGTTCCGGCGAGGAATACCGAAATAACATATTGTATCTGATTGGCCTCCACGATGCCAAGCCCTGCGACCATTGCCGGAAATGCAGGGAGCATGGCGTCGATCGCAAGGGCGTTGAGCGCCATCAAAGATGCCATCATGACGGTCAGCTCGCGCGGGCCGATCATCTTTTTTCCGGGGAGGGGAGAATGCATCACTTAATTATGCTGCACCTGCACAGATTTGACCACCCGCTAATTCGGCTAAATGATGCCAGCACTCCGCATGCTGGAAAACCCGTCTTTGCCGATGATGATATGGTCGTGAACCGCGATATTAAATGCTTTCGCAGCGTTGATGATGTCGCGGGTCATGGCGATATCCTGACGGCTGGGTGCACTGTCGCCGCTCGGGTGGTTGTGGACCAATATGATCGCGGCCGCACCCAGGTCCATCGCCCGGCGAACAACCTCGCGCGTGTAAATCGCGGCCTGGTCGACTGAGCCTTCGCTTGCGACTTCGTCACGGATGAGCATGTTCTTGCTGTTGAGATACAATGTGCGGACGCGCTCTATGGTTAGATGCGCCATGTCGGCGCGCAGATAATCGAGCAACGACTGCCAAGACGCCAGCACCGGCTGTTCGCGGACTGGCTCACGCAGCAAGCGGATTGCTGCTACTTGCACGATTTTCAGTGCGGCAACGCTTGTTTCGCCCATCCATTTTTCCTGAATGATGCTTTCAGGATCGGCCGTCAGCAACGCCGACAGTCCGCCATATTTCGCCAGCAAGTCCTTGGCGATCTGCTTTGTGTCACGGCGCGGGATCGCCAGCGCGAGCAGATATTCCACAATCTCGTGGTCATGCAGGCTCTCGCCGCGCCGCGCGAACAGCCGTTTCCGCAGGCGTTCACGATGGCCCGCGCCATGATGTCCATCCTTGTCCGCGCTATCCGCCATCCATGCTACCCCATTGCGATACATCGGCTTTCATCGATTTTTGTTATCGAGGCAACCCGCTTGGCGCGAATGCCGTTGCAACCTGACGGCCTTTCAAGCATTTGATGCATATGCAGAATGCAGCCGATGATGAAATGACGGCCGAAGAGGAGCCTGTTCCATTTCGTGGAAGACGATGGAAACGACGGATTTTCGGAGGCGTAGCGCTTCTGTTTATCGTTCTGATTTTAATCGCATATTGGCAGCGCAATAGCATCGCCGACCGCTTCGTGCAGAATGAACTGGAAAGCCGGGGCGTCGTCGCCACATATAAAATCGATCAAGTCGGCTTTCGGACACAACGCATTCGTGACCTGGTAATCGGCGACGCGGCGAATCCCGACCTGACCGCCCGGCTGGTCGAAGTTGATGTAGCCTTGAATTTTTCAGGCGCAAATCTGCGCGACGTCCGGGCCAGCGACGTCAAGGTTCGTGGACGCTACGCCAACGGCAAATTATCATTCGGCGAGTTGGACAAATTTGCCGACCCAAGCTCCAAAGAACCGTTCGAATGGCCCGATATCGGTTTGGTTGTCAAAAACGGGCAAGCGAGTATCCATACACCCTGGGGCGTCGTGGGTGCTCGCCTGAATGGCAAGGGTTTGTTGCGTAACCGTTTTGTTGCCGACATGTCACTGCGTTCGCCCGGGCTTGCGGGGGGTGGGTGCGTTGTTCCGACCGCAAGCTTTGATGGCAAGTTACTGCTTGAATGGCGCCAGCCGCGCCTTGTGGGGCCATTTATCGCGCGCAACGTAACCTGCAAAGCCATCGGCCTGGCTATCGATGCGCCAGCGGTGAAAGCCGATGTCCGATTGTCCGAGCGCTTCGATAAATGGGTGGGCGATGTGGAATTTGGCGCCCGGACTTTCGATTATCCCGGCATGGCCTTACGTCAGCCAACTGGGATATTGTCGATCGATGGTGGGGTGCAGCGCACGAACTTTACGCTTGGATTGCAAAAAGCCGGGCTGCGTTCCGCGCCGCTGACGATTCGTCAACTTGCAGTGACAATGAAAGGATATGCGGGCCTGAGCGAAGGCTCAATCGCTGGATCGGCACAGGGCGAGGGACGGATTTCAGATGCCGCAGTCGATCGTGGAACGATGTTCAGTTTGCGTGACCTAACGGCGCAAGCACGCGATACGCCAATTGGACCGTTACTGTCGCGCATGGCACCTGTGGTCGAACGCGCAGGCGATCGTTTCAGCGGCAATGTAGACTTCGATTTATTCCGCGATGTTCAGGGCAGGACGGGGGCAACGATCGGGTCGCTTGAATTGAACAGCGCATCAGGCGTGCGAGTTCGGCAAACCGGTGCGCTTTCGATTCAAAGCGGCACCGGCGGTTTGCGACTTGCTTCGCCGGCGCAACTGACCATCGATGGCCGTAATTTGCCCAATGCAACCATAAGGGTCGCGCAGTCGGGTAGTGCGTGGAAGGGCAATCTTGTTGTCGCCAATTATTCGTCGGGCGGGGCCAGCCTGTTTGTCCCCTCACTGGCGTTTAATGGTCGTCCCGGCGGGGCATGGACTTTTGATGGACGGGCGCGGCTTTCCGGGCCAATGCCGGGCGGAATGGTCAGCGGGCTGGATCTGCCGATCAGCGGACGGTTCAATGGACGGCAATTTTCTGCGTATGACCAATGCCAGAATGTGCGTTTTGACAGCATGCGCGTCTCCAGTCTCGCGTTAAGCAGGCAGGTGCTGCGGCTTTGTCCTGATGCCGGGCGGTCGATGCTGACCATGGGCGATGGCGGCACAGGTTTTGCCACAAACATCTCGAATTTTGCGGCGCAGGGTCGCCTGGGAAGCAGCCCGATTTCCACCCGCAGCGTGAGCGTCCGCTTCACCATGAGCGATGGTTTTGTTGCACGCGACGTCAAAGTCGAGCTCGGCGAGCCCGATGCGCGCACCGATTTTGCCGTGGCGATGCTCGCCGGGCAATTTGGCGCAGAAGCGATCAGCGGCACGCTGTCCGGCGGATCTGGCAAGATCGGCAACGTGCCTTTGTTGATAAATGATGTGGCAGGCAACTGGCGGTATCTGAACAGCGTGCTGACCTTCGACAGCAGCCTCACGGTGCTTGATGCCGAACAGGTCGACCGGTTTCAGCCGATGAAGGTTCCCGACATGATGCTGACGCTAGAGAATAACGTCATCAGTGCCATCGGGCATTTGACGGAGCCGACGACCGCGACGCGCGTGGCCGATGTCGATATCCGGCATGATCTTGGCAACACAACCGGTCGCGCATTGCTGGCGGTCGACGCGTTGCGTTTCAAGGACAAGTTCCAGCCGGAGCTATTGACGCCTCTGACGCTAGGCGTCGTCGCCAATGTCGATGGGGCGGTCTCCGGCGACGGGCGCATCGAATGGGATGGCGACGGCGTTCGTAGCAGCGGCCGCTTTGCGACACGCGGTATGGACCTGGCTGCCGCCTTCGGCCCGGTCGAGGGGCTGACGACCGACATCGTGTTCACCGATTTGCTCGGTTTGCAGACAGGGCCTGCACAGGTCGCAACGCTTGCGTCGGTAAATCCCGGCATTCCGGCGCTCAATGGTCAAATCCGCTATCGATTGCTGCCCGAGCGACGTGTCGCCATCGAAAACGGGCGCTGGCCGTTTGCCGGTGGTGAGCTCGTTCTGGAACCGACCATATTGGATTTCGGGATCGAAAGCGAAAGACGCCTTACTTTCCGCGTGATCGGCGTCGATGCCGAAAAATTTCTTGCCGGATATGATTTTCAAAACCTGCGCGTGACAGGTATCTTTGATGGGACTTTGCCGATGGTCTTCAATCAGGATGGCGGCCGGATTGTCGGTGGCGCGCTGATTTCGCGCCCGGGCGGCGGCGAGGTGAGCTATCTAGGCGAACTCGCTTATGAAGACATGGGCATTTTTGCCAATTATGCCTTCAACGCGCTGCGCTCGATCCGCTATTCTTCACTGACCATTGGCGTTGGCGGCGATTTGGACGGAGAGATTGTGACCGACATCAGCTTCACTGGCCTGCAACAGGGGAGCGGTGCGAAGCGCAATTTTATCACCAAGCAACTGGCGCGTATCCCCATCAAATTCAATGTCAGCATTACTGCGGAATTTCTGAAGCTCATCGGCTCTATCCGAGGTCTGTACGATGCCGATTATGCAGCGCAACGCGACCTGCAATTCCTTCTGGAACAGGAACGCGGCGTGCGACCGGTGGACGAAGCGAAGCCCGAGGCCGTGAACCCATGAATATCATCATCGAGGCGTCAAAATGGCGAAGGTATCGAAGCAAAATGCCCGCCGCCGATAGTCATTCTACCGGCAAGGGAATTTTGCTTCGAAATCGAAGCCATTTTGGCGTCCCGACGGGATTTGACCCATTTTGTCCATTGCTACGTTGGCAAGCTCGGACATAGAACCACTATGTCCAGCGCTTGCCGCCTTGCAGTGAACAAAATGGCCTCAAACCTCGATAATGATATTCATGGGTTCACGGCCTGAAGATGAAACGAGCGATGAATGACCCATTCAGCAAAAGGAAAGCGGCCATGAGGCATATCCATCTGCAATTGACGAACCGCATGGATAGTGCGATTCGCCGTAACATGGGGAAGGCGATACTCTTATTCACACCGATCATGGTCGCCGCTTTGTCAGGCTGTGTGCAGGTAACTGCGCCTGATAAGCCGATCGTAATTAACCTTAACATCGCGATCCGGCAGGAAATACTGTACAAGCTGGATGCGGCGTCGAAAAAAGTGATTGAAGAGAATCCGGAGATATTCTGATGAATGACAAGTTTGAAATGCTGATTGCCGCCGTCCTGTTGGGCGCGACCGCGACAAGCGCAGTGGCGCAACGCGACCCGGCCTACCAGAATGCGCGCGAAAGCGGGTTGGTTGGCGAAAAGGCCGATGGTTATCTAGGCTTCGTCGGCACGCCTTCGCCAGCGATCAAGGCATTGGTTGAGGACATCAACATCAAGCGCAAGGACGCCTATTCAAAGGAAGCATTGGCGAACGGCGCAACCGTGGCCGAAATGGCGCTGCGTAATGGCTGCCGCTTGATTGCCGAACGCACGGTGGCTGGCGAGAAATACCAGACGCCAAGCGGCCAGTGGCTGACGCGCGACGCGAACCGTCCGCAGTTGGATCCGCGCTGTCCTTAAACGACTTACACGCATATTTGATGGGGCTGGTTTAGGAATAGACCGGCCCTTTTCTTTTGCACTGCAACATTCTTGTCGCCCCGCTGTTGACTTGAACGAAGCCCCCGCCTAAAGCGCCGATGCCTAGGCGGGGTTGCCCCGATTTCGTGGCGGTTACCCTCGTGAAAAAGGATGAATCGCATGATTTCGGATAGCTCCGGGCAGGATAAAAACGGCAAAAGTGACGCTCGGCTCGATTCGTTAGACATGCAGCTGAAAGCGGCGCGGAAAGCCGAGGCGGAACGCTTTGGTAAGGACCAACCACCGGCCAAAGGAATGCGGCAAGGGAACAGGGTCTTAACCGAGCTGATTGCTGGTCCTGCGGGTGGTGCGCTGGTTGGCTGGTTATTCGACCGGCTGTTCAGCACTTCCCCTGCGCTCCTGCTGGTCTGCATGTTTTTGGGCATCGCAGTCGCCTTCAGGAACATCATAAAGATTTCCAACGAGCGTCCGGAATAGTCTGGGCGCTTTGCGTGTATATTACAGGGTAGTGAACGTGGCAGGCGAAAGCGGCAAAATCGATCCGATGCACCAGTTCCAGATTGAACCGCTCGCGCCGTTCAATATTGGCGGGTATGACGTCTCTTTCACCAACTCTTCGTTGTTCATGATCCTCGTGCTTGGCGCGCTCTGGCTGTTCATGTGGGGCGGTATGAAGCGCGATCTGGTGCCCGGCCGCTGGCAGATGGCGGTCGAAGGCGTGACTGGTTTCGTCAATGGGATGGTCACCTCAAGCGTCGGCCCCGAAGGCAAGAAATATGTGCCTTTGGTGTTTTCGTTGTTCATGTTCATCCTGATGGCGAACTTCATCGGTATGATGCCTTTCGGCATCGTCCCGGGCGTCCATCC
>JANOPT010000107.1:0-3358 GCA_031421975.1 Sphingomonadales bacterium | reverse complement strand
CATTCACGAACTCGTCCATGTGTGGCAGCACCAGAAAGGTATTTTCCTACCGCTAAGACGGCATCCGTTCAGCCGTTATGATTACAGCCTGAAACCCGGGTGGAAGCTGCACCAATATGGCATCGAGCAGCAGGCCGAAATCGTGAAGCATGTTTTTCTGTTGCGCCGTGGCGCAAAAGTCGCAGGTGCGCCGCCATTGTCGCAATATGAAGGCGTGCTACCGTTTTGAAGGCAACAGCCCAAGTTTCACGCGCATCGACCACCGCATCAGCATAAGCATCGACACAATCGCAAGCCCGGTCGCCAGCCCGGCCCAGACCCCGACGCCGTCCCAGCCTTCCTTGAACGCCAGCCACGCACCGACGCCGATGCCTACCACCCAGTAACCGAACGCAGCAAAGAACATGGGCACTTTGGTGTCGTGCAGTCCGCGCAGCATTCCTGCGCCGACGACCTGCGCGCCATCAACAATCTGGAATATCGCCGCGACCATCAGGAAACTTACGGCAAGATTGAAGACTTGCGTTGTCGCTGCATCGACCGGTGTCACGAATATGCCGATTAGCGCCTCGGGGAACAGATATATGCCGAGCGCCATGACTGCCATAAATCCTGTGCCTAGTGCAAATGCGGTCCACCCTGCCCGCGTAATATCAAACGCATCCTTACGGCCATAAGCCAGGCCGACGCGGATAGTGGCCGCCTGGCCAAGACCCATCGGCACCATGAATGTCAGCGACGCGATCTGGATCGCGATCGCGTGCGCCGCGACCGACGCCTCATTGATCCACCCCATCAGCAGGATGGCGGCAACAAACACCCCGCCTTCAAACCCCATGGTGACGCCGATCGGCAAACCGAGCCGCCAGATTTCACGGAAGCGCGGCCAGTCCGCGCGCCAGAACCGGCCGAACAGATGGTAACGGCGAAACTGGGGGTGGAAGCTGACCACCAGCGCCATCACCACAAACTGGATAACGTTGGTGATGGTGCTGCCGATACCTGCACCCAAAAGGCCAAGTCGCGGCCAGCCGTAATTGCCCAAAATAAGTCCATAGTTGATGACGGCATTCAGGATGACCGCGCCCACCGCAACGACGGTCGCCCAAACCGGTTTTTCCAGCGCGGCGACAAAATTCCTGAGCACCATGAAACCGATAAACGGCAGGATTGACCACATATAGGCGCGCACGAAAATACCTGCGTCCTTCGCAAGATCAGGCTGCTGACCGGTGGCGATCAATATGGTTTCGGCGTTCGACAGGAACAGCCAAACGGGCACCATCACCGCACATGATACCCATAGCCCCTGCCGGAACGTTCGCCTGATATCGCGAACCGAATGGGCTTTGCGGCCCTTTTCCGATGCCATCATCGGGGCCGTCGCGGTCACCAGGCCCATGCAGAAAATAGCACATAGAATTGCCAGATTATGCCCCAATGCCCCGGCCGCCAACTCGCGCGGTCCAAGCCAGCCGAGCAGGATGACGTCGGTAACACCAATCAACATCATCGTCAGATTGGACAGGATCATCGGCCAGGCGAGCCGCAAGGTCGCGCGAAGCTCGTCGCGCCACGGCGTTGCCTTTTGTGCAAAGATTGCGGTTGTGGCCATCGCGCGGGCCGTAGCGTATTGCTGAATGCAGAGCTAGAGACTTACACGCGGTCAAGCTCTGTTCGGTGCGAGCGCCCATCACCAGGGTTTTGGCTGACCTTAAAATCAGGTCCATTTTGGTCGTAAAAGACTGCTTAAGTAACTTTTTATCAGCGGATTTATGGTAGCGCGCCGTCAATGATAGTGGATCTCGTCAGAGCACCATTGCTGAATGCATTCCGCCGAACGACTTCCGTTCTGGCCGTTATAAACCTGTGCCTGATTGTCTGTGCCACCCCGGCGCAAGCGGCCCAGACCATCAACACCACCAGCACGACGTCCTGCACGGCTCAGGGTGGCAGCACCACGGGCGGGAATTTCATAACCGATTTTGGCAACGGCACCTTCGGCACGGAAAGCGGTGCAGCCAACCAGTCACCTGCGGTAAACCCGTATCCCGGGCAGATTACTGGAGGGGTCTATGCACAATTCTATAGTATTACATGGGGGAATTACTCGTTCGTTGCCAATCCGGTCACGCCCCGCAACGGTTCCCAGCACCCCAGCGTCACCGACCCGGTTTATGGCAACACTGGCCGGTTCTTTGCCTCGGATCCGAACACCAATACCCCTGTTCTCAATTTTAATGCGCTGAACGTAACGGCCAACCAGAATTATCAGTTGTCATTCTGGGCAGCAAACAGCGAGCCCAATGGCGTGCCCAACAATATCAATGTCGAAATCGACGGCATTGTGACGCTCAACACTGGACCATTGCAGGCCTTCAACGCTGCGCTGGAGTGGAAACGATACAGCTTTGTCTTCAACGCCGGAAACCGGACATCGATTTTGACCGCATTGCGGTCGCTCGAAGCCGGCAATGGAGGCCGTGATTTTTACCTCGACAATGTCGAATTACGTCAATGCAACTTGCCCGCATCGGCAACCGGATCGATTAGCGGCACCGTCTATTCCGACGTCAATCGCAACGACAGCTTTCAAATCACCACCGAAAGTATGTTGCGTAATATCCGCGTCGACCTTTACGATACCCGTGGAACTGCCGGGGCGACCGATGATATTTTCGTCAGCAGCTATTCCAGCACGGCGACCGGCACGTATAACTTCACAAATATACCCTTGAATGCCAACTACCAATTGCGCGTCTTCACCACCGATCCCGATTTGCCGACAGGGGCCGCCATCGGGACGCCGGCAACGATTGCGATCAACCTTACGTCCGGTGCCAATCTTACGGGACGTGATTTTGGTTTCGATCTGCCACGCCCCAACTTTGCCGTCAGCAAAACGTCAAAGCCATATACCAGCCTTACAACGGGCGTGTTTTCGGTGCCAGGCCAGGATATGGAATACACCATTTCCATCGCAAATGGCGGCGGCATCGGTCAGGATATCGATTCAACGTTCTTCGTCGACGCGCTGCCCGTCACCCTCACCTTTTACAATGGCGATTTTGACGACGTCGGCACGGCAACCAGCGATCCGGTGTTGTTTACGCAAAGCAATGCCGGATTAAGTTACCTTTATTCGCGCGATGTCCGTTACTCCAGTGCAGCAACGGCGCCTGCCAATCTCGCCGCATGCACCTACACGCCGGTCGCTGGCTATGATCCGGCGGTGAAGTTCATTTGCTTCAACCCCAAAGGCCTCTTTGCTAACGGCGCCCCGGCACCGTCGGTCACGGCAAAATTCCGGGCTCAAATCAAATAGGGCTAATCAGTCGGCTTTTTTGGCCACGCCAAC
>JANOPT010000106.1:0-3390 GCA_031421975.1 Sphingomonadales bacterium | reverse complement strand
GCTCGACGCCAAGGGCTTGAGCACCACTGTTGCCGACCTTCGCTTTGTCAAACCGCTCGACGAAGACTTGATCCGCCATCTGATTGCCACGCACGAGGTTGTCGTCACAGTCGAAGAAGCCGCAATCGGCGGCCTGGGCGCGCATGTGCTGACATTGGCCAGCGACCTTGGTTTGATGGATACCGGTCTCAAAATCCGTACGATGCGCCTTCCCGATATCTTCCAGGATCAGGATTCCCCGCAAAAGCAATATGACGATGCTGGCCTGAACGCCCCGCAAATCGTCGAAACAGTGTTAAAGGCCTTGCGCCATAACAGCGCCGGAGTGGAAGAAGCAGGCGTGCGGGCGTAACCGCCTGCGCGGTGCCGATAATCAGCCCGGGATTACCGCCTGCGCCGTTTGTCCATCGCCTTCAGGGGCAGCGATGATATCGCGGGTAATCGATCCCTTGTTGACCGTATTGGTGTTGGGGTCGCCAACGGACGAGCGAATGCCCGCTTCTGCGGTGCCGGCATTGGTCGTCAATGCCCGCTCGGCAACCGAACGTTGCGCCGGTCCGCCGAACAATGCCTCCAGCACCTGCTCCTGCGCGCCATCTGCTGACCGAACAGCAGTCGCTGCGGTAGGTTCGAGCGCGAAATCGGGTGGCACCACCAAGGGGGCAGCGCGCCCGGTCGATGGGGCAACGGCCTTATTACCGCGAACGTCAAAATCCCATATTTGCTGCCCGACATTACCCGCCGAACCGCAGCCCGACAGCATGGGAACAGAGGCAAGGGCAACGCTGATAAGAGCCAGTTTGGGAGTTAACATCATTATCGTCCTGTCTATTGGCGCGGCGCAGGCGAGGCGCCGCCGAACATCGCATCGAGCATCTGCTCTTTGGTATCGCCATCCTGCGGACGCGGCGCATCGGGCGTTGGCGGCGGCAGGGTGAATTCGCTCGGAACCTGAATGGGATTGGTACGCGTCACTGCAAATTCATCGGGTCGGTCACGGTCGAACACACCTGTCGAGCCACAGCCCGACAATGTCGCCAAAACCGCAATGGCAGCTAAAGTCAATTTCCGCTTCATGCTCTCTCCGATATTTCCGCGCTGCTTGCCGGTTGCTGAACGGTCTGTTCATCGTCGGCCTCCTTTTCGCGCATCAGGAACGCGCGGGCAAGCAATATCAGCACGCCGATGGTGATGCAGGCGTCGGCCAGGTTGAAGATGTAGAATGGCCGGAACACGCCAAAATGCAGGTCGGCGTAATCGACGACATAGCCATAACGCACGCGATCAACGATATTGCCGAGCGCCCCGCCCAGCACCATCGAGAGCGCCAGCACATCGCCGTGCAATTTCTCGCGCCACATCCACACAGCGACGCCGCCTGCGATCACCGCAGTCAGCGCCACCAGCGCCCAGCGCTCGGCATCGCTGCTGGCGGTGAGGAAGCTCATCGAGACGCCGCGATTTTCGGCATAGCGCAGGTCGAAGAACGAAATGATATGGATGACGCCGCGGCTTTTCAGCTGCAACGGCCCGAGCATCGCGTATTTGACGATCTGGTCGGCGATAAAGACAAGGCTTGCGAGCATGATGCCCTGCAGGCGGAAACGGGCGTTCATAAAATCTTCTCCGCGTCTCTGCGCCTCTGCGCGAACCGAAAAAAAGGGTTTTCGCGCAGAGACGCGGAGACGCAGAGGGGCGCAGAGCTAGGCATTGACCACATCCTCGCACCTGTTGCACAGCGCGCCGTCTCCGACAACCTCGGGAAGATGCCGCCAGCAGCGACCACATTTGTGGTTGGTGGTTTTGGTGACGATTATTGCCGTCTCTGTGTCGCCATCGTGATAAATCTTTCGTTCCGGCTTTGGATGTTCCTTGGTTTCGACCGACGCGACAATTGCAAGTTCTGCAAAATCGGCTGATCGGATCAAATCTCCGAACGCCTCATCCTCTGCTGATCCATCCAGTTCAAATAGGACCTGAGCTTCGAGGCTTGAGCCAATAAACTTGTTCCGGCGGAGCGGCTCGATTTGCTCGCTCACATTGGAACGAATGGCTCGCAATATTGTCCACCTCTCCACTAACTCGTCACCCCCGCGAACGCGGGGGTCCAACTCCTGACCTGTCGAAACATCACCCTCAGGGGATGGATTCCCGCCTTCGCGGGAATGACGAAGAGTGGGAAGGGTTGGCCAATCGGAGAAATGCACGCTGTCCGCATCAGGACCAAAGCGCGTCTGCCAAACCTCTTCGCTGGTAAACACCAGCACCGGTGCGGCGTAGCGGACCAGCGCGTGGAACAATATGTCCAAAACCGTCCGATACGCCATCCGCTTGGGATTGGTCGCTGCATCGCAATAGAGGCAATCCTTGCGGATATCGAAGAAGAAGGCCGACAGGTCTTCATTAGCGAGATCGGTCAGCAGGCGGACGTAGCTGTTGAAGTCGAAGTCATTGACCGCCGTCTTCAGCTTCGCGTCCATGTCGGCGAGCAAATGGAGCATATACCGCTCCAGCTCGGGCATTTCGGCAACCGGGACCTTTTCCGCGTCCGAAAATCCGTCGAGCGCACCCAACAGATACCGAAACGTGTTACGCAATTTGCGATACTGGTCGGACACGCCTTGCAGGATTTCCTTGCCGATCCGGTGGTCCTCGGTGAAGTCAACGGTCAGCGCCCAGAGCCGCAAGATGTCCGCGCCGCTGTCGCGGATCAGGTCCAATGGATTGATCGTGTTGCCCAGCGACTTGGACATTTTCATGCCCTTCTGGTCCATCGTGAAACCGTGGGTCAGCACTGCCTTGTAAGGCGCATGGCCGCGTGTTCCGCAGCTTTCAAGCAACGACGACTGGAACCAGCCGCGATGTTGATCGCTGCCTTCGAGATACAAATCAGCAGGGGGTTTATCATATCCAGCTGGGCGAGTCATATCCGGCCAACGCCCACTTTCCATAACGAACACATGGGTGCAGCCCGAATCGAACCAGACGTCGAGAATGTCAGTTACTCGCTCATAATCGTCGAGTGCATAGTCGCTGCCGAGATATTCAGCCGCGCGTTCGTCGGACCAGCCATCAACGCCGTGTTCGCGGACGCCCGCGATGATGCGTGCGTTGACGGCAGGGTCGCTCAAATACTGGTTCGTTCCCTTTTTCACGAACAAGGTGATCGGCACACCCCAAGCGCGCTGGCGGCTGAGCACCCAGTCGGGGCGGGCCTCGACCATCGACGACAGCCGGTTGCGGCCCTTTTCAGGGATGAAACGGGTGGCGGAAATCGCGGCCATGGCGGTTTGACGAAGGGTGGCGCTTTGACTGCCCGGTGTCTCGACGATGCTCGACACGAACGGAGAGGGGGCCGCTGGATGCTCCGGTGAAGGAGCGGACAACACC
>JANOPT010000105.1:0-4412 GCA_031421975.1 Sphingomonadales bacterium | reverse complement strand
GGCTTGGGCCAGATGATCCAGGCTGCCAAGCCGCCGGGTACATAGGACCGCGCAATTTGCATGATGTCGCGATGGCCCTCGGTCACAATCAGGCCTACCCGTGCGCCTTTGCCTTCGAGCACTGCGTTTGTGGCGACTGTTGTCCCGTGCAGGAAATATTCGATATCTTTTTGATCGACCCCGGCGTCCGCGCAAATCGCAGTCACACCGTTCAATATTCCTTCGCTGCTGTCGTGCGGCGTGGACGGGGTCTTGTGTCGCCAGAACGCGCCCGTGACTGCGTCGAACAACAACAGGTCGGTAAAAGTCCCGCCGACATCTACGCCCAAACGATAACCCATAATATTCTCCTCAAGCTGCCGTCGGGAAACGCGGCGCTTGCGCCACCATCCCGGGCAGTTTCCGTCCCATAACGCCCGATAGCCAGTTGCTGGCCTCGATCAGTTTTTCCAAATCCATGCCTGTGTCGATGCCTGCGCGTTCGAGCATGTAGACGACATCCTCGCTTGGCACGTTCCCCGCAGCACCCGGCGCGAACGGACAGCCACCGAGGCCACCGAGCGATGCATCGACAACCGTTGCGCCTGCCAGCACCGCCGCCCAGACATTGGCAAGGCCGGTATTTCGCGTGTTATGAAAATGGACGCGTACCGGCAGCGGGGCGATCGCTTCGCGCACGCGCTGCACCAGCCGCCCGACATGCGCCGGATTTGCGACACCTATCGTATCCGCGAGGGCAATTTCCACCGGCAAGGCGTCGGCAAGCCGTTTGGCGATTTCGACAACGCGGTCGTCGGCGACTTCGCCCTCAAACGGACAGCCAAAGGACGCGGCGATGGTGGCTTGTGCGCTCAGGTCCGCTGCATTGGCGCGTGTGATGATGTCAGCTGCGATGCCGATCGATTCGGCGCTGGTCTGCCCTTGATTGGCCATTGCAAAGCTATTGGTTGAAACAACCACCGCGCCCAACTGATCAATCCGGCCTGTCGCCATTGCCCGTTCCGCACCGCGCATGTTCATCACCAGACCGATATAGGTGATATCGTCACGCCGCGGCAGCCGCACACACACTTCTTCGGCGTCGGCCATTTGCGGTACTTTTTTAGGATTAACGAAGCTTGTTACTTCGACACGCCGCGCGCCAGCGTCGATTGCACGCGTTATCAAATCCAGCTTGTCGGCTGTCGAGATCAGAACTTTTTCGTTCTGCAGCCCGTCACGCGGGCCGACTTCGACAAAATTTATGCTGGAACGTGCACTCATGACTCGGCTTTTGCCATATTTGTATACAAAATCAACCAGCCTTATACGGCGATGTCATGCGGCAACGTCATTCATGGGCTGATCCGCCCCCGTCTTGTGCGCTTCTGCATAAGCGTGAAAGGCACGGCGTATGTGTCCCGTCATCACCGCCGCCGCCCAATCGCCGTCGCGGTGGTCAAAAGCTGCCAGCAACTCGTCATGTTCGCGATGCGAGCGCATGAGGTTTTCCAAATCATATTGCAATGCCGTACGCAAAACGACGGGCTGCTCGATTACTTGGGCAAGCATCCCGGTCAGTCGGTCTGATGCTGCTGCCTCCAAGATAATCATGTGAAAATGCCGGTTATGATCGAGGAACTTGGGAACATCGGGCGTTTTGTCCGTAATTGCCAGTTTTATGCCGTCATTGTGCGTTCTTAGCCGAGCGAGTTGGTCCCATGAAATGCGCCCCGCCGCGCGTCTCGCCGCGTGCGATTCAAGCATGGCGCGCAACTGGAAGGCCTCCTCCAGGTCGTCGAGCGACCAGTCGGCGACAAAGCTGCGCTGTGATTCGTTGCGCCGGATGAAAAGCTCTGCTTCGAGCCGCCGAAGCGCATCGCGTACCGGTGTGCGCGATACACCGCAAAGCTCTGCCAGGGCCTCTTCACGAATCTGCAACCCCGGCTGCAACTCGCCGGATAATATCATGCTGCGAATATGGCTATAGGCTCTATCCGATGCCCGGGACATTGTATTAACGCTCCTCTTGACGAATGGTATTTGTATACAATAAGCTGCCGACAAAGCAATAAATGCTATTTCAGGGAGATTATTAACATGGGTATCACGAAACGTGCACTCCTCGCATCGATTGCGGCCAGCGCAATGTTGCCGACAACGGCTTTCGCGCAGGACGCCGAAGACGGCGTGTCGGGTGAGGAAATCATCGTTACCGCGCGGCGCCAGAATGAACGATTGGTCGACGTTCCGGCATCAGTGTCGGTACTCGATGCAGACTCGCTGGCTAAAACCGGAGCGGACAACGCACAAGGTTTTGCCCAGCTGATCCCCGGGGTAACCATCGTCACCGGAACGGCTGAGGCGGGCGATACGCAGATCAACATTCGCGGCATCAACGGCGCGCGCGACGCCGAAAGTTCGGTTGCGCTGGTGGTCGATGGTATATTGAAGACCAACACCGCACAGTTGAACCAGACCCAGGGCACGCTGCGCCAGATCGAAATATTGAAAGGCCCGCAAGGCGCCATTTATGGTCGTAATGCTGCCGCAGGGGCGATTGTAATATCGACGGTAAAGCCGGGCGATACCCTCGAAGGCGCGGTGAAACTAAGCTACGCCAATGAAAAGACGATTGAAGGCACCGCCTATATCGCTGCGCCGCTTGGTGACAGCGCGGGGTTTGTCCTGTCAGGCAATTATCGCACGACCGACGGTTTTTACCGGAACCTGTTTCTCGATCGCAAGGTCGTGGACGATCAGGAGGTGTATTCAATCCATGGCCGGTTTGTGGCGCAATTGGGTGATGACACCAATATCGACCTGAAAGCGCGCTACGCGAAGCTGTCGGGCGCGTCGATCAACTTCAACTCGGTTTTCCATATCGAAGCCTTTGGCGGCGCGTTCTTCGAGGATGTCGACGATCATCCGTTGCGTTATTATGGCAACATCCGCCCGACCAACGATCAGCGGTCGATGGATTTTTCAGCCAAGCTGGAACATGATTTCGGTTCGACCAGGCTGACCGCATGGGCGCTTTATTCCGATGTCGATCAGAGCCTGACCGCCGACGGCACTTCGGCGGACTTTGCGCGCTATATATCGGTGTTTACGCCCGGCGGCCCTGCGGCGAACCCGACAAACCTTGCGGTAGCAAACCAGTGCTTTGCAACGACAGCAGCCCTCACTGGCTTTCCGGTCAACCCCCCCGGTTTCATCGGCCAGATACCTGTTCCGTTCATCTTCGCGCCAGCGACGGGTTCGACTTTCGGCGCTTACAGCCCGACCACCTGCGATGGCACGCAGCTGCAAATCCGCAATCAGAAGGACATCAGCGGCGAAATCCGGTTGGCATCCAACGGCGATGGTCCGCTCGATTGGCAATTGGGCGTCTACGGCCTTCACATCGACCGATCGGTCGGGGTGAGCCTCGGGGCCGATCTGGGGCAAGGCGTCAGCAAGGAACTCTACAATGCGCCTGGCAGCAGCAACCCGACGTCACAGTTGTTCTCCGACAAGTTCAAAACCGATGTATATGCGGCCTTTGGTTCGGTCGACTATGCCGCATCCGACCAATTCAAGGCGGGCGTCGCACTGCGGTACGATGTCGAGGACCGCAGCACATCCAACCTCGTCCCGAATGTGTTCGACCCGATTACCGGCGCAAAAATCAACCCCGGCCTGCCTGCCACCGGCAGCATCGCGGACAAGTCGGCAACCTTCAAGCAGCTTGAACCGAAAATTACGCTCAGCTTCACGCCGAATAGCTCGACCAATATTTACGCCAACTGGGGCGTCGGCTTCAAATCGGGTGGGTTTAACAACACCGGATCGTCTGCGCTGGTGAATGCTAATTTCAACATCCCCGCTATCGGTGCCGGCGTGACGATCAACGACCAGTTCCGCAAGGAACGTTCGAGCGCGTTCGAGGTAGGTGTCAAGGGGTCGCTGTTCGATAACCGCGTCACCTTTGACCTTGCGGGCTATTATACCCGTATCACCGATATGCAGTTCTTTGAATTTTTCGTCGGCTCGTTCGGCTTGCTGCGCGTGGTGTCCAACATCGACAAGGTCGAGGTCAAGGGCGTCGAATTCAATACCACCGCCAAAATCGTCGACGGCTGGAAGATTTTCGGTTCGGTCAACCTGACCGACAGCGAGATCAAGAAAAACGCATCGCGGCCTTACACCGTCGGTAACAAGTCGCCTTACACCGCAGATTACACGATCAACCTCGGCAGCCAGATCGACGCGCCGCTGAATGATAGTCTGGACCTGGTGATGCGCGCCGATTACCGTATCACTGGCCCGACCTGGTTCCACACGGTGCAGGACCAGACCCGCGCCACGATCTTCAGCCAGCTGCTGCCAATTTCGGCGCTCGCGCTGCCCGGCTTTGTCGGCAATGCGAATTATAGCGTTGCCCGGCGCAA
>JANOPT010000104.1:0-2792 GCA_031421975.1 Sphingomonadales bacterium | reverse complement strand
AACGCAACGCTGCTGTCATAAGGCACTTCAAGGTCCACCCCGCGCAAAATCGATACTTCGGCATCGTTCGAACCAAGGCTTAGGGTGACATTTGCCGCGCGGATTGCCATATCCGCATGTGAGTTGACCGGAGCGTGCAAGGAAGCGTCCTTATGAACAGAGGTTTTTGGCTATATGGTGCGCTTATCCTTGCAATCCAAGGGCTGGCGGCATGCGGGAATAATCCTGTAGCGGACGAACAGCCGAAAACGGAAACCAAGGCCGAGGCAGTCCAGTATGACAAGCTCGTCGTGGCGTTCGGCGATAGCCTCTATGCCGGATATCGCCTCGCCCCCAATGACGGGTTCGCCCCGCAGTTGGAGGCGGCGCTGATCGCCGATGGTATCAATGCGCGCGTCCACAACGCGGGGGTATCGGGCGATACCACGGCGGCGGGCAAGTTACGGCTGGGTTTTGTACTCGACAATCTGGAGGCTAAACCGGATCTCGTCGTGCTGGGGCTTGGCGGCAACGATATGCTGCGCGGTATCAAGCCGGAAGAAACGCGGGCGAATATGGTGGCGATGCTGGATGATCTGCAAAAGCGCGACATTCCTGTGGTCCTGACCGGGATGCTCGCGGCACCCAATCTTGGGCAGGATTATGCAAGCGCTTTCAATGGGCTATTTCCACAACTTGCAAAGCAGTATGATACACCGCTTTACCCATTTTTCCTCGATGGCGTGGTCGCCGACAAGGCGTTGATGCTGCCCGACGGCATCCACCCCAACGCCAAAGGCGTGTCGCGGGTTGTCGAAGGATTATCCCCACTGGTCGAAGCTGCTTTGAAGGCACAGGGCGATGGTGTATTAGAAAAATAATACAGCTGGGGACGGTAAGTGCTTGAATAAGTCGGGCGCTCGTTCCATCTGTTTGTTGGTATTTTCAGTGGGAAGAGTGACCATGTCGACCGAAACCGTAACGCAGACCGTATCCGATCTGAAACTGACGCCGCCCGATCCGGTGCCAACGGTCTCGCCGCAACAGGCGATGGGGCTGGTGCCTGTTACCGACGAGCAGACGACGAAGTTGCAGGAGCGCGTCGAGGCTTATGTCGCTGACCTGATCGCGCAAGACGTCAACAGTCCCGAATTCGGCAAGCGCGTCGACCAACTGACCAACATGGGCCGCAAGGAAATCATGGAGGCGTCGAACCAGTCGAACCGTTTCCTCGACAAACCCATTCGCCGCATGGACGAAGGCTCGGGCGTTGGTGCTGATTTGGCTGAGCTGCGCCGGGTCGTCGAGGATCTGGACCCTTCCAAAAAGGGCAATTTGATGACCAAGCAGAAGCTGTTTGGCATCATCCCGTTCGGCAACAAACTCCGCAATTATTTTGATAGTTATCAAAGCTCGCAGACGCATATCAGCTCGATTTTGGGCCGCCTTGGCAACGGCAAGGACGAGCTGCTGATGGACAATGCCGCGATCGACGTCGAGCGGCAGAATCTGTGGGTTGCGATGGGCAAGCTCGAACAGATGATCGTGATGTCGAAACAGCTCGATGCGAAGCTTGAGGAAAAGGCAGGCGAGCTCGAACTGTCCGATCCGGCCAAAGCGTGCGCGATCAAGGAAAGCGCGTTGTTTTATGTGCGCCAGCGTACGCAGGATTTGCTGACGCAAATGGCGGTAACGGTGCAGGGCTATCTCGCACTCGATCTGGTGAAGAAGAACAATGTCGAACTGGTTAAAGGCGTTGACCGGGCTTCGACCACGACCGTTGGCGCGCTTCGAACTGCGGTGACGGTTGCGCAGGCCATGACCAACCAGAAACTGGTGCTCGATCAGGTTACCGCGCTCAATACCACGACCGCGAGCATTATCGATGCGACCGGCGCGCTATTGAAAGACAACACTGCGCGCATTCATGAACAGGCGGCGAACTCGACCATTCCGCTCGAAACATTGAGCCGCGCGTTCCAGAATATCTATGACACGATGGACGCCATCGATACCTTCAAGATGAAAGCGCTCGACAGTATGAAGCAGACCTCGGTGGCGCTGGAAAAGGAAGTGGAAAAATCCAAAGGCTATATCGCGCGCGCCGAAGGTCAGGCACAGGCGTTGAAATCCACGCAGGAAAGCGGGTTGTTATCGGCACTGGAGGCTTGACGCTTGAATAACATTGCCTCGCAATCTGATGAAATAATTCACAATTCTAGGCGCGCGCTTTCAAACGTTCGGACTGGTCCCATCGGCGTAAAGTCACAGGCGCTGCGCCGTGCGCATTTTTGGGGTAAGGTCAGCAGGGCCGCCGTCGCGGTCGGCGCAGTGCTGATCGGCGCTGGTATCGTCGGCACGATCATTAACGGCATCGGCTTTTCCGGTGTGATGATTACTGCGCTTGCCGTAGCGGCAGCGGCCTACGCATTATTGCGCTATCCCAAAATGCCGATGCCAACCACCGAAAGCCTTCGGCAAACTGACCTGGCGACGCTCGCTGGCAAGACCGAAATGTGGCTTGAGTCGCAACGACCGGCGTTGCCAGCACCCGCGATTAACCTGATGCAGGACATCGGCCTGCGCCTCGACCAGTTGGCCCCGCAATTGCAGTCGCTCGATGACAACGACCCCGCTGCGCGCGAAGAACGTAAGCTGGTCGGCGAACATCTGCCCGAACTCATCAACGGTTACAAACGCATACCCGAAGCGCTGAAGCGCAAGGAGCATGGCGGTAAAACGCCCGAGCAGCAGCTGGTAGACGGCCTAAAGCTCATTGACCGCGAGATCGAAACGATGACCGGGCAAATATC
>JANOPT010000103.1:0-7899 GCA_031421975.1 Sphingomonadales bacterium | reverse complement strand
AGCGAGTTCGAAAACTGCCAGAAAAATGGCGTGAAGGACATTGTCGAAGTACAGGTCGGCATCGATGGCTTGGCTCTTGCACAATCCAACAAGGGGCAAAAATTCGCCCTGAGCACCGCTGATGTCTACAAGGCACTGGCCGCAAACCCTTTCGGTAAGCCACAGACTGCAAAGCTTTGGTCAGATGTAAACCCGTCGCTGCCGAAGCTGCCTATTTCCGTATTCGGACCACCAACGACATCGGGGACACGCGATTCGTTCCACGAGTTGATCATGGAAGCAGGATGCAAGACCGATGCTGCGACCAAGGCTCTGAAGGAAAGCGACGAAGACAAGTATAAAGCTATCTGTACCGAGATCCGCACCGATGGTGCATTCAAGGAGCAAGGCGAGAACGACAATCTGATCGTCCAGAAGCTTGATTCCAATCCCAACATGGTCGGCATATTCGGGTACAGCTATATGGAAGAAAACGCGTCCAAAGTTCATGGTATCACGATGGACGGCGTAAATCCGACGATCGCGACGATCTCCGACGGCAGCTATCCTGGCGCTCGTAAAATGTTCATCTATGTAAAAAAGGCGCATATCGACAAAATCCCCGGCATCAAGGAGTTCATTGCCGAGTTTTTGAAGGGCGGCGCAGTTGGCGGCTATCTGACCAAATTGGGCATGATCGCGTCAACCGAGGCTGACTATAAAAAGGCGACGGACTCTGCTGGCAGCCTGGCATCCATGGATGGCGCAGATTTGAAATAAATCTGCAACATCCATGGCGTCTATGGACATGAATCGAATCTTGTTTCGGTTCATGTCCAATCGCGTTGAGTGCCGTATTTGGCAAATATCGACCTTATGGTCGAAGGGGGCTAGGTTGAGTTTATGACTGGAACAGCATTGCTATTCCTTGTCCTTGGCCTTGGTCTCGTCGGCTGGATTTCCGGTCGTGCGCGGGCGGCTGCTTTTGTGCGAACTGCCAAAGGCGGGCCGAGGGGTCAGGTCAACAGTCTTCCAGCCTATCATGGCTGGTTTGTTGCGGTATGTGCCGTTTTGCCTGCGCTCGTTTTCATGTTTATATGGCAATCGGTGTCGCCGTCGCTCGTCACCAATATGGTGCTCACCGCGCCTGCCGCGTCGGATTTGCCGCAGGACAGTTTCGCCCGCGCGGCGATTTTGTCCGAAGCGCGCGCCATCGCGCTAGGTTTTCAGGCCACAGCATTCCAGGCGCAAAGCGAGAAGCTCGTGCCGCTGTATCAAGGCGCGCTTTCTTATTATCGGTGGCTTGGTCTGGCGGGCACATTGCTGCTTTTGTTTGGCGGTGGCGCTTATGCTTTCACGCGTTTGAAACCGGATTTTCGCGCCCGTAATCAAGTCGAGCGCCTGGTCATGCTGGGCCTGTTGTTCGCGTCGCTCATAGCGATTGTTACGACTGTGGGCATCTTTGCCTCGCTGATCTTTGAATCTTATCAGTTCTTCAACATGGTATCGCCTTTGGAGTTTCTATTCGGCACCAACTGGAATCCCAAAAACATTATCACGCCTGGTGCGGACAATGGCTATGGCGCCATTCCGTTATTCTGGGGAACGATTTTCATTGGCGCCATTATCGCCATGCTGGTCGCCATTCCGCTTGGCCTGATGAGTGCAATTTTCCTGACTCAATACGCCTCATTGACCGTCCGCAAATGGATGAAGCCGATCCTGGAGATTTTGGCTGGAGTGCCAACGGTGGTATATGGCTATTTCGCTGCCCTGACGGTCGCGCCGGCCATTCGCGACTTTGCTGTCATGCTTGGCATCAGCAATGCCGCTTCGGACAATGCGCTGGCGGCGGGCATCGTCATGGGAGTGATGATTATTCCTTTGGTGTCGTCGATGTCCGACGACAGCATCGCTGCAGTCCCCGGTGCCATGCGCGACGGCAGCCTGGCAATGGGCGCGACCAAAAGCGAAACGATCAAACAGGTTTTGCTTCCGGCGGCGTTACCAGGTGTGGTCGGCGGCATCTTGCTTGCCGTCAGCCGCGCCATTGGCGAAACGATGATCGTCGTCATGGCGGCAGGGTACACGGCCAATCTGACAGCCAATCCCTTTGACACCATAACCACCGTGACGGTCCAGATCGTGGCGCTGTTGACCGGTGATCAGGATTTTGGCAGCCCACACACCCTGGCCGCGTTCGCCCTCGGTCTGGCGCTGTTTGTCACGACGTTCTTCCTCAATTATGTCGCGCTTCGCGTCGTCAAACGGTATCGTGAAGCATATGAATAACGCTGCCATCGATCCAAAACCTACCGACTGGAACGGTCAGGTGATGCAAAAGCGAATTGCCAGCCGCTACGCCGCAGAGCGCCGGTTCAAGGCGATGGGTTTTTTGGCTGTCGCCCTGTCGACATTGTTTCTGGCCTTTCTGCTGTTCACGATGCTGGGCCAGGGTTTGCTTGGTTTTCAACGCACCGAAGTTGCCGTCGATTTCGATTTTCCGGCGCTGACCTCAGGCGCGACCGCTGCGTCGATCAGCGGTGCCAATGCCGATGCTGCGCTGAACTCGATGGATATTCCTGGTGTACTCGATCTTGCCGTCGGGCAGCAATATGGCGAACAGGGAAGCTCATTTCTGACATCGGCTGCTGCGGCAAACGTACGGCAGAGGCTGGCCAGCAACCCTGATTTGATCGTCGGCAAGCAGCGGCTGTGGTTGCCCGCCGAATCGCGCATCGACATCGCGTACAAACGACGTGGCGAGCCGGTCGCAGAGCGTGCCGTTGCGACGCTGACCGAAAAGAACGCGCTACGCACCGGTTTTAACTGGACATTTCTGACTGGAGCGGATGCAACCGACCCGTCTTCTGTCGGCATCTGGGCGGCGTTCAAGGGATCGCTGATGACCATGGCAATCACGCTGCTGCTGGCTTTCCCGATCGGCGTATTTACGGCGCTATACCTTGAGGAATATGCGGCCAAAAACCGGATGACGGACATGATCGAGGTATCGATCAATAATTTGGCCGCCGTTCCCTCTATCATTTTTGGTCTGCTGGGCCTTGCCGTGTTCCTGACATTGTTCGGAATGCCACGTTCGTCGGCTTTCGTTGGCGGCCTGACACTTGCCCTGATGACCATGCCGGTTATCGTCATTGCCGGACGCAATGCCGTAAAATCGGTTCCGCCCTCTATTCGCGAAGCGGCGCTGGGAATCGGTGCCTCGCCTATTCAGGTGGTGTTCCACCACGTCCTGCCGCTTGCCCTGCCCGGAATACTGACCGGCACCATCATTGGCATGGCGCGGGCATTGGGCGAGACCGCGCCGTTATTGATGATTGGCATGCGGGCGTTTATTCCATCGGCCCCGCAAGGCTTTACCGACGCAGCAACCGCACTTCCCGTGCAGATCTATTTATGGTCTGATGAGGTTAATCAGGGCTTTGTCGAAAAAACAAGTGCGGCCATCATCGTGTTGCTTATTTTCCTGCTGGGAATGAATGCCCTGGCGATTTACCTACGCAACCGTTTCGAAACGCGTTGGTAGCCATGAACAAAAAAGGACGGCATCGTGGTTGCAACCACTGAAAATCCCAAAATATCGACGCGTAACGTCAACGTCTATTATGGCGACAAGCAGGCGATTAATAACGTCTCTATCGATGTCGATCGCGAAAATGTCACCGCATTCATCGGTCCGTCGGGATGTGGGAAATCGACTTTTTTAAGGTCTTTGAACCGCATGAACGACACGATCGCCGGCGCGCGGGTCGAAGGTAACATCTTCCTTGACGGGCAGGATATTTACGCATCGTCGATGGACGTGGTTCAGCTTCGCGCCCGTGTCGGGATGGTTTTCCAGAAACCCAATCCCTTTCCCAAATCGATTTATGACAATGTCGCTTACGGCCCCAGAATTCACGGCCTGGCGACGGGCAAATTGGAGCTCGACCAGATTGTCGAAAGCTCGTTGACTCGCGCTGGCCTGTGGGGCGAAGTGAAAGACCGGTTAAGCGATAGCGGCACCGCTTTGTCGGGCGGGCAACAACAACGGTTGTGCATCGCCCGCGCAATTGCGGTCGATCCCGAAGTCATCCTGATGGACGAACCGTGTTCCGCGCTAGATCCCATTGCAACCGCTCGCATTGAGGAATTGATCCACGACCTGCGGGGAAAATATGCTATCATCATCGTGACGCATAATATGCAGCAGGCCGCGCGCGTTTCGCAACGTACTGCATTCTTTCATTTGGGCAATCTGATCGAATTTGGGGAAACATCGGATATATTCACCAATCCACGTGAAGACCGGACCAAAGATTATATCACGGGCCGTTACGGCTAAGGGACAACGACATGAGCACCGGTACCAAACACACCCTCACCGCTTTCGACGACGATATGGACGAAATTCGCGGGCTAATCGCCGAAATGGGCGCGCGTGCCGAAGCGGCCGTGGTGGCCGCGATGAAGGCGTTGCGCGAATATGACAGCGACCTTGCCGTCAAAACCCGCGCCGAAGACAAGATCATCGACCATCTGGAAACCGAAGTGGAACGGCTGGTCGTGCGGACGATCGCCCTGCGCGCGCCGATGGCCGATGATTTACGCGAACTGATCGCAGCACTCAAGATGTCGGCGGTCATCGAACGCATCGGTGATTACGCCAAAAACATCGCCAAACGCGTCCCGCAGATGGATGGAAAAGTCGCACTGACCGGAAGCGAGCAATTGAGCCGGATGGGCGACATTGTGGTCGAGATGATCCGCAACGCGATGGATGCCTATGCGAAGCGCGATATAGATCTGGCGCGGGCGGTGTCCGTCAGGGACGACGATGTAGACCAGATCAACAAGGATCTGTTCGTCGATTTCGTCGCTTATGTCGTGAAGAATCCGAAAAATGCAACTGACGTTGCCCATCTGCTGTTTACCGCCAAGAATCTTGAACGGATCGGCGATCACACGACCACGGTGGCGCAAATGATTTACTTTACCGAAACCGGCGAAAATTTGCCCGACGCATAAGGCGGAGACTTATATATGCCCAAGGCACAACTGCTTTTGGTCGAAGACGACAGCGCCCTTGCCGAATTGGTACGCTGGCATTTCGAACGCGAGGAATTCGACGTTCGCCACACCGGCGACGGCGAGGAAGCGCTGCTGATGGCCAAGGAACGCACCCCCGATCTGGTGCTGCTTGACTGGATGCTGGAAAATCTCTCGGGAATTGAGGTCTGCAGGCAGCTACGCAAGCTGGATAGCACCGCCAATGTGCCGATCATCATGCTCACCGCGCGCGGAGAAGAAGACGACCGGATTCGCGGTCTTGAAATCGGGGCGGACGATTATGTGACCAAGCCGTTCAGCCCGCGCGAGCTTGTTGCCCGGGCAAAGGCCGTATTGCGCCGTGTCCGTCCCGCACTGGCAGGGGAAGCCCTGCGTTTCGGTGACGTGGAAATGGACACCGTCGCGCATAAAGTCCGCCGCGCAGGGAAGCAGGTTCCATTGGGCCCGACCGAGTATCGCCTGTTAAAGCATTTTCTCGAATATCCCGGCCATGTGTTTTCACGCGAGCGACTGCTGGACAGCGTCTGGGGCCATGACAGCGACATCGAAATCCGCACCGTCGATGTCCACATCCGCCGCTTGCGGAAAGCGCTGAATGAAGGATTTGGCAGCGACATCATCCGAACGGTGCGTTCGGCCGGATATTCGCTCGATCAGGATGCTGTCTAAAAAGTCAGCTGTCCACGGATCGCAATGACATCGACCGCGTACGCGCGGTTTCCTGCTACAGCGACACGGGCGTCGGTGTAATCGAGCCGTGCGTAATTCGCCATTACCCGCAGATAATCGACAGGCGTCCAGATTAGCGACGCCATATAACCGTCCTGTTTGCCGCCGGTTACACCCGCGCTGTTGAGATCAAGATAGTCATAACGAACGTTGACCTGAACCGCGCCGATGCCGCCGTTGCCAAGCGGCTTTTTAGGCTTGATCGCCCCAAATGCACCGCCCTTTAACGGGCGGCTGTCGTTGGTCAGGAAAAATCCTGCTTCTGCGTAGCCACCAAAAAAGCTCGGGTTATCAAGTCCGGTCCGGCTTGCCTTCAACCAGTGAATTTCGCCCGCGGCATGAAGGCGTCCCATAACGCCAGCTGCTTCCAGCCCATATTTCTGCTCTTTGGTTATGGCAAGGCCCGGCGTGCCGATATACCGGGTATCGGTAATACGTACCAATGGACGCTGACGATAGCGCGTCGTTGCCAGGCCGAAATCGTTCAAATCGCGCCAGTGATACGCAGCACCGAAATGCAGCTTTGCCTTGCCCATTTTAGGGGAAAAATACGCCCGCGTATCGACGGACACGCTGTTCGATTGAACGTCGTTAAGCTGGATCAGCGGATCGGTGAACACGCCGCCGTTGATACCGAAATCACCCTTGGAATATCCTGCCGAAAGCCCTGTCCGACGGCTGTAACCAAATGCTGTTACAAATGCCGCGCGCTCGACAAAGCTGGTATTGAGGTCGCTTGTCATATCGTCGAGCGGAGTGAACGTCTTGTATTGACCAGCCGTGACATTCACGCCCTTGCCATCCCACGCCAGATAAGCGTCGACAAACTCGATGGGGTCAGCCGAAAACTCGCCCTCCACGCGCGCTGAGAAACCACCCGGCATTTTCACGTCAACGCCAAGCTGGGTCCGGCGGATATCTTCAAATTTACCCTGACCGGATAGTCCAGTCGGGCCATCAATATCGGCGATGTCGTATTGCAGGCGCCAGCGCGGCTTTAGTTGCCATCCGGATTTCGGTGTTTCTGCCGCTTTTGGCGGAGCGGAATCGGCTGCCTTTGCATCAGTCGGCGCTGGCGGGTTGACGGCTGCCTCCTGAGCGGTTGCCGGGGCCGAAAATGTGGCAAGGCAGGCGATGCCAGCGTACATACGGAACGGGATCATGAGAGGCAGTCCTTTGACCTGAGTTGAATTTGATGACGCCTAGACAACATAGCTGTGACTTCAACGTGACTTATTCATTGCGGTTTTGTGACATTCATCGCCGAGCTTGCTTTACGCTTGCGTAAAGCAAATGGCCATGCCAAGGCACCGCCAATTCTGGCGACGTCATGGTCGCCGCTTATCTATGGAGACAATCGATGACCATCAGCTTTAAGGACAAAGTCGCTATCGTGACGGGTGCGGGCGGCGGACTGGGTAAAGCCTATGCGCTCGAACTGGGTCGCCGCGGGGCAAAGGTTGTCGTCAACGATCTGGGCGGTGCGCGCGATGGTACCGGAACCTCGGACGCAGCGGCGCTGGTCGTCGAAGAGATCAAAGCGGCTGGCGGCGAAGCGATGGCAAACGGCGGCAGTGTTACCGACTATGACCAGATGGTCGAGATGGTCGCCAAGGCCAAGGAAGCCTGGGGCGGTGTCCATATCCTGATTAACAATGCGGGTATATTGCGCGACAAGAGCTTTGCCAAGATGGAGCCTGCCGACTTTGACCTTGTCCTGAAAGTCCATGTGTCGGGTTCGGCGAACTGCACCAAGGCGGTGTGGGACATGATGCGCGAACAGGCCTATGGCCGCATCCTGATGACCACGTCGTCGACCGGGCTGTACGGCAATTTCGGCCAAGCGAATTACGGCGCGGCGAAGCTGGGGCTTGCTGGCCTGACCAAAACGCTCCACCTTGAAGGTGCAAAATATAATATCCGCGTCAATTCTATCGCGCCGGTTGCGGGCACGCGGATGACCGAAGACATTTTCCCTGAAGGCCTGTTTGAACAGTTCACACCCGAAAATGTCGTTCCCGCCGCACTCTATCTGGTCAGTGAAGACGCACCGACCAACATGATTATTGGCGCAGGTGGCGGCGGCTACCATGCCGCCTATGTCACCATGACCCCAGG
>JANOPT010000102.1:0-1910 GCA_031421975.1 Sphingomonadales bacterium | reverse complement strand
TGAACGAGCAGCAGCACCGGCAATTTTCCAGTCGCGTTTTGCGGCTTTACGATCTGGCCGTACACCTGTTCGCCATTGGCTCCGGCAAAATCGAATGTCTGATAATTGACCGGATCGAGCGCGGCGAGGGCTTCGGCGTTGACGTTGGTCAGCCGCGTCGTCTTGCCCTTCGCGTCCATATAGACAAGGTCGGATGGCCCGGCGATACTGTTGATCGCATAGACCACGCCGCCATTTTTCAGCGGCACGACCTCGGCGATGCTGCCGCGTTCGGTCAGGCGGGTGACTTTGCCTTTGAGGTCGACGCGATACAGCGGGGTTTCAAGAATGTCCTGCGCGGTGACGAGCATGCTTTTGCTGTCGGTAGCCCAGGCAATAGATGCGACCGAGCGATCCCATTTATCGGTGAGCGCGGTTACCTTGCCCGATTTTACGTCCATCAGTTTGACGACGAGGCGATCGGCTTCGTAAGTCGCGCGCGCCATCGATGTCCATGCCAGCCATTTGCCGTCGGGTGAAGCAGCAGGCGTCGTGTCGGTGCCTGCATTGGCCGCTGTCAGATTGACGACTTCGGACGATTGCAATGTCGAGCGGTAAATATCCAGATTGGTCGATTTCGCCTCATTCGCATCGGCGGCGCGCAGGGCAAATAACACGGCGCTGCTATCGGCGCTCCAGCTCACCTCCTCGGCCCCGCCAAATGGCTTGGATGGCGCGTCGCCGACCAGATTGCCGTCCATTGCTTTGCCAAGCGTACCAAGCTTGCCATCGGCGCCTAGCACCACGGTGAAGATCCGGCTGTAATTGCCTGGCGTTTCCCAAGCGTCCCAATGGCGAGTCAGCAACTGGTCATACGCACGCCCGGTTCCCGGCCCCGGTTTCGACATGTCGCCATCTTTGTCGCAACCAAATTCGGTGCAGTCGCGCGCTATGTCGCCCCACACCGCAAACTTCTTGCCATCAGGAGAAATTTTGAAACCGGCCACGTCGGTCTTGAAATTGCTGGCCTGCGCCACGGTCCCGGCAGCAAGGTTGTAGCGCCAGATCTGTTCCGACCCGCTTTCGTTGCTGATGTAATAGACGCTTTTGCCATCGGGGGCGAAAACGGGGTCATGTTCGTTCTTGTCAGGTTTCGAAGCGATTGCAACCGGCGTGGCAACGGCCGAACCCAAAGTGAGGAGGTACAAATCGCTTCGCCCCTTATTGGCCTCGAGATCGGTTTCACGCAGCTGATAAACGATCATTGTCCCATCCGGCGACGCAGCCGGTGCGGTTAGCCGCTTCATCTTCGCAAGATCGGTTTCCGTCATCGAACGGGCAAAGGCGGGGGCTGAAAGGGCGGAGGTGCCGATCAGGACGGCGAGCAGGAGGGTTTTGGTCATAGATCGCAGGCTAGTCAGCGTTGCCGAAACGCGCAAGATAATTACGGCATGCGACATGATCCAGTTGCAAATACTGCAACCACATTGTCTACTAATCAACTTGAGTTTAGTGCAATCGGGGCATAAATCGACGCCATAACGAAAACATAAGGGATGCCTTCGACGGGACGACCCGGCCTTGATGGCTGTGCGGCAGATTGAAGGAATGAAACATGCAGAAACTGGCCAGCTTTATCGGCGCACTTGCGCTCAGCAGCCTGCTTTTCTCGGTCACGGTTGTCTGACCCAGAAAACTGCTCTTAAAACAAGCAACGGACGGGCGGGGATTTCCTCGCCCTTTTGTTTTTTGGGACTACCCCTCTCCTCTGAAGGAGAGAGGGGATATGCTCATTTGACGACCGCCCCGCCCTTCATCACATGCGCGACATTTTCGAGCAGGCGGACGTCGGCCAGCGGGTCGCCCTCCACCGCTACCAAATCGGCGAATCGTCCCGGCGCGATGCTGCCAAGCTCGGCTTCCTTGCCCAA
>JANOPT010000101.1:0-1678 GCA_031421975.1 Sphingomonadales bacterium | reverse complement strand
AAGCGGTTCTTCTCCCACTTGCCGGCCTGCGTCGAGGCGTCGGCCTCGGGCAATTGACGGGCGAGCGCGAACATCAACGCGATGGCATGTTCAGCGGTGGTGATCGAATTGCCGAACGGCGTGTTCATCACCACGATCCCTTTCACCGATGCGGCGGGGATATCGATATTGTCGACTCCGATTCCGGCACGGCCAACAACCTTCAGGTTAGTCGCCGCTTCGATCAGCTCCTTGGTCAGCTTCGTCGTCGAGCGGATCGCAAGGCCATCATACTGGCCGATGATCGCTTTCAGTTCTTCGGGGGTCTTGCCGGTGATCACATCTACGTCACAGCCGCGCTCGCGGAAAATCTGTTCGGCCTTGGGGTCCATTTGGTCGGAAATGAGTACACGTGGTTTGGTCATGATTTTAACTCCGGGAGGAGCAAATAAATAGGGACAGTCCCTATTTAATTTGGCTCTGGATTAATATGCAAAACGAACAGTCTCATTAATTAGGGACTGTCCCTATTTATTTTGTGGAAGCGTAAGCCCAATCGAGCCAGGGCCCGAGCGCTTCGATATCGGCGGTATCTACGGTCGCACCGCACCAGATACGCAGGCCCGGCGGGGCATCGCGATATCCGGCGATGTCATAGGCTGCACCTTCGGCTTCGAGCAGACCGGCGAATTTCTTGATGAATGCTTCGTCCGCCCCTTCGACGGTCAGGCAGACCGAGGTTTTCGACCGCGTTGCTTTATCGGCAGCGAGATGGCCGAGCCACGGACGCTCTTCAACGATCGTGCCGAGCGCCGCCGCATTGGCATTTGAGCGCGCCATTAGGCCTTGAAGCCCACCCACGCTTTTAGCCCAGTCGAGCGCGAAAATCACATCTTCAACCGCCAGCATCGACGGTGTGTTAATCGTTTCGCCTTTGAACACGCCCTCGGCCAAAGCACCCTTGGCCATGAGCCGAAAGATCTTCGGCAGCGGCAATGATGGAGTGTAGGTTTCAAGCCGCTCGACCGCACGCGGTCCAAGAATGATAACGCCATGCGCGCCTTCGCCGCCCAGTACCTTCTGCCACGAGAAGGTCGTCACATCGAGCTTTTCCCACGGCATGTCATAGGCAAACACTGCGCTGGTCGCGTCGTTGAAGGTCAGGCCTTCGCGGCTGTCGCTGATCCAGTCGCCGTTCGGCACGCGCACGCCCGACGTCGTGCCGTTCCAAGTGAACAGCACATCATGGCTTTGGTCAATTGCCGCCATATCGGGCAGTTGCCCGTAATCCGCGCGCACGACAGTGGGTTCGATTTTAAGCTGCTTGACGGCATCGGTAACCCAACCCTCGCCAAAGCTTTCCCATGCCGTCGCCGTCACCGGACGCGCGCCGAGCATGGTCCACATCGCCATTTCATAGGCGCCGGTGTCGGATGCTGGCACGATGCCGATGCGGTGCGTATCGGGCACCTGCAGCACTTCGCGCATCAGGTCGATGGCAAGTTGCAGACGCGACTTGCCGATCTTGGCGCGGTGCGAGCGGCCTAATGATTCGGTGGCTAATTTGGAGGCTTCCCAACCTGGCGGCTTGGCGCAGGGACCGGAAGAAAAAAACGGACGCGCAGGCCGGACCTGCGGTTTACTGATAGTCATGTAAGCTTCTCCTTGCAGAGAGCAGCGCGGCGTTGGGACCGCGTGG
>JANOPT010000100.1:0-18884 GCA_031421975.1 Sphingomonadales bacterium | reverse complement strand
GATACGGACAGCACATCGCGGGCAAATCCGGTTGCGGCATACGCCTTTGCGTCCTGGGCCTCTTTTTCCATGCGCCGGCGGACATTTTGTGTTTCCGCCTGTGCATACAGCACGTCCTGTTGTGCCGCCGCCAACGCGTCTTCGAGCGCGGAAATTCTTGTATCAGACGCATCAGGAGCATCCTGCTTCAGATACTCAGGCACGCCGTCCAGTTCCAGCTCGATCGCGACATCTGCCGCCTCATTCTTCTTTTCAGTCATAGCCCTGTTAACCCATATATTCGGCGGCGGGTTCCGCCGCGTCTTGCCATGCGCATATAGAAAGCAATTTTATTTCATCAAGCGGCGAGTCATTTAATAAAACGACTTAGGGTTTGCGCGGTAAAGTCGACCATCGGCACGATCCGCGCGTAATTCAGCCTAGTTGGGCCAATGACGCCGACCACGCCGACGACCTTGCCACCAGCCTCCCGATAAGGCGCGGCGATCACTGACGAGCCAGAGAGCGAAAACAGATTGTTTTCTGAGCCAATGAATATCCGCGTCGATTGCGCGTCACGGGCGCTATCGACAAGCCGCGCGATTTCTTCCTTGCTTTCCAGTTCATCAAGCAATTGGCGTACACGATCAAGGTCGGCGGCAGCCGCCTCGTCGATCAGGTTCGATTGCCCGCGCACGATCAGAACGGGCCGGTCGTTCGCGTCCAGCGACCAGATAGCAAGACCGCTCCGCACCAATTGCTCGCTGGCAGAATCCAGCGCTGCCTTTTCGGCGCGGATTTCGCTGTCAAGCTTCGCCAGCGCCTCTGACAACGTCAAACCAGACAACCGCGCCGAGATATAATTTGACGCCTCGACCAGGGCGCTATCGCTCACCGAGGGGTCAATCGCGACGACACGATTTTCGACGCTGTTGTCCGTTCCAACCATGATCGCCAGCACCTGAGTTGCCGACAACCGGGCAAAGCTGAACGCTTTCATCACCGCATCGCGCTTCGGCACCAGCACTATGCCCGCGCAGGCAGAAAGCCCCGAAAGGACAGAAGTTGCCGCTGCCAGCGCTTCTTCGATCGGCCCTTCCCCGTTGATCCGCGACTCAATTGCACGGCGCTCCGCCTCGGAGGGTTCGGCCGCCTGCATCATGCCATCGACAAATAACCGCAAGCCGCTCTCGGTCGGCATCCGCCCGGCGCTGGTATGCGGCGCGGCAAGCAGGCCAGCTTCCTCCAGATCCTGCATCACATTGCGAATGGACGCAGGCGACAGGTTCAGCCCCGGAAATTTCGATATTGTGCGCGACCCAACGGGCGCGCCACTATCCAGATAGCTTTCGACCACCATTCTGAAAATGTTGCGGGTACGGTCGTTCAGTTCGTTGATCGGGGTGTGCGCCATTCTTGCGGATTATTGCACTTAATATATTCGTCGTCATCCTGAACTTGTTTCACCTCCGGTGACTGCGTCCCAGAATGACGATAGAGGGCGATTGCGCGTTTTTGTTTAAGCCTCTAAGCGACCTGCAACCCGTCATCAGGAGATTATCATGCGTCCATCCGGCAGAGCGCCCGACGAAATGCGTCCCATTTCGATCGAAACCCACTTCACCAAACATGCCGAAGGCAGCTGCCTCATTGGCTTTGGCGATACCCGCGTGCTCGTAACTGCCAGCGTCGAGGACCGTCTTCCGCCGTGGCTGCGCGGCAAAGGCGAAGGCTGGGTAACGGCGGAATATTCGATGCTGCCAAGGGCGACGCATACGCGTGGCCAGCGTGAAGCGGCAAAGGGCAAGCAATCTGGACGTACCCAAGAAATTCAACGGCTTATCGGCCGTTCTTTACGGGCCGTTGTCGATATGAAAAAGCTCGGCGAGCACCAGATCACGCTCGATTGCGATGTGATTCAGGCCGATGGCGGCACGCGCACTGCGGCAATATCGGGCGCATGGGTTGCATTGCGGCTCGCGGTCGACGGCCTGATGGCATCGGGCGCGGTCAAGGACGACCCCATCAGTGGCCGTGTCGCCGCCATCAGTTGCGGCATTTACAATGGCACACCCGTGCTCGACCTCGATTATGACGAAGATTCAAAAGCCGATGCAGACGCCAATTTCGTCCTGATCGAAGGCGGGCAAATCGCCGAAGTGCAGGCGACTGCCGAAGGCGCGACCTATGACGAAGAAAGCCTGCTCCGCCTGCTGCGGCTCGCGCGGATGGGGACTGACCGGATTTTTGCGGTTCAGGCGGATGCCGTGAAGTGAAGCTCGGCGGCTATTCCGGCAAGCTGGTAATTGCAACGCATAATGCGGGGAAGCTTCGCGAAATGCGCTCCTTGTTGGGGCCGCATGGTATCGACTGCGTTTCCGCTGGTGAACTTGACCTGCCGGAGCCTGCTGAAACGGGTACGACTTTCGAAGAAAACGCGCTGATCAAGGCAAAAGCTGCCGCAGAGGCCGCCAATCTTCCGGCACTGGCCGACGACTCCGGACTATGTGTTAATGCCTTGGGTGGACGGCCCGGGGTTTACACCGCAGATTGGGCCGAAAGGCAGGAATTTGAGGGTGAGCCAGGGCGGGACTGGTACATGGCAATGGGCAAAGTCGAAGGAATGCTGGCGGCTCAAGGCCCCGATGTCGATAGGAGTTGCTGGTTCAACAGCACCCTGGCCTTGGCTTGGCCAAACGGCGAATATACCATTTACCATGGTCGTGCCGACGGACATTTAAGCTGGCCACCTCGCGGATCCAAAGGCTTCGGATATGATCCCGTCTTTATTCCCGTCGGCAGTTCAGCAACCTTTGGCGAAATCGAGTGGGAAGAAAAACAACGTGTCGATCACCGTGCCGACGCCTTTGCCAAGCTGGTGGCAGACCAGTTTGAGAGCTAGCAAGCGGCATGGCTTTTGCCCTTTATATCCATTGGCCGTTCTGCGTTTCCAAATGCCCTTATTGCGACTTTAACAGCCATGTTCGCGACAGTGTCGACCAAGACGCATGGCTCGCGGCGCTGCTTGCCGACATGGCGCACGAGGCTGGGCTGACAAGCGGACACATGCTCACATCGATATTCTTCGGCGGCGGAACGCCCTCGCTAATGCCACCGTCGACGGTGGCCGCGTTAATCGCCGCTGCTGACCGGCATTGGAGTTTCGCCGACAATATCGAAATCACCTTGGAGGCCAATCCTTCGTCGGTCGAAGCAGCACGCTTTGCAGATCTGGCTTCCGCTGGCGTGAACCGGGTATCGCTGGGCCTGCAATCGCTCGACGATGCTGCCCTGGCTTTTCTGGGCCGCGCGCATTCGGTTGCCGAAAGCCTCGACGCGCTTACCATCGCCCAGCGGCATTTCAGCAGGGTGAACATCGACCTGATTTACGCCCGTCCCGACCAAACGGAAGCGCATTGGCACGAGGAACTGGAGCGTGCGATATCATTCGGCACTGACCATATGTCGCTTTATCAGTTGACGATCGAGCCGGGCACGCGGTTCGAAACGATGGTCCGTACCGGCCAGTTTGTGCCTACCGATAATGACGACGCAGCGACGCTATATGAAATTACGCAAGACCTGACCCGTGCGGCGGGCATTCCTGCTTACGAGATTAGCAACCATGCCAAGCTCGGTTCCGAAAGCCGTCATAACTTGAGCTATTGGCGCTACGACGATTATATCGGTATTGGCCCCGGCGCGCACGGACGGCGGCTGAACTTCGCAGCACAACGTCATAAAAAACCTGAAAATTTTCTATCGGCCGTTGACCGCAATGCCCATGGGATGGCGAGCGAAGATGCGCTTGATCCGGTTACCCGTGCAACCGAAGCATTGCTTATGGGTCTGCGGCTGGCGGAAGGCATCAGCCTGCAACGCCTATCGGCAAGAACCGGGGTGGCAACCGGTGCCTTGCTGGATATCGATGCTGTCGACCGTATAGCAAAGCTTGGCCTCATAACGCGCGACGGCGATCATTTCACCGTCACACCCCAAGGCATGCCGCTGCTGGACGCCATCCTGCCCGAAATAGTAAAAGTTGAGGCGGATGCCAGCGCCTGATAGCATCCGACCCATGGCTTTATTGCTGACCGATTATAGCGCCTTCCTGACCGACAACCGCCGGATGTCGCCGCACAGCGTTCGCGCCTATCTGGCGACGGCGGAGCGATTGAGCGGGTTTCTGGAACTGCACTGGGGCGAGTCGGTCGGTCGCGTCGCCCTGGCCAAAATCAGCGCGGCAGACCTACGTTCTTTCCTTGCTGACCGGCGCGGAGACGGCCTCACCAACCGCTCGACTGCACGCGAGCTATCCGCCGTCCGCCATTTCCTGAGTTTCGCTCTGGGCGACGGCGCGAGCTTGCCGGTGCTGAAAGGCCCGCGCGTGCAGCGCAGCCTGCCGCGTCCCGTCAGCCCCGATGATGTGTTGGCGCTGGCCGAAGATGTTTCGCAAAGCGCATTGGAAAGCTGGGTTGGTGCGCGCGACTGGGCGTTGTTATTGTTGCTCTATGGCAGCGGCTTGCGCGTGAGCGAAGCGACCGGGTTGTCCGGCGACATCCTGCCGCTCGGCTCCACGCTGCGCGTTATCGGTAAGCGCAACAAAACTAGAATAGTTCCTTTGTTAGAACAGGTTAAAATAGCAATCGAAGAATATATCTCGCTTTGTCCATATTCCGTCGCCAGCGATCAACCGCTGTTTCGCGGCGCGCGGGGCGGACCGCTATCCCCCGCTTTGGTTCGCCGCGCCGTGCAGGGCGCACGCGGAAGGCTGAGCTTGTCCGATCGCACCACCCCGCATGCGCTGCGTCACAGCTTTGCAACGCACCTGCTGGCGGGTGGCGCCGATCTGCGAAGCCTTCAGGAACTGCTTGGCCATGCCAGCCTGTCATCGACTCAGGTCTATACGGCTGTCGATACCGCAATGCTTCTGGATGAATATCTCAACGCGCATCCACGCGCTTAATCGGCTGGCTTCCATCTGAGCAACCGCCAGAAATAGCCTGCAACAATAAGCCCGATGATGATGGTTGACAGCGGACCCAATATCTTTTCGACATCGGCAAACTGCGAACCCAGCACATAGCCCGCACCCGCCAACGCCGCACTCCAACCCGCTGTACCTATTGCGGAGAAAACCAAAAACCGCCGGTGCGACATTTTGAAAATGCCTGCCGGGATGGATATCAGCGAACGGAATGTCGGCAACATGCGTGCTAAAAGCACGATGATTGAGCCGTGCTTGGCGAACAATGCCTGACCGCGCTCCACATCAGTCCAGTGCAGCGTCAGCCAGCGCCCGTGCTTTTCAAGGAAGCTTTCAAGGCGTTTCGGACCGAATTTGATGGCCAGCCAGAACCATAAATAGTTCCCAATCATCGCCCCTGTTGTGCCGCTGGCAACGACACCGGCGAACGTCATACTGCCCCGCGCCGCCGACACCCCCGCCACCGTCATGATGACTTCCGAGGGTACGGGCGGAAACACCGTTTCGAGCAGCATCAAAAAGCCAACGCCCCAATAGCCGGTGTCGTTCACCAACCGGATTATCCAGTCATCCATGTCGTTATCTCGCGCGGCGGGCTTCGATGGCGTCCCAGATTTTGCCTGGCGTATCGGTACCGTTGAACCTGTCGATGGCGACGATGCCAGTGGGCGACGTCACATTGATTTCCGTCAGCCACTCGCCGCCAATAACATCGATGCCGACATATATCAGCCCTAACGCCTTCAGACGTGGGCCCATCGCGGCGCAGATTTCCTGTTCACGAGGGGTAAGCTCGGTCGCCTCGGCGCTGCCGCCGACGGCCAGGTTGGAGCGAAACTCGCCTTTGCCCGGCCGCCTGTTGATCGCACCTGTAACCTCGCCGTCGATCAGCACGATGCGTTTGTCACCCTTGGCCACGTCGGGAAGAAAGGGTTGCACCATATGCGGCTCGGGCCATGTTGTGTTGAACACCTCCATCAAAGCGCCCAAATTATCGCCCTCGGCGGGGACGCGGAAGATGGCCTTGCCGCCATTGCCGTGCAGCGGCTTGATTACGACTGCGCCGTGTTCTCTCTGAAAATCGCGAATTTCGTCGGTCGAACGCGTTATAAGGGTCGGCGGCATATATTGCCGGTAATCGAGCACCATCACTTTTTCGGGCGCATTGCGGACGCTTGCCGGATTGTTGACTACCAACGTTTCGCTCTCGATCCGCTCAAGCAAATGCGTTGCGGTGATATACCCAACATGAAATGGGGGATCCTGCCGCATAAGCACGACGTCGATGTCCGATCCGAGATCAATACGCCTAGCCTCACCAAACCGGTAATGCGCGCCTTCAACGCGCTGTACGTCATAAACCGGATGCGCCCACGCCGTCAGCCGCTCGCTGGCGTCGAGCGTCAGCGTACCGACGTCATAATGCCAGATATCATAGCCACGCGCCTGTCCCGATAACATCAACGCAAAGCTGGAATCGCCATTGATGTTGATACCGTCAATGGGGTCCATCTGGACTGCGACTTTTAAGGCCATGCGTTGTTCCTATCCATGCCAGACATTCGGCAAATGGTGCGGCCAGCGCCACGGTGCAACCAATATCACGTCGATCTGCATATTTTCGCACGCTTTGCCATATTTCGGCAGCAGGATTTCGGCAGCAGCGGCCACGCGGCGAAGGCGATAAGCGTCGATCGCGGTAGCGAGATCGATCGCTCTGGTGCGCGCTTTCACCTCGATAAAAGCCACGGTCTTGCCGCGCCGCGCAATAAGGTCAACTTCACCGCGCGGTGTTTTGACCCGCTCGCCGATGATCCGCCAGCCCTGCAAACGAAGGAACCAGGCGGCAATCATCTCGCCGCGCCGTCCGCGTTTTTCTGCCTCGAGGCGGCTCATCCGGCCTTTATTTCGGTAACGCGGGCATAGACATCGCTGCGCTCCAGCCCGAAACGTTTGGCAATGGCCCCAGCGGCCTTTGCAGCGGACATGGTCACCAGCGCCTCGCGCAAGGCGGCATCGACATCGCCTGCCTCTGCGACAATGTCGTCGGCGGGCGGCCCGACGATCAGCACGATTTCACCCTTGGGTTCGTGCCCTGCATAGCGGGATGCGAGGTCAGCCGCGGTGCCGGTTACCACCTCTTCGAATTTCTTGGTCAGCTCGCGCGCGATCGCCACGTCGCGTTCGCCGTACACATCGGCGATCGCGGCCAACGTTGCCGCCAAACGCGGCCCGCTCTCGTAAAAAACCAGCGTTGCCCTGATCCCTGCAAGCTCCGTCAGGGCATCGACGCGCGCCTTTGCCTTTGAAGGCAAAAACCCGGCAAACAGAAACCGGTCGGTCGGCAAGCCGCAAATCGACAGGGCCGCAATTGCCGCACTTGGCCCCGGCGCGGCGAACACCTCAATCCCTGCCTCACGCGCTGAACGCACCAGCTTATAGCCCGGGTCGGAAATCAGCGGCGTTCCGGCGTCCGAAACCAAAGCCACCACGCCATCACGCGCGGCCGCGACCAGCAAATCACGGTCACCCACACTGCTGTGGTCATTATAGCGCCGCATTTTCTTCTTGAGGCCCAAATGATGCAACAATTTACCTGTCACCCGGCTGTCCTCAACCGCTACGATATCCGCGGCTTCAAGGATTGCGATGGCGCGTTGTGACATATCTGCAAGGTTGCCGATTGGGGTCGCAACAACATATAAGCCTGATTCGAACGACATCAAAAATATATGCTTTTCGGTGAGGGACCAATCATGAGCGCAACCTTTGCATCAACGCGGGTACAGCCGCAAGTCTTAGCAGGCGGGATCAAGAAGCTGCTGTCACTTGCGCTGGTCGTGCTGCTTGCCGCGTGTCAGGCCATTCCGCGCGGCGGCAATGGCCCTCCGCCTGTCGTCACCCCCGATCCGCTCGACAGCATGCACCGCGTCGCATTGTTGCTGCCCGTCACCGGCCCCGACGGCGATGTCGGCCAATCGATTGCCAACGCGACGGTTCTGGCGTTGGCGGATACCAAAGTTACCAACATCCGGCTTATTACCTACGACACTGCCCAAGGTGTTACCGCCGCCACGAAAAGGGCAGTTGCCGATGGCAACAAGCTTATCCTCGGCCCGTTACGCGGTGATAATGTGCTTGAGGCGGCCGCCGTGGCTCGCCCCGCAGGCGTGCCGATCATCAGCTTTTCAAACGATGTCGGCGTCGCCGGGCAGAATGTGTTCCTGCTTGGCCATTTGCCCAACCAGTCGATCGACCGGGTTGTGCGTTATGCAAAGGCGCAAGGGTATAACCGCTTTGGCGGGATTGTTTCGAACAATGTATACGGCCAGCGCGCACAATCCAGCCTGACCAATGCGGTTCGCGGCGTCGGCGGTGTTCTGGTCGGTATCCAGATGTCGAATGGCACCGGTGCATCGCTTGATGTCGCTGCGCGCTCCTTGTCCGACACTGGCCAGATTGATGCCATCCTGATCGCTGACAGCGGCCGTGCCGCTGTCGCCGCGGTGCCCTCGCTGCGCCGTAACGGCCTTCGAAATGCCAAGATTTTAGGCACTGACCTGTGGAATATCGACGGTTCGCTTGCCAATAGCCCGACGATGTACGGCGCGTGGTTCGCCAGCGTATCCGATACACTTTACAACCAATATGCCGGCAAATATCGCGCCCGTTTCGGCAAAGCGCCGCTTCGGCTATCCAGTCTGGGATATGACTCGATCTTGCTCGTTGCGCGTGTCGCCCGCGATTGGCGGCCGGGAACCAGATTTCCGGTTTCGCAACTCACCGACCCGCAGGGCTTTATCGGCGTCGACGGAGCATTTCGCTTTATGGCAAATGGCCTTACAGATCGAACGCTGGAAGTTCAGGAAATCCAGGCCGGAAAATTCGTGACGGTGAACGCAGCGCCGACGCAGTTCACCAAATGACATCGTTTAATGCTGGCAATGCTCATTATGGACATGGCCGCCACCCATCTTGCGGGCTTTTTCGATCTTCTTGAGCACCATCTGGCGCTTTAACCGTGACAGATGATCGATGAACAAAATGCCTTCCAGATGGTCCATCTCATGCTGCAGGCACGTGGCCATAAGATGGTCCATCGCCTCTTCGTGAACATCGCCGTTCAGATCCTGCCAACGCGCGCGAATTTTCGCAGGCCTTTCAACCTCGGCATATTGATCGGGGACCGATAAGCAGCCTTCATTATAGATCGAATGTTCTTCCGACGGATCGAGAATTTCCGGATTGATGAAAACCCGGGGATTACGGACTGGTTCTTCGTCGGGTCCTTCTTCCTGCAAATCCATCACAAGCAATCTTTTGGGAACGCCAACCTGAATCGCTGCAAGCCCGATACCGGGGGCGGCATACATCGTCTCGAACATATCATCGACGAGCTTTTTGAGGTTATCGTCAAACGCTTCGACTGGCGTCGATATGGTTTTCAGCCGCGGATCGGGCACTTCAAGAATAGGTAATATTGCCATGCGGTGCAGATAGGGATGGTTGCGGGTGAAATCAACCGACAGGACGGCGCGCGCGCAAAGCCTGCGCCAAGGTGCCATCATCCAGATAATCAAGCTCGCCGCCGACCGGCACGCCGTGCGCCAGCTGAGTCAGGCGAATGGGGTAATTTTCGAGCCGCTCGGCCAGATAATGCGCGGTGGTTTGCCCGTCCAGCGTGGCATTCATCGCCAGCACGACTTCGTCAATGCCCCCTGCCGCAACTCGCGTAATCAGTCCGTCAATATGAAGGTCTTCGGGCCGCACGCCATCAAGCGCGGACAACCGCCCGCCAAGCACATGATATTTTCCCGGAAATAACCGGGACCTGTCAAGCGCCCACAGGTCGGACACATCCTCGACCACACAGATCGAGCGCGTATCACGGCGCGGATCGACGCAAATGCCGCAGGGGTTGCCCGTGTCGATATTGCCGCAGATGTCGCACACCACCAGCCGCTGATCGACATGCTCCAGCGCGCGCAAAAGCGGCTGTAACACCGTCTCGCGCTTCTTCATCAGATGAAGCACCACTCGCCGTGCCGACCGGGGGCCAAGCCCGGGCAGTTTCGACAATGCCTGCGCCAGTGCGTCTATTTCTTGCGATGCCATGTTTGTCCCCTTAGGGCACCGAGCAGATAAGTTAAACATTTCCGTTCGTGTCGAGCTTCGTCGAGACGCCCATCGGTAGCGCAAAAGTTCACGGTGTCTAGACTGCGCTCGACACGAACGGTTATCGGAGTTTTGCCAAATGCGCCTTGCCTTCATGGGAACGCCGGAATTTGCCGTACCGACGCTCGACGCGCTGTTTGCGGCAGGGCATGAGGTAGTCGCGGTCTATACCCAGCCGCCGCGTCCGGCCGGTCGGGGCAAGAAACTGTCGCCGTCCGCGGTGCAGGCGCGCGCGGAGGAGTTGGGGTTGCAAGTGCGGACGCCGGTTTCTCTCCGGAGCGCGGAAACGCAGGCCGAGTTTGCCACGCTCAACCTCGATGTCGCAGTGGTGGCGGCTTATGGCCTGATATTGCCGCAAGCGATATTGGACGCGCCCAAACATGGCTGCCTCAATGTCCACGGCTCGCTGCTCCCGCGCTGGCGCGGCGCGGCTCCGGTACAACGCGCGATATTGGCAGGCGATGCCAAGACCGGCGTCATGGTTATGCAGATGGAGGCAGGGCTGGATACAGGGCCGGTTCGCGCTACCACGGAAACCGAAATCGGGCAGAAAACGACAGGCGAGCTGACTGCCGAACTGGCTGAACTCGGAGCAGAGTTGATGGTTGCGGTGTTGGCCGACTTCCCGGCCTTTCCAGCGGCTCCACAACTTGATGAGCGTGTCACTTACGCGGCCAAGATCGACAAGTCTGAAACCCGGATCGATTTTTCAGCATCGGTCGAGCAGGTCGAAAGGCAAGTCCGCGCTTTCAACCCCGCGCCGGGGGCTTGGTTTGAATATGAGGGGGAGCGGTATCGCATTCTCCAGGCTATCGTCGCACCAGCGCAGGCTGGAGCCCATCACGCGTCGCAGTCTAAACCGACAGGCGAGATAGGCTCCAGCCTGCGCTGGAGCGACGGGTTGGTGTTAGATAATGATCTCACCATCGCCTGCGGCACCGGCGCCATCCGCCCCACCCTAATCCAGCGCGCCGGAAAGCCCGCGATGTCGACCGCCGAACTCCTCCGTGGCAAACCGATCCCGCCCGGCACGATACTCGCATGACCCGCTTCGCGCTCGCGATTGAGTTTGATGGCGAGCCTTATATGGGCTGGCAGCGGCAGGACCATGGGCCGTCGGTGCAAGGCGCAATCGAAGAAGCGATATTCAAGACTACGGGTGAAAAAACCTCTGTCTACGGCGCTGGCCGCACCGACGCGGGTGTGCACGCCCTTGGCATGCGTGCTCATGTCGATATCGAAAAGCCGCTCAGCGCGTTTCGCATTATGGAGGCGATCAACGCACAATTGCGTCCGCATCCGATTGCAGTGCTCGACTGCACCGAAGTGTCTGATGACTGGCACGCGCGTTACAGCTGCATTGGTCGCGCCTATCAATATCGCATCCTCAACCGCCGTGCCTCCTTAACTCTGGAAAGAGGCCGCGTCTGGCGGATTGGGCCGGCACTCGACGCGGCAGCCATGCATGACGCGGCGCAGTTGCTCGTTGGCCTGCATGACTTTACCACCTTCCGCTCAACGGCGTGCCAGTCCGCGAGTCCGGTTAAAACGCTCGACCGGCTCGATGTCCGGCGCGAGGGGCAGCATGTCATCGTCGAAGCAGCGGCGCTGTCTTTCCTCCACCATCAGGTACGCTCGATGGTCGGCAGCCTGGCGGCGGTGGGCGTCGGGCGCTGGACCGCCGCAGATCTACAAGCCGCACTCGACGCCAAGGACCGCTCCGCCCTCGCCGAAAACGCGCCGCCCGAAGGCCTGTATTTCGTGCGGGCGATCTATCCTTAAGCGAAAAGCTTGGAGAGCGATTTTTCGAGCATCACAAGCTGCCACAACAGCCGCCCATTGTTGACGCGGCCAGCAATATGATCCTCTGCGGCTATGGCAATCGCCTTGCTGTCGAAAAGCTCCATTTGCGAAAACGTCAGGCTGGTCGACAGCGCTCTCGCCTGGTCTGCCAAGGGCCCGCGAAACCACTGGTCGATCGGCGTTACAAAACCCATTTTTGGACGATACAAAATGTCCTTGGGCAGATAGGTTTCCATCGTCTTTTTCATCAGCCACTTGCCCTGCCCGCCCCTGATCCGCATGTTCTCAGGCAGGCTGGCCGCAAATTCGAGCAGACGGTGGTCGAGCAACGGCTCGCGCGCCTCAAGCCCGACCGCCATGCTGGTCCGGTCAACTTTGGTTAGGATATCGCCCGGCAACCACATTTTCATGTCGGCATATTGCGCTTGGTCAAGCCCGCTTTGTGCGGGCGCATTGGCCATCAGGCGCTCCATATAATCCTCGGCGCGATAAGCACCGATGATAGCGCGCATCCGTTGCGAATAGAGCATATGGCGCTGCGCCGGATTAGTCAGGCTGACCGCATCGGTATATCCCTGCGGCCCCGTTCGCGCGAGCGACAGCAACGTCGTTTTGGCACGAAACGGGCGCGGCGCCCAGTCAGCCTTCGGATACAAGTTACCCAGGCTATCGAACAAGGGCCCGCGAAGCGATTGCGGCAGCAGCCCGCGCAACTGTTCCTCTTTGTGATGGAAAACATGCCTGCGATATCCAGCCAGCGCCTCATCCGCGCCATCGCCCGAAAGCGCCACGGTCACTTGCTCACGCGCCAGTTCGCACACGCGATAGGTGGGCAATGCGGAGGCATCGGCAAAGGGTTCATCGAAATGATACGCCAGCTTATCCATAAGTCCGAAATCATCAGCCGCGACCCTGCGGCTGCGATGGTCGGTGGCAAAGCGGCGTGCGATCGTTTCGGCATATTCGCTTTCGTCGAGCGCCCCGACATCGAAACCGATCGAACACGTCTTTACTGGCTGGCGCGAATGTTCAGCCATCAACGCCACCACGCTGCTGCTATCGACCCCGCCCGACAGGAACGCGCCTAAAGGTACATCAGCGACCATGCGCGAAACCACCCCCTGCCGCATCAGCCGGAGCAGTTCTTCCGAAAGCTCGGCCCGGCTTCCCCGCACCCGTTTGCTGAAGTCCATGTCCCAGTAACGAACGGGCTGTGACACGGCACGGCCTTGCTCAAGCAACAGGCTGTGCCCAGCGGCCAGCTTCTTCACCCCGCGAATGATGCAGGCATGATCGGGAACATAGCCAAAGGCCATATAGTCATCGATCGCCGCGAAATCGGCCTCGCGCCGCAGCGCTGGATGGGCGGTCAGCGCCTTTAGCTCCGAACCGAAAATGACACTGCCATCCGCTATTTGCGCGTAAAAAATCGGCTTCACGCCTAGCCGGTCGCGGGCGAGGAACAGCTGTTTGGTTCGTGCATCATAGATTGCAAAAGCGAACATGCCGTGGAAATGCGACACACATTCCGTGCCCCAATGCCGCCAGCTTTGCAGGATAACTTCGCTGTCACTATGGGTATGAAACGCATAGCCCACTGCCTCAAGTTCCGCCCGCAATTCGCGAAAGTTATAGATTTCGCCATTGAACGTCAGCGTCAGTGCCGCATCGTCGGAGTGCATCGGTTGCGCCCCGCCATCAATATCTATGATCGACAGCCGCCGGTGGCCGAGCCCGACCCCTAAAGCGGTCCACACCCCCGATCCGTCCGGCCCGCGATGCGCGATGGCATCGGTCATCCGTTTCACCCGGTCGGGATCAACAGGCTTGGCCGTTTCCACATGAAAAATACCAGCGATACCGCACATGCCGGTGGCCCCTAACGCAATCCAGCGAGGCGGTCAGCCACTTTGTCGATATCGCCCAATGATTTGACAAATGCGTCGATGGTGGCGCGCGGCGAAGCATTGCCGATCTGCTCGGCTGAAACGAGGATTGCGACCGCCTGTTGATTGCCGTTGAGCAGGCGCGCCTGCAATGTTGCGAGCTTAACCTGCGCTGCCGAACCGCTCGTTACGCCATTGACGCGGTAAAAGCTTACGACCTCGCGCGCCGCGCCCTTGGTCTTGATCCGTTCGGCCCGGCCAAACGGCGGTGCAGGCGTATCCGCCGTCCATGACCAGAATCCGTCGGGATCGATAGCGCCCTGTCCGTAACCGATCAACTCGCGCCCTTCGCTTTGCCGGTCGTAGACGACGACAAACAGGTCGGCCGTTTGGCCTTTGGCACTGCGGTAGCGCCCCGACACATAATGGCTGCCGCCGACAAAACGCGGCGTCCAATGGACGGTCGGGGTATATGGGACCATGACCCAGCCATCAACGGCAGGGGCGGAAATCCGATCCGGCACCGGCGACGATTTGGATGCGACATAGCTCGACCACCCGAACGGCGCGGCCGCGACCAAAAGCACAGCGGCCAACGCCGACGAAGCGTGGGTGGTTCGTCTGACCTTCGCTTGCAATTTTGCAGGATCGAAAGCCGGATCATCAGCGCGCTTATCGAAAAATGGCCAGCCAGCCGCCATCACCAGGCCGATGACGATTCCGAAAAAAATCCAGCCATAAAAGACATGGTCGAAATCGGCAGCAAACTCAATTCCTCGGTAATGGGCAATGTAAATAGTTCCGAACGCACGTAGGCCGTTGGCCAGTATCGGGACGATGATGCACGCCGCCAGAAACGCTGATCGTCTGCGCCAGCTGCTAAAACACAGATTGGCAACGAGCACGCCATAGGCGACCATGGCAATGAGGAACTTGACGCCTGAGCATGCCTCGGCCACGCGAAACAGGCCTGCCGGAGTGGTAATGAATATCCCGTCGATATGCGCCGGGATTCCGGTCCAGCCCAACAAGACCATGCACATTTTGGCAGTCAGTGTTTGCAACGCCGGCACAGCTTCTTCGCCAATCGGTACAATGAAAAACATATAGAAAAGAGGAAACAGCAGGCCTCTCGTGACGTTCGGCCCGAGCAGCGCCGCGACCGCCCCCTGCAACATCATGATCAGCCCAAGCTGTCGCGCCACTGCGAGGCCCGCCGCATCGCCAAGCAGCCAGCCACCCGCGCCCACCGCGCCGTAAAGCAACGCCGGTATCCAGGGTTGAGGCGTCAGCCCGGCCAGCAATTCCTTACGTTGCAGGACGAGCCACCCGATTATCGGCACGATCAGCAAGCAATGGTTGAAGGTCGAGCTGTTCCACCAGATCGCCGCCATATCGGCAGCATCGCGCCAGAAAAGCAGGAGCAATCCAGCCCAGGCCGCACCCAGATATTGTAGCGAACGCCCCCACTGCTTCTCCCCTCCCGTAAGCGGGAGGGGCCGGGGGTGGGATTTTGACGGCAAGGTTTTGAGCGAGCTTTTTGCTCGCCCCGCCCCTAACTTCTCCCGCTGGCGGGAGGGGAACTTTCCGAGGAGAGCGCCCATCACTCCGCCGCCTCGGCCCGCCCGGGTCGATAACCCATTAAATCATCTAACGGCGCCAGTTGGCCTTCCCAGCCATAATGCCGGATCGCATGCGCGCGTGCTGCGGCGCCGGTTTTGGCCGCGTCTTGTGGCTGGCCCAGCAAAGCGCAAACCCGCTCCGCCTCCGCCGCCACATCCGGTTCGACATAAAAATGGACCCCAGCGTCTGCGTCAATTCCCTCTGCTGCCGCAGGCGACGCGACCACTGGTCGTGCCATGGCCATGGCCTCAAGCACCTTGTTCTGGATACCGCGCGCGATCCGCAAGGGCGCGACCACAACATCCGCCGCCCCCAGCCAGGTCCGCACATCGTCAACCGCGCCGGTTACCTGCACGCCCGGCAGCATCGACAGGTCCGACACGCCCTGCGTCGGATGGCGACCGACAATGGCAAAACTTGCGTCGGGATGACGGGCACGAATAATCGGCATTGCTTGGGTAGCGAAATCCGTCACCGCTTCGATATTCGGCCGATAGTCCATTTGGCCGGTAAACACGATCAACGGGTCGGGAAATACGGGATGCAACTTTTTGAATTTTGCTGCCGGATCATAAAATTCCGTGTCGATGCCGTTGCCCAACGCCATGACATTGTTTGCGCCCGTGCGCGTCCTGAAGAGTTCAGCCTCCGTCTCGCTGACGAGCAAGCTGGCGTCTGCCCGCAACGCCACATCCTGCTCAAAGCCGCCCAGCAAGCGGCCTTCGCGCGCATTGATCCAGCGCATCAACGGATTGCCCTGGTCAGCATAGCTTTCGAACTTAGCGCTATCGACATCAACGAAGTCCATGACGAAGCGGCCATCGAACGACGCCGGGACATATTGCGCCATCTGCCCCGAAAAGCAGAAGATATGGCTGATCTGACCCGTTGCCAGCAGCGTGTCGACCCAGTCCTGCATCGAGGCGCTGTGAAAGCTGCAAACCGAAACTGGCTGTCTGGTCAGCAGCGCCTCAACCCCCGCCAGCCATTGCGGTTTGCGGCGCAATTCGATGTGGCTTGACGCAAGCAAGCCGTCCATCTCGCCAACAAAACCCAAATCCCGCCCGTCATCGGCGAAAGCCCCGGCATGCACCGGAGCCATGCCGCACAGGCGTTTCAGGATATGGTGCGACCGTATCTTGTCACCCCGGTCGGCGGGCCACGGGATGCGGTGCGCGAGGAACAATATCTCGCGCATCAGCCCAGCCCTTTGGCGATCCAAGGCCCCAACAGGTTGGCTACGGACAAAGGCAGTTTCTGCCACAGTGCGATTTGAGCCTTATATTTTGGACTGTTCGGATTGACGTCGCGCGGTTCCTGGCCATCGGCGGTGTAAACCGCATAGGCCATCGGTTCGGGTTCAAAACCCCAGTTCTTCTTGAATGAAAAGGCACCGCTTTCGACCTTGGACCGGCCGAAATCGAAATGCGTGCACCCGCGTCGCCGCGCATGGTTCATCAGCGAATAGTACATGACATCGTTAGCCCGTAGCCGCCGCGCATCCCGCACACCGCCGCCCCAATAAGGCATCACACTGCCGTTATGATAGAGGCTGAGCACGCTGGCGACGGGCCGCCCGTCATGCAGCACGGTCACTATATCTGCGTCATCGCCAAAGCCTTCCATAACCGATGCCATAAGCGATTTGGGAAAGACCGGCGTGCCAAGATTGCGAACGCTTTCGGCATAAACCGCGTAGTGCCAGTCCCGATCGTGTTGGCCGCGACCGGTTTCGATACTCAATCCATTTTCCAGTCCCTTGCGGACCTCGGCCCGCTGCTTTCGCGGTATGGCGAGCAGTTCGGCTTCGTCATCGGCCTGTAACGGCTTACAGAAATTTGCATGCGATTCGCGCTTCTCGATCCAGTCACCGCCCGGTAGCGCACCGCCGCGCAATTCCACAGTCGGGCAAGCCCACCGCTCGGCCAGCGCGCAAATCTGTGCTGCGAGCATCCGCGTCGCGGGCCCGCTGTCGGACAAAATCCCGCCACCGACTGCAAAGCCGGATGAGATAAGCGCGCGTCCAAACAATGGCGAATGGATAAGGTGAAAAGGCAGTATTGCGGTAATCTCGCCACCGGTTTCGGCAACCAGACAGTGCGCCGCCTGACCTGTACCCGTCTCGATCGCTGTCAGCCATTGCGGACGGTGGAAAGCCAAGCCGCCGTCGTGCGCCATCACCCACGCATCGATCCGGCTAAATTCATTGGCATCAGCCAGGTCGGCATGGCGGACGGATATTTTCGGCATTATCATTGGCGCATTCATACCAACCGCGCCTGTTCTCGCGCGACGATGCTGTCCAATCGCTCCCATCGGAAGTCCTTGGGCAAGCGCCGCAGCTTTTCGGCCATGACATTAAGCTTCGTGTAATGCCGCAGTCTGGATTTAATCGGCGCATTGGCAACGCGCGGCTGATCGGGGTCGATTTCCCAGGGGTGGAAATAAATCACTGCCGGACGCTGCTCGTCGTTATTGACCTGACGGATAGCCCATCGGGAAAAGGCATAAGGAAGCAGGCGGAAAAAACCGCCTCCGCCAGCAGCGAGCCGTTTCGAACCGAACTGTGCCGTCGTGACCGGAATTTCCAGAAAATCGCTCCCTGCCACCGGGCGAAAGGCAAAGCGTGGCGCTTCAGCCCAGCCATAATGGTCGTGCTTTACAGGTGCGACGCTTGAGGAATAGCTATAGCCGTGCCCGGCCAATATTTCATGTGCCCAGGGCGTTCGCTGGTCGATCGAAAAACTCGGCGCGCGGTAGCCGGTGACTTTTACCCCCGCCGCATCTTCGATCAGCTGGCGCGAACGTAGCAAGTCGGCGGCAAATTCCTGCGGCGTGAAGGTAAAAACGCGGTCATGGCCATAGCCGTGGCTGGCAATTTCATGGCCTGCTTCAACGATCCGCCGGATCAGCGCAGGGTAGCGTTCGGCGACCCATCCCAATGTGAAAAATGTGGCTTTAACGCCTGCTTCATCGAACAACGCCATGACGTTATCGGTGTTGCGCTCCACCCGGCATTCAAGCGAATCCCAGTCCTTGCGGTCGATTACTGTTTCAAAGGCCCCCACCTGAAACCAGTCTTCGACGTCCACGGATAACGCGTTTTGCACCGGTCGATTGTTCCTTTGCGGGCCAATATGGCCAAGTTCATATCACGCGGCGCGGCTGTTCTGGACAAAGCGCGCCTCAAAGCTTTTTTCCTTGTCCATCCAATCGATCATCATGGCAAGGACCCGGCGCAGCGCAGCTTCCTGTTCCGATACGCGCTGTTCAAGACTTGCCACGCGCGCGGTCAGCGCCTCCAGGTCCGAATTCGGCGCTGGTATCATATCCGGGAGGGCGACGGGTGCAGCTTCAGCCTGGACAACTTCAGCGAGCGGCGCGGCCACTTCGGTATAGACTTCCCCAATCGCTCCAACTTCCAACGGCTC
>JANOPT010000099.1:0-2481 GCA_031421975.1 Sphingomonadales bacterium | reverse complement strand
GATGATCGTGAGCATGAATTGCACAAAGCTTGGCTCGCCAAACATGGTCGCTCGCTGGGCGACGGCCTCGGTTATCTGGCGCTGACTGTAGGTCAGGAATCGCCGGGGCACCGGCCCGCAAACGCTGCGCCTTCAAAGGCGAAAAAGAAGTCCGCACAAGCGTGAGTGGCTACGCGTTCGACAGCAATATCGTAATCGACGCGCTTCGGGGGTTTGCCGAGGCGCATGATGAGATGCGACGCGCCCGCGAACGCGGTGGGCGACTCTGGATCAGCCGGATGGTGTGGATCGAGGTTATGTCCAAAGGCTCAGGCGAAGCGCTTCGGCGGGCAGGCCGTTTTCTGGACGGCTTTGGTATCGATGAACTCGATCAGGAAATCAGCATCCGTGCTGCATCGCTTCGCCGCGAACGCCCGCGCTTGAAGTCACCCGACGCTGTGATATTGGCCAGCGCGCTTGTGCGTGGTCGGGTTCTCGTGACCAGAAATATAAAAGATTTTCCAGCAGCCACTCCCGGGGTGCGCGTGCCTTATATGTACCCTGAAGGGATTTGAATTTATGTGCGGAATTATTGGAATTGTTGGCAAATCGTCTGTTTCTGACCGGCTGGTCGATGGGCTGAAGCGGATGGAGTATCGGGGGTATGATTCGTCCGGGGTTTGCACGGTATTCGACGGCCAACTTGTGCGTAGGCGGGCGGAGGGTAAATTGGCGAACCTTGTACAGGTGCTCAAATCCGACGATGCTGCTGGCAACATTGGCATCGCGCACACCCGCTGGGCGACGCATGGCGCGCCAACGACCTCCAACGCGCACCCTCATGCTACGAACGAAGTCGCGCTTGTGCACAATGGTATTATCGAGAATTTCAAACAGCTGCGCGATGAACTGACCGCGCGTGGGCGCACGTTCGAGAGCGAGACCGATACCGAAGTCGTCGCGCATCTGGTTTCTGAGCAGGTCGAGGCAGGCCATTCGCCAGCCGAGGCGGTGAAGGCCGTTCTCCCCCGCTTGCGCGGTGCCTTTGCGCTAGCCATTGCGTTTCGCCAATTTCCTGATTTCCTGATCGGCGCGCGGCTCGGCAGCCCGTTGGTTGTCGGTTATGGCGACGGCGAAACCTATCTCGGTTCAGACGCGCTGGCGCTGGCCCCGCTCACGCAGCAGATTGCCTATTTGGAAGAAGGCGACTGGGTCGTTATCGCCCGTGAAGGCGCGCAGATTTTTGATAAGGACAACAATCCCGTCGAGCGCGAAGTGACCACGTCGGGCGTATCGGCGGCCTCTATCGAAAAGGGCAATTACCGCCATTATATGCAGAAAGAGATTTTCGAGCAGCCCACCGTGGTCGCGCAGACGCTCTCCAGCTATATCCGGCCATTGGAACAGACGGTCGCGCTGCCGCAGATGGATTTCGATCTCGCGGGCGTAAAGCGCATCACCATCGTCGCCTGCGGGACCAGCTATTACGCCGGCATGGTCGCGAAATACTGGTTTGAAACCTTCGCCCGCGTGCCAGTCGACATTGATGTCGCGTCGGAGTTCCGTTACCGCGATCCGGTGCTGGAGGAGGGCGGGCTTGCGCTGTTCATCTCGCAATCTGGCGAAACGGCGGACACGCTTGCGGCGCTTCGCCATTGCAAGGAAAACGGCCAAACCATCGCCGTCGTCGTCAATGTGCCCACGTCAAGCATGGCGCGCGAGGCGGACCTGTTGCTCCCTACCCATGCCGGACCGGAAATTGGCGTTGCATCGACCAAGGCGTTCACCTGCCAGCTTGCGGTGCTGGCCGCACTCGCCGCGCATCTTGCGCTGGTCAAGGGCAAGCTGACTACCGAGGAAGAACAGGAAATCGTCCGCCACCTGATCGAAGCTCCCGCCGCGCTTAACGCCGCATTGGCGCATGACGAAGATATCGCCGCTATGGCCCACTTGATCGCGCCAGCCCGCGATGTGCTGTATCTCGGGCGTGGCCCCGATTACCCGCTGGCAATGGAAGGCGCACTCAAGCTGAAAGAAATCAGCTATATCCATGCCGAAGGTTACGCGTCGGGCGAAATGAAACACGGCCCCATCGCGTTGATCGACGAGGCGGTGCCCGTTATCGTACTTGCACCAAGCGGCCCCTTGTTCGAAAAAACCGTCAGCAACATGCAGGAAGTCCGCGCGCGCGGCGGCAAGGTCGTGCTGATCAGCGACGCCGAAGGGATCGCCGAGGCTGGCGAAGGCTGCATGGCGACGATTGAAATGCCCAGCGTCCACCCCCTGATCGCGCCGCTGGTTTACGCTGTGCCCGTGCAATTGCTGGCCTATCATGTGGCCTGTGCCAAGGGGACAGATGTTGATCAGCCACGCAATCTGGCGAAGAGTGTTACGGTGGAGTGAGGGGCGCGACAAACCCGGCTTGCAAATTCCTTTATTCATAGTATTACCCGTAGTATGAAGTTCGTGTTCGATACCGACGTCATGGTTGCGGCGATGCGC
>JANOPT010000098.1:0-2616 GCA_031421975.1 Sphingomonadales bacterium | reverse complement strand
AATATATATAGCATTAGCCGTCCCCACCCACCAAGGCACTTACGATCATTGAAAGACCCATAAAGTTTGAGCCCTTGACCAAAACCGTATCAGATGCGTGCAGATTATTACGCAGGAGGTCGAGCGCCTCCCTCGCATCGGCGCAATGCGCGAATTTAGCGGGGCCCTCAAGCCCTGTTGTCAACTCTTCGGCGAGAATTTGCATCTTCTCACCGACAAGTATGGCAAAATTTACATCTGCATCGGCAAGCTGCGCCGCAATCGCAATGTGATATTCATCACTTTTGTCGCCCAGCTCGCCCATGGTGCCGAGAACGGCAATTTTACGGCCTTCGAACTTGCCCAACTCAGCGAGCGTCACGGCCATCGAAGCAGGGTTTGCATTATAGCTTTCGTCCAGCAACAACGCTTCCCCGCCGTCGACTGCAATCTTATGCCGCGCGCCGCGCCCGGCCAACCCCCCCATTTCGGCAAGCGCCAGCCCTGCTGCGGCCAAATCGGCACCAACGGCCTCGACCGCCGCCAGCACGGCCAGGGAATTGGCGATCCAGTGATTGCCCGGCTGCGACAAGGTATAGCACAGCGAACCGCCGGGCAGCTTTGCGGTCACGAGCGATCCGCCGCCTGCTGCACGGACATGGTCGAGCACGCGGACATCTGCCCCGACAGAAAACCCAAAACTGACGATATGGTCGGTGTATTTTTCTGCCGCGCTGCGTAATCGTTTATAGTGCAGACTATCGGCCGGAATAATCGCCGCGCCGCCCGCCGACAGGCCTTCGAATATCTCGGCCTTGGCATCGGCGATCTCGTTTTCGTCTTTGAAAAATTCGATATGCGCCGGCGCAATGGTTGTCACGATCGCGGCATGCGGACGAACCAATTTGGTCAGTTCCCGCAATTCACCGGGATGATTCATACCCATTTCGAACACGCCGAACTGCGCGTCGCGCGGCATTCGCGCCAAACTTAAGGGAACCCCTACATGGTTGTTATAGCTTTTGACGGAGCGATGCGCGAAACCGCGCGAGGAACGGTTAAGTGCTGCATAAAGCGCTTCTTTGGTACCAGTCTTGCCCGCCGATCCGGTGACGCCGATAACCTTGCCCGGCATCCGGGCACGCGATGCGGCACCCAATGCGTTCAGCGCCGCCATTGTGTCCGGAACCAGTATATGGGGATAATCGACCGGATCGCTGACAATGGCACCAGCCGAGCCATTGGCGAACGCCTTGTCGATAAACAGATGTCCGTCGGTCGCATCGCCTTTCATCGCAAAGAACAGATCGCCTCTGCCAATTTCGCGCGAGTCAAACGCCACGCCTTCGGCATCGAACCGGCCGGAGGGTTTACCTGCGGTCGCGTGCACGATTTCGTCAAAATTCCACAGCGGATTCACGCGGCACATTCCCTTGCGACTTCGACATCGTCGAAAGGTAATGTCCGGCCCATTATGATTTGACCCTGCTCATGCCCTTTGCCAGCGATCAGCACGATATCATCGGGTTCGGCATGCTCGATAGCAAACGCAATGGCGTAACGCCGGTCGCCTATTTCATGAGCTCCCTGCGCGCCGGCCATGATGTCGGCACGGATCATCGCGGGATCTTCGCTGCGTGGATTGTCGTCGGTGACGATCGCGATATCGGAATCGGCAATCGCGACCGCGCCCATTTCGGGCCGCTTGCCCTTGTCACGGTCACCGCCTGCGCCAAAAACCGTTATCAGCCTTCCCTTGGTATGCGGACGAAGCGCGGCAATGGCGGCTTTCAGACCATCGGGCGTATGAGCATAATCGACATATACCGGTGCACCCGATTTGGTGATGACGGCGCGCTCCAGCCTGCCGCGCACAGGTTGAAGACGGGCAACGTGACCCAATACATGCTCGACATCGCCACCGCTCGCCATAACGATGGCGGCAGCCACCAATACGTTGGCCGCTTGATAAGCACCGATCAGCGGAAGTTTGACTTTATGGATATCACCCTGAATCCGCAGCTCCAGCGTCTGCCCCAGTTGCGTTGGCTGACGCGATACCAGCTGAATCCCCGTTCCATTTTCGCCAATCGTAATCAACCGGATTTCACGCTTTTTGACGCGGTCGATGACTTTTTGGGACCATTCGTCATCGGCCCAGATGACAGCAGTGCCATTGTCATCGACGACCTCGTCGAATAACCGCATCTTGGCTTCGAAATAATCGTCCATGGTGCCATGGTAATCGAGATGATCGCGGCTCAGATTTGTAAAGGCAGCGACCGATACCGGCACGCCTTCACTGCGATATTGCGACAGGCCGTGGCTTGACGCCTCGAAAATCGCATGGCTGACGCCCTCACGGGCAAGGCCGGACATATTCGACAGAAACGTTACGATGTCGGGCGTCGTGAGCCCGGTCTTGGCCTGATCCGATGCCGTGGTTATACCAAGAGTTCCGATGGACGCAGCATTGTGCCCCGCCATCCGCCACAATTGCCGGGTCAGTTCTGCGGTCGACGTTTTGCCATTAGTCCCGGTGACGGCGGAGATATGTGGTGGAAAGGGCCGAAAAAACCCCGCTGCCAGAACGGCAAAAGCGCGGCGCGGCTCTGCATTGGCGATATGCGTTGCACC
>JANOPT010000097.1:0-2782 GCA_031421975.1 Sphingomonadales bacterium | reverse complement strand
CGGATATTGCGGAAGATTGCCGAGAATGACTTTGCAGCGTTGGGCGACACGTCGACTTTGGCCGACCCAAGCGTGGTTGATGCATTGATTGCGGGGCGGCAGAATAGATAACGCCTAACGGCCGTCACCCTGAACTTGTTTCAGGGTCTTAATTTCAACGAAAGAGAGTAAGATGCTGAAACGAGTTCAGCATGACGGCTAAGAGCTACTTGACGCTTGCGTCAACCTAACCCAGCGCGTAACAGCAGCAGCTTAATCGCGCGGTTAAGCGTCGATGCTGCTTTTCCGTAACGGAAGGATGCCATGACTGATTCTCTCGCCAGATCCGGGCCATTGAGCGGCATCAAGATTATCGAACTCGCTGGCATTGGCCCGGGGCCTTACGCTGGCCAGTTGCTGGCCGATATGGGCGCCGAAGTGACGGTCATCGACCGGCCGGGTGGCGGGATGCCCAAGGCGATTGATGGGCGCGGGAAACGCTCGATCGTTCTTGATTTGAAGAAACCTGAAGCGGTCGAGGCATTACTAACGTTGGTGGCGACGGCGGACATCTTGATCGAAGGCCTGCGCCCCGGCGTGACCGAAAGGATGGGCGTAGGCGCTGCGGCCTGCCACGCGGTCAATCCCGGCCTGATCTACGGGCGAATGACCGGATGGGGCCAGACCGGGCCGTGGGCTCAAATGGCAGGCCATGATATCAACTATATCAGCATGACCGGTGTCCTGAACGCGATCGGCAAAGACGGCCAGCCGCCCGTGCCGCCGCTGAACATGATCGGTGATTTCGGCGGCGGGTCGATGTTTCTGGTGACCGGCATATTAGCAGCGCTGATTGAGCGCGGACGTACAGGCAAGGGCAATATCGTCGATGCCGCGATTGTCGATGGCACGCACAGCCTGATGAGCTTTGTCCATGGCATGGCGGGGCTTGGGCAGTGGCGCACGGCGCGCGAGGGCAATTTGCTTGACGGGGCTGCGCCTTTCTACCGGTGCTACATGACCGCCGATGGCAAGTTCATGGCGGTGGGCTGTATCGAGCCGCAATTCTTTGCGGCAATGATGGAGCGGTTGCCGATCGACGCGAACGTTTACGGCGGCCAGCACGACCGTTCGGCCTGGGCCAGTCAGCATGAAATGCTCGAAGATGCCTTTGCAACCAAAACCCGCAACCAATGGGCATCGATTTTTGCGTTGACCGATGCTTGCGTCACCCCGGTGCTGGATTATGTCGAAGCCGCAATGCATCCTGCCAATGCGGAGCGGCAAGCAGTGTTGGAAAACGGACGCTGGCTTCATCCGCAGGTCGCACCGCGTCTTGCAACGCAACCGCTTGCTAACCATTTCGAAATTGCAAGTAAGGGCGGCGATTATGCTGCCATCTTGGCCGAGGCAGGCCTGACCGAAACTGAAATCTCCCAATTGATCGCGGCGGGTGCTGTGGTCGCCAACAAGGATACAATATGACCGAAGCCTATATCTATGATGCGGTAAGAAGCCCGCGCGGCAAGGGGCGCTCCGACGGCGCGCTGCATGAAATCACGCCGCTCGATCTGGCGGCCCAGGTTCTTGCCAGCGTGCGCGAACGCAACGGGTTGGCCGCAGACGCGGTCGAAGACATCGCCTTTGGCTGTGTGTCGCCGGTTGGCGAGCAGGGTGCGGTGATTACGCGGACGGCCGCGCTTCAGGCGGGCTACGCGCACACGACGTCGGGCATCCAGGTCAATCGTTTTTGCGGTTCGGGGCTTGAGGCGTCGAACATCGCGTCAGCCAAGGTCATGTCGGGCGAATGCGACCTGGCGATTGGCGGCGGCGTCGAATCGATGAGCCGCGTGCCTATGGGTTCGGACGGCGGCGCATGGCCGGTCGATCCGCGCTCGGCGATTGCCAATTACTTTATTCCGCAGGGCATTTCTGCCGATTTGATCGCGACGATTTACGGTTATAGCCGCGACGACGTCGATGCCTATTCAGTTGAGAGCCAGAAACGCGCGGCAACTGCTTGGAAAGAAAAGAGATTTTCAAAATCCATCCTTCCCATCAAGGACGTCATAGGTGAGGTGATTCTGGACCATGACGAACTGATGCGCCCCGAAACCGATATGCAGTCATTGGGCGCGCTGTCACCCGCATTCCAGATGATGGGCACGATGATGCCCGGCTTCGATGATATCGCGATCATGCGCTATCCCGAAGTCGAGAAGATCAACCATGTCCATCACGCGGGCAACAGCTCGGGCATCGTCGACGGTGCTGCCGCCGTGCTGATCGGTAACAGGGAAGCAGGCGAAAAGACTGGCCTCAAACCGCGCGCGCGCATCGTGTCGATGGCGTCGGTCGGTTCGGAGCCGTCGATCATGCTCACCGGCCCCGAATTTGCCGCGCAAAAGGCGCTGTCACGCGCTGGCATGTCAAAGGGCGACATCGACGTGTGGGAATTGAACGAGGCTTTTGCTGCGGTTGTGCTCCGCTTCATGGAGGCGATGAACATCGATCATGGAGACATCAATGTGAATGGCGGCGCAATTGCGATGGGCCATCCGCTTGGTGCGACCGGCGCGATGATCCTCGGCACGGTCGTTGATGAGCTGGAACGCTCGAACAAATCGACTGCGCTGATTACGCTCTGCATCGGCGCGGGCATGGGCACCGCCACCATTATCGAACGCGTGAATTGAGGACGACCAGCATGACTTACACAACTTTTTCGGTCGATGTGGACGCCGACGGCATTGCGCTTTTGACGATTGACCTGCCCGATGCCTCGATGAATGTCTGGAACGGC
>JANOPT010000096.1:0-16253 GCA_031421975.1 Sphingomonadales bacterium | reverse complement strand
CTAAAGCGTCCCGACTATCGCCCGCGCTGCATCATCAGGGCTTTCCGCCTTGGTTATTGGGCGGCCGACGACGAGCACGCTTGCGCCGTCGTCACGCGCCTGTCGCGGCGTTACAGTGCGTTTCTGGTCGGCGCTGTTGCCGCCAGCCGGGCGCAGCCCCGGGACGACGAAAAAGCCGTCTTTCCAGATTTTCTTGACCGCCCTGACCTCATGACCAGAGCAGACGATGCCGTCCAATCCGGCCTCTTGAGCAAGCGCCGCCAGACGCGCGACTTGCAGGTCGGGGGCGTCCGCTACGCCGATGCGGTTCAGGTCGTGGTCGTCGAGACTTGTCAATACCGTCACCGCGACCACTTTGGTGTGTGCCCCGGCCGCCGCCTTGGCATCCTCCATCATCGCGCGGCCACCCGCTGCGTGGATCGTCACAATAGCAGGTTCGAGGGCGTTAATCGCCTGCATGGCCTTGGCGACGGTATTGGGAATGTCATGCAGTTTCAGGTCGAGAAAAATCGGCAGGCCGAGTTTCTGTACTTCGTGCACACCATGATGGCCGTTGGCGCAAAAGAATTCCAGGCCAAGCTTGATACCGCCGACATGATGCTTGATCCGCCCGATCAGCGCCAGCGCATCATCCAGATAAGGCGTGTCAATGGCGACAAACAGCGGGTTGCTCATATCGCGTCCCCCGCCGCATAGGACGGCGGCACCTGAACGGGCGGGGGCGGTGCGTAAGAACGCTGGTTCCCTTCAAGTGACAATATCCGGCGCCTCATTCGCCACAGCATCGTACGATGAACGAAATATAGCGGGGAAAAACCGATAAGGAACGCGGCGATTACCAGGGCCGGTAACTTCGTATCCAGACGAAGGCCGCCCCACAGGCTGACCGATACGGGCACCCAGTTGTTGATTGCGAACACGATCAAGCCGACAATTGCCGTCACCCAGATCAGTGTTTTCAAAAATCGCATTATCCGGTCGCTCCTTATTGGGCCTACCTTATGGAAAGATTGTGGGTTTGGGTAGGGGGTAAGGAGAGATGCCGCAAAACTCGTCATCTCTGTGAAAGCAGGGATCTCATGCAGCAGCGCACCAACGCCCGAGACCCCTGCTTTCGCAGAGGTGACGAAGGTTGCTGGCTGAGAGGTTACTCTCCAAAAACCCGCGCGAAAATTGTATCGACATATTTGAAATGGTAATCGAGATTGAACCGCTCTTCGATTTCCTCGTCGCTCATTTTGGCGGCAACATCCGCGTCGGCTTTCAGGAGTTCCATAAGCGACTCCGCACCGTCGGATTCCCAGACCTTCATCGCATTGCGCTGGACGATATGGTAGCTGTCCTCGCGGCTGATGCCCGCCTGAGTCAGTGCCAACAGGACGCGCTGCGAATGGACCAGCCCGCCCATGCGGTCGAGATTCTTTTGCATGCGCGCTGGATAAACCAAAAGCTTGTCGACCACACCGGTCAGGCGGCCAAGCGCAAAGTCCAGGGTAATCGTCGCATCCGGCCCGATATAGCGTACAGACGAGTGCGAGATATCGCGTTCATGCCAGAGCGCCACATTTTCCATCGCTGGCGTCACGGCGCTGCGTACCATGCGCGCCAGGCCAGTCAGATTCTCGGTCAGGATCGGGTTGCGCTTGTGCGGCATCGCCGATGAGCCCTTTTGGCCGGGCGAGAAATATTCTTCGGCCTCCAATACTTCCGTGCGCTGCAGATGGCGGACTTCGATGGCGAGGCGTTCGATCGACGATGCAATCACGCCAAGGACCGCGAAATACATGGCATGGCGGTCGCGGGGGATGACCTGAGTGGATACCGGCTCCACCCCAAGGCCAAGCTTTGCGGCAACATGCGCCTCGACCGCTGGGTCGATATTAGCGAATGTCCCGACTGCACCAGAGATCGCGCAGGTCGCAATCTCGGCGCGCGCCGCGACGAGGCGTTCACGTCCGCGCGCAAATTCGGCGTAGGCTTGGGCAAGTTTCAGGCCAAAGGTCACAGGCTCTGCATGAATACCGTGGCTTCGCCCGATCGTCGGCGTGAATTTATGCTCCATGGCGCGGGTTTTGATAACCGTGAGCAACGCGTCGATGTCGGCGAGCAATATGTCGGTCGCTTGCGTCAGTTGCACGGCAAGACACGTATCGAGCACATCCGATGAAGTCATCCCCTGGTGCATGAAGCGTGCCTCGTCTCCGACCTGTTCGGCAACCCAGGTCAGGAAAGCAATGACGTCGTGCTTGGTCACCGCTTCGATTGCATCGATTGCCGCAACATCGATTTTCGGGTTCGTCGCCCACCATGCCCATAAAGCCTGTGCCGCAGATTTGGGAACCACGCCCAGCTCGGCCAACGCATCGGTGGCGTGAGCCTCGATCTCGAACCAGATGCGGAAACGGTTTTCCGGCTCCCAGATATTGACCATGTCGGGGCGGGAATAACGTGGGATCATGCTGGTGCTTTCAAATGCTGTGGAGTCGCGTGCGCCGTTAGCAGAGCCGGGCAAGTATAACAAATCTGTGGATTGCTGATTTCCACGCTTTGCGCGCACAGCTTCGCCCGCTATCGGGGCTGCGATGGCTGACCCAATCGACATACTGCCCGAGGATCCGTTCGACGCGATAGTCGATGCGCCGTTCGATGCTGCTTTGTCTGAACGCTATCTGATTTATGCGATGTCGACGATTACGGCGCGCTCGCTGCCCGATCTGCGCGATGGTCTGAAGCCCGTGCATCGCAGGTTGTTGTGGGCAATGCGTTTGCTAAAGCTCGATCCATCGCAGGGTTACAAGAAATGCGCGCGCGTTGTCGGCGATGTTATCGGTAAATATCATCCGCACGGGGACCAGTCGGTATATGACGCCATGGTCCGCCTCGCGCAGACTTTTTCGCTCCGCTATCCGCTGGTCGACGGGCAGGGCAATTTCGGCAATATCGATGGCGATAACGCAGCGGCCTATCGATATACCGAGGCGCGGCTGACCAAAACCGCTATCGACTTGATGAACGGGCTCGATGAAAATGGCACCGATTTCCGCCCGACCTACAATAATGAAGATGAAGAGCCCGAGGTCATGCCGGGGCTGTTTCCAAACCTGCTGGCCAATGGCGCAAGCGGAATTGCGGTTGGCATGGCGACGTCGATACCGTCACACAACGCCGCCGAGATTATCGATGCGGCCATGCTGCTGATCGATGAACCGCAGGCGACGCATGAGCAATTGATGGAGATCGTGCACGGCCCCGATTTTGCTACTGGCGGATTGCTGGTCGACAGCCGCGAGGTTATCAGCGCGGCTTATGCCAGCGGACGCGGCGCTATGCGGGTGCGCGCGCGGTTTTCGACCGGGCGGAATGCGGACGGTAGCTGGGAGGCGAGCGGCGTTGACAAACAGCCCGGCGGCACGTGGCAACTGGTCGTATCGGAGATTCCGTATCAGGTGCAAAAAGGCAAGCTGATCGAACAGATCGCACAGCTGATTGCCGACAAGAAACTGCCGATTCTGGATGATATCCGCGACGAAAGCGACGAGCATATTCGCATTGTGCTTGTCCCGAAAAGCCGCAACGTCGACCCCGAAGACCTTAAAAACGCGCTGTTCCGGCTGACCGACCTTGAAACACGGTTTTCGCTGAACATGAATGTGCTCGACGCGCAACGTACGCCAAAAGTGATGGGGCTGGGCGAGGTGCTTCGCCACTGGCTGCATCACCAGATTGATGTTCTGATCCGCAAATCGCAGCATCGTCTGGAGAAAATCGACGCGCGGCTGGAATTGCTGCAGGGCTATATCATCGCGTTTCTCAATCTCGACCGCATTATCGAGATCATCCGTACCCAGGATGAGCCCAAGCCATTAATGATGGCCGAATTCCAGCTGAATGACCGGCAGGCCGAGGCCATTTTGAATATGCGGTTGCGTTCTTTGCGCCGACTTGAGGAAATGGAATTGCGCCGTGAGCTGGAAGCGTTGCAAGCCGAGCGCGAGGATCTCGTCAAGCTGATCGAGAGTCCAACGCGGCAGAAGACGCGGTTAAAGAAGGACCTGGTCGCGCTTCGCAAAAGCTACGCGCAGGAAACCGAACTGGGTCGTCGCCGCACGTCGTTGGAAGAGGCTGGGCAAGCGCGTGAAATCTCGCTTGAGGCCTTTGTCGAGCGTGAACCGGTCACCGTCATCATGTCGAAACGCGGCTGGATAAAGGCGATGAAGGGGCATGCCGATTTGTCTGCCAAGCAGGACTATAAATTCAAGGAAGGCGACGCGCTTGCCTTCGCGTTCCATACGCAGACCACGGACAAGATATTGATCGCAACCGCCAATGGCCGATTTTACACGTTGGGCGCAGACAGGCTTCCCGGCGCGCGGGGCTTTGGCGAACCTGTCGGGTCGATGATTGATATCGAGGCCGGGAACGAAATCATGTCCGTGTTCCCGGTCACGCCCAATGGCCGGATGCTGCTGGCCGCTTCGACGGGTAAGGGCTTCATTGCGAAAATGGCCGATGTCGTGGCTGAAACGCGAAAGGGGCGCGGCGTTGTCACGTTGAAACCCGGTGCGCGTTTGCAGGTGGTCCGGATGATACCGCCCGCCACGGCCGATGAGAACGCGATCAAGGACCAGTATGTTGCCGTCGTCGGCGATAACCGCAAACTCGTGGCGTTTCCGATGAGCGAAATCCCCGAAATGGCGAAGGGTCAGGGCGTCACGCTTCAGCGGTACAAGGACGGCGGGCTTGCCGATGCGGTCTGCTTTTTGATGACCGAAGGCCTGAGCTGGGCGATGGGCGGCGACAGCGGACGCACCCGGACCGAAAATGACATGTCGCTTTGGCGGGTTGCCCGCGGTGCCGCCGGGCGTTTGCCGCCACAAGGATTCCCGCGAAACAACCGCTTCGATTAGGATATCGCCTCGGCTGCTAACCATTTATTAAGCATAAAAGTGGTGACCATTTTTTACAATTGCCTGTCATAAGCATTTTTAATGATACAAGCAGGTCGCCGCGAAATTACAGAAAAATCCCCGTTCGGCATGATGCTGGAAAAGGGCCGTTCGCTGCATCCCGCCGATCCGCAGACAGAATTCAGTTGGGTTGAAACCCTGCCGATTGCCGGCGCGATCTTCCGTGTCGATCCGGGTAAAGTCCGTTACCTGATTGGCAACAAGAAATTCGATGACCTCATACTCGGTTTCAATCGCGAATCCGGTCTCGACATGAGCGCGCTGGCGCAGCGCGCCTTTGCCATGATCGACAATAATCGCGACACCCATTTCGAATGCTGGCAATCATCGGATTTAATCAACCGCCGCGAACTTGAAGTCAGCATCGCACGCTTTGGTGCGGACGGCACACTTTTATTGGTATCGATCGTTGATCGAACTGCCGAAGCGGTCAGCAGGATCAATCTGCGACGCGAAATGCTGAGCGATAGCCTGACCGGATTTTGCAACCGGACCGGGTTCGAAGAGCAGGTCGAAGGCGCGCTCCAGTCGATTGTGGCGGCCGGTTCGGTGTCGCAATATGCCATCATATTGTTCGATCTCGCGCGGTTTAGCCGCGTCAACGAATCGGTTGGCGCCATGGCTGGCGACGAGTTGATTATCACCGTCGCACGCCGATTGAATTCCCGGATTCGAAGCAATGAAATTCTGTGTCGTCTGGGCGGCAATGAATTCGCATTGTTCGTTCAGCTTCATGACCGGGACGATGTCGCACGGATTGCAAAACGCGTGACCGATGTGTTCGACGAACCGTGCAAGCTATCGAATTTCGAAATCCAGGTTGAATGTGCGGTCGCCGCCGCCGTCGGTGCGGTTGGCGGCGATGATGCGATGGATACATTGCGCCACGCACAGATCGCGTTGAAACGCGCCAAGTTTACCAAGGCATTCGAATTATATGCGACCGGGACCGTTGATACGGCGAAGCGCAGGTTCAGCATGGAAACCGATCTTCGCCGGGCATTGCAGCGCGGCGAACTGGAAATGCATTATCAGCCATTGGTCGATCTCGATACCGGTTCACTCAGCGGTTTCGAGGCGCTGGCACGCTGGCAGCATCCTGATCTGGGCGCGATTTCGCCAGTCGACTTTATCCCGGTTGCCGAAGAAAGCGGGCTGATTGTACCGTTGGGACGATGGGCGCTGGATGAGGCGGCGCGCACGATTGCAGAATGGGATAGGCGTCTGCCCAATGTGCAGGATTTCAGCATTTCGGTAAACATGTCAGCAGTCCAGATGCAGCGTGACGACGTTCTGGAAGCAGTGTCGTCGGCGCTGTCCGAGGCAAATATTTCAGGCAGCCGGATGACGCTTGAGCTGACCGAAAGTGCGTTCATAAATGACCCCGAGGGTGCAAAGCGATTGCTGAATGCGCTCAAGGGGCTCGACACCAATCTGGCGATGGACGATTTCGGCACTGGCTATTCTAACCTTGCCTATCTTCAGCAGTTACCCATCGACGTGTTGAAAATCGACCGCAGTTTCGTCACCGAAATGATGGTCGATAAAGACAAGCGCGCGATTGTCCGCACCGTGCTTTCGCTTGCCCGCGCATTGGGAATGAAGACGACGGCAGAGGGTATCGAAAGCGAAGAAATTTCAGAAGTGCTGCGTCGTCTGGGATGCTCGGTCGGACAAGGCTATTATTACGCACGGCCGATGACGCGCGACGCTGCTTATGCCTTTCTGGAGGCTGACAGGGCGTTAGCCGCCAATTGACGCGCAATGTCGGTTTGCCGAAGTGCGTCTGGAAAATCTTCGGCAATCCAGGCTGCTTCGACCGCTTGTAACGTTTTGGCCACCATCGGCCCGGCAGGGATGCCCATCCTGATCAGATCGCCGCCCTTGATTTCCATTCGTGGGTCGGTCCAACCGTCGAGCGCCGTCAGGCATCCGGGCAAGTCGGCATCCGCTGCGTAGAGCATTGCAACATCGCGGGCGGTTTCGATGCCGGACCGATACGCGATGGCTTTTATCGTGCCAGAGTTCGGCTTTGGCGCATCGAGCCGCTTGCCAAGGCTTTCCCGCAACCTGTTCGAAAGCTTCAGGCGCGCGGCTACTTTGTCGACCAGACCGGCATCATGCGGCAGCAAGGTCAGCAGCCGCGCAGAAAGCGACAAGGCGGCCCCATGATCGTTCTCGCGCCGCACCAGCAGCTTCAATTTGTCCGCAGCAGAATCTTCGATTTCCGGCAAAAACGGCGCAAAGATACCGTGGCTGATCATCAGGTCGATGGACTGAGCCGGGTCGGCGAGCAACAACAGCCGCGTCAATTCCTGGGCGATGCGCTCACGGGACAGCGCCGTCAGGCCATGGGCGCCGCGTGCACAGGCCCGGATGGCCTCGTCATCGGCCGGTCCGCGACCGAAGCGTGCGAAAAACCGGAAATAACGCAGAATTCGCAGGAAATCTTCGGCAATGCGCTGATCGGCGTCGCCGATAAAACGAACGATACCCGCCTGCAAATCGTGCAGTCCGCCAAAATAGTCGAATATTTCGCCCGACTGCGGGTCGGCGTACAAAGCGTTGATGGTAAAATCGCGCCGCGCCGCATCCTCTTGCCAGTCGGTGGAAAATGCGACCGTCGCCCGCCTGCCATCGGTTGCGACGTCGCGGCGCAGCGTGGTGATTTCGTAATTCCTACCGCTGGCAACGGCAGTGACAGTCCCATGGTCCAAACCCGTCGGCACCGCCTTTATTCGAGCTGCTTCAAGCCTGTCGATTACCATGTCGGGCAGCAATGTGGTGGCAAGATCGACGTCGGACACCTCTAGGCCAAGCAGGCTGTCGCGCACGGCGCCCCCGACGATGCGCGGCCCGCCATGCTCGTCCTGCAAAGCAACGACAACGCGGCGCAACCCTTCATCTTGCCGCCATACGGCATCGGGAAGTGAGGGCAATGTCACATCAGCCGCCGTGCCAGGTTGGCGATGATTCCTGCCGTCACCCCCCAAATCCGGCGGCTGCCCCATTGCATGTCGTAATAGGTCCGTTGTTGACCGTTCCAGATGGTTTCTTTTTTGACGGCGTTTACCGGGTTCAGCAAAAACGCGAGCGGAACCTCAAACCAGTCGTCGACCTCCTGCGGGTTTGCGCGCAACGGCAGGTCGGGCGGGATGATGCCGACAACAGGTTCGATACGATAGCCGCTGCCTGAATAATATGTGTCGGCGACGCCGATTATGCGGACATCGGACGGGCGCAGGCTCAATTCTTCATTGGCCTCGCGCAGGGCAGCCGAAATTGCATCGGCGTCGCTTTCGTCAACCTTGCCGCCGGGAAACGCAACCTGGCCTGCATGACTGCGTAACCACTCGGGGCGCTGGGTTAGAATGACTCCAGGTTCCGCGCGGTCGGTAATCGGGATAAGCACGGCCGCAGCGCGGTGGCCTTCGTCCCCCAGATAACGCTCATCCTCGATGGCGATATCGCGCGCGGGATCGAGCGCGGCTTCGATACGATCTTGCCAGTTCACGCAGGTGTGCCCAGTTCGAACCACGTGCCACCGCTCCAGAATCCCGGCGCTTTGGCGTTTTCGGCAATCGCGATCTCTGCCAGTTCGTAATAGACTGCGCGGCCCAGTTTTGCCCAAAGCCCGCCGCGCACATGTAGATAAGGCAGTCCGTCACGCAATTCGATGGCGTGTTCAGGGCCTGCCAGAACCAGATCGTCGCTGTTCAGGCGAAATGCCAGCAAACGGCCTTCGCCTTCACCTTCGCTCTGCAACTCTACCGCGATAAACGGCGCATCTTCGACGTTGATCGACAGCTTCTGCTGCGGTGTCACCAGCCAATAGCTGCCATCGTCATCGCACCGCAACAGGCTGGAAAATGAACGGATCATGGCTGGCCGGGTAATTTCGCCGCCCTGATGATACCATTTGCCGTCGGCGGAAATCCGCATCTCGCTTTCGCCGGACTGGGCCGGTGTCCAGCTTTCGACCGGCGGCAATTTGCGTTGCGCGGCCAATTCGGCGATTTCGGCAAGGTTAAGGTTGGCGATATCTGGAGCGTCATAAGGCATGCCATGGCGATAAGGGTAAAGCCGCCAGCCGTCAAAGGCTAGTCCGCGGGCCAAGCATTGCTGTAGCGGGCAACGTGCGGCTTCCGGCATCGCGCAGCAGCAAACGGTGCGGTTCCCACGGACCGGGTAAAATCCAGCCGCTAGTCCGGGCCGCGCTAAATCCGAACCGCTTATAATATTCCGGGTCGCCGATCATCACCAGCGGGGGATCGTTCTGGGTAATGGCACCGATCATCGCCGTCATCAACCGGGTGCCCAGACCCTGGCTTTGCCTCGCGGGTGATACCGCCACCGGGCCGACCAGAATTAGCGGCGCGTTGGCTGCGATCACCGGCCAGCACTGGATGCTGGCAATCAGATGTGTGTTTTCCGTGATCCCGAAAGCAAGACGGTCGATAACTGGCATCGCTGCGCGAAGGAGATAGGCCGTCCGCCCATGGCGGTCGATGCCAAATGCCGCGTCCAGCAAACATTCTACATCATGCGTAGCGACGCGGGACAGAGGAACCAATTCAGCCACGGTCATGCCAACGCAGGTTGCGGATCGCGTTTCGACAACAGGAAAAGCGCCGTCAGGGTCAGGATGCTGAGGCCTGCCGCAATCAGAAACGGTGCGCCCGGGAAATAGACCAGCGCACCTTTACCGGTAAACGTTGCCAGAACATTGTTGTAGACCAGTTGCGCCATCAGGAAGGCGAGGGCAGACATGCTGCCGTTCAGCCCCTGCAATTCGCCTTGCTGGTCAGGCGGCGTCCGTTTGGACATCATCGCGTTTATCGCCGGCATCGCCATACCGGAGAACCCGTTTAGCACATTGAGAAAAAGGGCGACCATGCCGTTGGTCAAAAATGCTGTGATCGTAAAGCTGACAAGGCCAAAACCCATTCCGATCATCGCGGTGGTCCGTTCGCCAAAACGTTTGACGACACGGCCGATGACGAGCGACTGGAACAGCAGCATCGAAACCCCAACCAATGTTAGCGAAATGCCCACCATTTTGCTGCCCCAGCCGAACTGGGCAGGGGCAAAGAACGCCCAGGTTGCAGGGTAGATATTGGTCGCGCAGACCCAGAGGAAATAAATGAATGCAATCGGCAATATGCCTTTTATCTTGCCCAGCGTCGCAAGGGCCCCCAGCGGGTTGGCGCGCCGCCATTCAAATGGCCGCTGCCGTTCTTTCGGCATTGTTTCGGGGAAGCTGAAATAGCCATAAATGCCGTTGGCAAAGGCCAACCCGCCAGCGATGAAAAACGGCAGCCTTGTGCCAAAGTCAGCAAGCAATCCGCCCATTGCTGGGCCCATGATGAAGCCAAGGCCGAACGCTGCGCCGACTTTGCCGAAACTGGCGGCGCGGTCCTCTGCCGTCGACATATCCGCCATGGCGGCATTGGCCGGGCCAAACACTGCGCCGAATCCGCCCGCGATTGCACGGCCGATAAACAGCCAGATGATTGACGGCGCAAGGCCCATCAGCAGAAAGTCTGCACCGAATCCGAACAAGGACACCAGGAACACCGGGCGCCGCCCGAAGCGGTCGCCCAGATTGCCCATCAACGGACCCATCATAAACTGAAAAATACCGTAAGTTGCACCAATCCAGGCGCCGATGCGCGTGGCTTCCGACAGGCTGACGTCCGTTAAGTCGCGGATCAGGTCGGGCAAGACCGGCATGATGATCCCAAAGCCCATCGAATAAATAAACACCGTCAGCAGGACAAAGCGCTTGGCGCGTTTCTGCAGCACAGGGTCGGTAAACATGCCGCCTCCTGTCAGCGCAGGGCTATTTTGTCCAACTGAATGTAAATGCCATCGCGATTTTTCGGGTTGGTAAATTGCCTTTGTCTGGAACTTACATTAGCCTGACCGCTTAATAGCAGGCATAACCGGGGAGAGTGACAGTGAACGAGCAGGAAATTCCGGCGAATGCCACCGACATCCCGCCACCGGAAGCACCGGTTTTGCGGCCCGCCAACCCGGTTCCAGCCAAAAAATTCGATTGGCAAGGAACGATCGTTCTGGGCGCAGGCGTTGGCGCATTATTGTGGGGTGTATTCTCCGCGCTTGGTACAGGTTGGGGATTTTGGGCGTATACCAGTGGCCTGACGGGCGTGACATGGGCCTTTTTCCTTGGCATTGGCGCGCTGCTTTTCGGTCTTTTGTTTGCATGGCGGGCGCGCAAATCGATCAGCCCGCCGCCCCGGATCCGTCGTTGGGCAGGCATGCTGGCAGCGCTGGTTTACGTCGGATGGGTGGGAACGTTTCTGATCGCTGCGTTTACCGTTCCGGCGATCCATGATGTCTCGACCGATCTTGCCGATCCGCCGACCTTTCGGACATTGCAACTGCGCGCTGACAATTTGGACAACATTCCGGGCGCCGACGACGATGAAATGCGGGGCCTTACCCCGCAACAGCGCTGGGTGACCGTGCATCAGAAGGCGTATGGCGACATTCGCTCCGTCCGGATTAACGAACCAATGCCGATGGTGGTTGCCAAGGCGGAGCGTCTTGCAAAGGCGCGGGGCTGGGATGTTGCAATCTCGCTACCTGAAGAGGGCACGATGGAGGCAACCCAGACCAGCGCGCTGTTCCGGTTTAAGGACGACGTCGTATTGCGCGTACGCCCCACCGATACGGGCGAAGGCAGCGTGGTGGATATGCGTTCGGTCAGCCGGGTGGGCGTGAGCGACCTTGGCATGAATGCAAAACGGGTCCGCTCGTTCCTTGCCGATCTGACTGGAACGGTAACGGCGGCGAAATAAACGCCGCCGCGCCGGGCTTACTTTTTGGGCGTCAGCTTGAGCAACCGCCCTTTCGAGCCGTCGTCCCCGTCCTCAAGTAGCCAGATCGCGCCGTCCGGCCCTTGTTCGACTTCGCGGATGCGCGCGCCCATGTCCCACTGATCGGCCTTGGCCGCGGTTTCGCCGTCGAGCTTGACGCGGATGAGTGCCATTGCCCCGAGTCCGCCGATAAAAGCGCTGCCTTTCCAATCAGCGAACATCTCGCCCGAATAAATCATAAGGCCTCCAGGAGAAATTGAAGGGTTCCAGAATACTTTGGGTGCCTCGAAACCATCGCCCGCCTTATGGTCAGGCAAGTCGTCGGTGAACGCGCCATAATTCCGTCCATTCGACGCTTTGGGGTAGCCATAATTGGCTGCCTTTTTAACGAGGTTAAGCTCGTCACCGCCTTCGGGTCCCATTTCCTGATTCCACAGCCGCCCCTGCGCGTCGAAGGCAAGCCCGAGCGGATTGCGATGGCCGTATGACCAGATTTGCGCCTTGACCCGGCCTTGATCGTAAAATGGATTGTCGGACGGGATCATCCCGCCATCCGTCAGCCGGACGATCTTTCCGAGATTCTGGTTCAGGTCTTGGGCCGGGGTGAATTTCTGCCGCTCGCCGCTGCTGATATACAGCATGCCGTCCGGCCCAAAGGCGAGGCGGTGGCCGAAATGGCCTTGCCCGGACACTTTCGGTTCCTGACGCCAGATGACCTGAACTTCGGTCAGTGCAGGCTTGCCCGCCTCGGTACCGAGTTTTCCGCGCGCTACCGCTGCGCCGTAACCGCCGTCGCCTGCTTCGACGTAGCTTAGATAAACGAAGCGATTATTGGCAAAGTCGGGATGGATAATGACATCGCCCAAACCACCCTGACCGCCATAAGCGACGGAAGGAACGCCGCCAACCTCGACCACCTCGCCTTCGGATTCCCACAGCAGTAACTTGCCCTTTTTCTCGGTAATCAGCGCCTGATTGAATTCGGGCAGGAAAGCCATTGCCCATGGCTCTTTGAAATCGGCGATTACGTTTGTTTCGAACGGCTTGGCGCTGCTGCTGGCGGGCGCGGCGTCGCTGGCGACGGGCTGGCACGCGGCGGCGATCAGCGATGCGCTAATCAGGAAAGTCAGCTTTTTCATGGGGGGTGCTCCTTTGGGTTCTGCAACGCAAATTGGGTTATGCTTGTTCCATGTGCAAGAGGCTTGCATATCTGGCCGCCAAAGCATATACCGATGTCATCCTTACATTGCGAAACTTTGACAGGGCTGGCGCCGCATGGGGCCGGCACCAAGAAGCTTTGCATCACTATCGCCGAAAGACCGAAATTGCCCGATCTGGACAAGTTGACTGTATTGATTTCACCCGAAGCGCAAGCCCTTGGCTTTGCGCTGGTGCGTGTGGCGTGGTTTGAGACGGGCGGGCAGGGTAGCGACGAGCCGACATTGCAGGTCATGGCCGAGCGTCCCGATACCCGGCAACTGGGCATCGATGATTGCGCCGCCTTGTCGCACCGGATTTCTGACAAATTCGACGAACTCGATCCGATCGAGGAGGCATATCGGCTTGAGGTCAGCTCGCCGGGTATCGACCGTCCGTTAACGCGGCTTGCCGATTTCGCCGACTGGGCGGGGCATGAGGTCAAGGTCGAACTGGCAGAGCCAATGGATGGCCGCAAGAATATCCGCGGTAACATTGTCGGCATCGATGGCGAAAATATCCTCGTCGATGACCGCAAGTCGGGTCGCCTGACATTCGCATTTGCAAATTTGGGCAGCGCCAAGCTGCTCTTGACAGACCGCCTGATTGCGTCGACTGCGCCCATCAATAGTGATGGGGCCGATGAAGTAGAGGCGGAACCCATAAACGACGAAGCACAGGAAGACGAAGACCATGGCCAGTAGTATTGCCGCCAACAAGGCCGAATTGCTTGCAATTGCCAATGCGGTTGCATCCGAAAAGATGATCGACAAGGCGATTGTGGTCGAGGCGCTTGAAGAAGCGATTCAGCGTGCCGCCCGTGCCCGTTACGGCGCCGAAAACGATATTCGTGCAAAGCTCGATACCCAGACCGGCGATCTACGTTTGTGGAGAGTTGTCGAAGTCGTCGAGGAAGTTGAGGATTATTTCAAGCAGGTCGACCTGAAACAAGCTGACAAGCTGCAAAAGGGCGCTGTGGTTGGTGACTTTATCGTCGATCCACTACCGGCCGTTGACTTGGGCCGTATCGATGCCCAGTCCGCCAAGCAGGTTATCTTCCAGAAGGTGCGCGATGCCGAGCGCGAGCGTCAGTTCGAAGAATTCAAGGACCGGACCGGCGAGATCATCACCGGTGTCGTCAAGTCGGTTGAATTCGGCCATGTCGTTGTCGACCTTGGCCGCGCTGAAGGCGTCATCCGCCGCGACCAGCAAATTCCGCGCGAAGTCGTTCGCAACGGCGACCGCGTCCGTGCGCTGATCATGAAGGTGCAGCGCGAAAATCGCGGGCCGCAAATTCTGTTGAGCCGCGCGCACCCTGATTTCATGAAGAAATTGTTCGCGCAGGAAGTCCCCGAAATTTACGACGGCGTGATCGAAATCAAGGCCGCTGCACGCGACCCGGGCAGCCGCGCGAAAATTGGCGTCATCAGCTACGATAGTTCGATTGACCCCGTCGGCGCGTGCGTCGGCATGAAGGGTAGCCGCGTTCAGGCCGTCGTGCAGGAAATGCAGGGCGAGAAAATCGACATCATCCCCTGGTCCGAAGATACCGCGACCTTCATCGTCAACGCGCTGCAACCGGCAACGGTCAGCCGCGTGGTTATCGACGAAGAAGAAGGCCGCATCGAGGTAGTCGTTCCTGACGATCAGCTAAGCCTTGCCATTGGCCGTCGCGGCCAGAATGTTCGCCTGGCATCGCAGCTGACAGGTCGCGGCATCGACATCATGACCGAGCAGGAATCGAGCGAGAAGCGGCAGAAGGAATTCGTCGAACGCTCCGAAATGTTCCAGCAGGAACTCGATGTTGACGAGACGCTGGCACAGTTGCTGGTGGCCGAAGGCTTTAGCGAACTCGAAGAAGTCGCCTATGTCGATCCGGCGGAAATCGCGGCCATCGAAGGCTTCGATGAAGGCCTGGCCGAGGAATTGCAAAGCCGCGCGCAGGAGGCACTTGACCGCCGCGAGGAAGCCAATCGCACCGAACGCCGCGAACTTGGCGTCGAAGATGCATTGGCCGAGCTGCCCGTGCTGACCGAAGCCATGCTGGTTGTGCTTGGCAAGGCGGGCATAAAGACGCTCGACGACCTAGCTGACCTTGCGACCGACGAGCTGATCCAGAAAGCCCGCGAACCGCGCCGGAATGAACGCAGCGACCGCGAAGTGCGCCGCAACCGGACCGAGGACAAGGCGGGTATCCTCGCGGTATTCGGTCTGTCCGAAGAGCAGGGTAACGAGATCATCATGGCGGCCCGCGCGCATTGGTTCGAGGACGAAGATGCTCCGGTAGTTGAAGAGGAGGACGCCATTGCAGCGGACGACTCTCAATGAGACCGATCAAAAAACCGTAAGCGGGCACTCCCCTTTAAGGAAGTGCATATTATCGGGTGAGCATGGCGACAGGGCCACGCTCATTCGGCTTGCGCTTGGCCCCGATGGCTGTGTTGCTCCGGATATCTTTGCCAAGGCCCCGGGCCGGGGCGCCTGGATCGGTGTGACCGGCGATGAACTGACCAAGGCGCAGGCAAAAGGCAAGCTTGCAGGCATTCTGCGCCGCGCGTTCAAGACCGAAAAAATTGAGTTGATCGATGACCTTTCAGGGCGCATCGAACGCGGCCTGGAAAAGGCATTTCTCGACCGGTTGGGCTTGGAAGCAAGAGCAGGGCATCTTATCTTGGGCGCTGAGAAGATCGACGGTGCATCGCGCAGCGGTCAGGTCAAACTCTTGCTCCACGCATCCGACGCTAGCGCTGATGGCAGTGGCAAGCGCGATCAGGCGTGGCGCGTCGGTGAGGAGCAGGAAGGTTCGGGCAAGGGCGGCGTAAAGCTGCCGGTTGACCGCGACGCGATATCGGCAGCGCTCGGGCGGCAAAATGCCGTGCATGTTGCGCTGATCGACCAAAAAGCAGCGGACAGGGTGATGCACCATCTTGGACGCTGGCTAAATTTCAAAGGATGCAGTAATGCGCCCCACGATTCCGGTAGCATCGCTCCGGAACAGCGGGGCGCTGACACTGACATCTCCGCAATTGATTGAGTAAGGACGGTTCTGTTTCGATGAGTGATGATACCAACAATAAGCCGACACTAACGCGCAAGCCGCTCACTTTGAGCCGTTCGCTCGAGTCCGGCGAAGTCAAACAGACCTTCAGCCACGGCCGCACCAACAAGGTTGTGGTCGAGGTGAAGCGCAAGAAACTTGTGGGCAAGCCAGGCTTTGTCGCCGAGCCCGAAGTTGCGGCCCCGCCAC
>JANOPT010000095.1:0-3659 GCA_031421975.1 Sphingomonadales bacterium | reverse complement strand
GCCCGAGGTCTTTACGCATCCAGTCGACGGCAAAGCCGAAATCGAACTTCTCTTCCGCCATGGTTGCCCAGCGATTGTCCATTTGCCAGCTTTGCGCTGCCCCGCCAGAAATTGCTTCATACACTTTTTCGACGTCCAACTCGGCTGATTGCGCGAAACGCAAAGCTTCGGACAGCGACTGGATGACGCCTGAAAAAGCGATCTGGTTGCACATTTTCGTTGTCTGGCCAGTTCCCGGTCCACCGACATGAACAATGCGTTTGGAATAGGGTTCCATGATCGGGCGGGCAGCATCCATCGACGCTTCGCTGCCGCCGCACATGATCGAAAGCGTACCGTTTTCCGCACCGATTTGTCCGCCAGTCAGCGGCGCATCGACCACGAGCAGCCCGCGCGATTTGGCTTCTACGCCCAGTTGGCGAGCGATGCGGGCGGAGACCGTGGTATGGTCGATATACAGGCTACCCTTTGCCATGGCGGCAAAAGCGCCATCTCTGCCAAGCGTCACGCCCGCCAAGTCATCATCTGTACCGACGCAGCTGATGACAACCCCAGCGTCTTTGGCCGCTTCTGCGGGTGACGCAGCAAGTGTTCCGCCATGTGCTGCTACCCACGCTTCGGCTTTTGCGCGCGAACGATTGTAAACCGTAAGCTCGTGCCCTGCCTGTTTCAGATATCGCGCGATAGCGCCGCCCATGACGCCCAAACCGATGAAAGCAATTCTAGTCATGACAGGCTCTTAATGTTTGTTTTCTCACAACGCTAGATGCGATAGGGCCTCACATCATGAGCGATCTGTTGACCCTTGACCATGTACGTGCTGCCCACCGCCGCATCCGCGATTCCATCGTTGCCACGCCGACACTGCATAGCCAGACGCTGTCGACGCTTACTGGCGCGAACATTTACCTGAAGTTCGAAAATTTGCAGTTTACGGCGGCCTATAAGGAACGCGGCGCGTTGAATGCCCTGCTGCTGTTGACTGAGGAACAGAGCGCCAAGGGCGTCATCGCGGCATCCGCAGGAAATCATGCACAGGGCCTCAGTTATCACGCGACGCGACTGGGGATTCCGGCCACGATCGTCATGCCGGTGCCCACACCAACCGTAAAGGTGATGCAAACCGAAAGCGTTGGCGGCAAAGTTGTGTTGCATGGCGAAACGTTCGACGATGCCTACAAACATGCGCGGCTGTTGGAGGCAGAACAGGGGCTGACCTTTGTTCACCCGTTTGATGATCCTAATGTCGCCGCAGGGCAGGGGACCGTTGCGCTGGAAATGCTCGATAGCATTCCTTCGCTTGATATGCTGGTTGTGCCCATTGGCGGTGGTGGATTGCTGTCGGGGATGGGTACGGCAGCGCGCGCATTAAAGCCCGACATCGGACTGATCGGGGTTCAGGCCGAATTATATCCGTCGATGTATGGGTTGCTGAAAAATCAGCAACTGCCGTGCGAAGGCGATACGCTGGCCGAAGGTATCGCAGTTAAGGTGCCGGGCAGCTTTACCAGCGAAGTCATTCGCGGACTGGTCGATGACATCGTGCTGGTCAGCGAGGCGCAACTGGAAAGCGCGGTCAGTCTGCTGCTGCAGATCGAAAAAACCGTGGTCGAAGGCGCGGGCGCGGCGGGCCTTGCGGCGGTGATGGCAAACCCGGAGATATTCGCTGGCAAAAATGTCGGCATTGTCTTGTGCGGCGGTAACATCGACACCCGCTTGCTTGCCAATGTGTTGCTGCGCGACCTCGCGCGATCAGGCCGATTGGCGCGGTTGCGGTTGACGCTGCAAGATCGCCCCGGCGCGTTGTACAAGGTCATGCGGTTATTCAACGAGCATAATGTCAATATCATCGAAATTTACCATCAGCGGATTTTTACGACCCTGCCTGCCAAGGGACTGATTACCGATATCGAATGCGAGGCGCGCGATGCCGAACAATTACAGGGTCTTGTCGATGGCCTGAATAATGCGGGATACAAGGTCGAACGGGTCGAACTGAATAAGTGAATCGCTGTCCCCAATTTTCATGGTAAATCCCCTTTTCAGGGTCGCAACGCGGGTGCATACAGGGTAAACAAAGCAACAATATTCAGGTCTTCGGGACGGATAATCAATGAGCGCACCAGTCCGGTTTCCAAGGTTTTTTGTCACTAACCCGGGGCCGTGTCCGTATTTGCCGGGCAAGACCGAGCGCAAGGTTTTTACCGAACTCAACGGTCCGCATGCCGATGAACTGAACGACGCTCTTGGCCGCATCGGGTTCCGCCGCAGCCAGAACGTGGCGTACCGGCCAAGTTGCATCGACTGCAAATCCTGCGTTTCGGTCCGCGTATTGACCGATCAGTTTCAGCCAAATGCAACTCAGCGGCGGATATTGCGCCGCAATGCGGATCTGGTCGTCAGCGCTTGCCGTCCGTGGTCTACATCTGAACAATATGATCTGCTCAGGCGCTATCTTGCCACTCGGCATCCCGAGGGCGGCATGGCGAACATGGACGATATGGATTATGCCGACATGATCGAACAATCACCAGTCCGCAGCCATGTCGTCGAATATCGCACGCCGGGCCGGTTCGGCCGCTTGGGCGAATTGGTGGGGGCGTGCCTGACCGATCAGCAAGCGGACGGTCTTTCGATGATCTACAGCTTCTACGATCCTGAGGCCGAGGGACGCATTGGGCTGGGCAATCATATCATCATGGACCACATCATGCGTGCGAAGGCTGCGGGGCTGCCTTATGTCTACCTGGGCTACTGGGTCGACGGCGCCGCGCGGATGCAGTATAAGGTTCGATACCAGCCGATGGAGCGGCTTGGCCCCGAAGGTTGGGAACGGTTCCAACCTTAATCGATTATGCGTCCGATCCGGATTAGCAAGCATCCGACACAAAAAACCCCGCTTCATCAGCGGGGTTTTTTGTATCGGTTAATGCTGCCGTTTACCGGCAAACGCAGCGCGGCTTTGGTTTCGGCTTCCACTTGCGGACCGCTTTTTTGTGCGGGGCCGACCGGACCGTTTCATAATAGACTTCTTCGGTAACCGTGGTTGTCGTGGTGGTTACCGGCGACATGGTAATCGTCGTCACCACCGGTTGCGGGTAATAATAATAACCACCCTGCCAGCTTTGGCCGTAACCAGGTTGAGGGTAAGGCTGTGGATAGGCGGCTGGCGGGCGTTGGTCGCGCGGACGATACTGGTTGCATTTGTTGCCGGCTTTTTCAACGGCAACACCCAATAGTCCGCCAATCCCTGCGCCCAATAATGTACCGCCCGTCCGGTTGCCCCGGCCAGCAATGCGGTTGCCCGCAACGCCGCCCAACAGCGCGCCGATGGCGGCGCCTGTCAGCCCGTTGCTTTTCAGGCAGCGCTCGTAATTTTCATAACCACGAGGCACGTCATACCGATCATTGTCGTAACCGTAATCGGGTTCGCGATAAGGCGCACCGGCATGATGCGGCGCGGCATCACGCGGTGCGGAATCGCCGTATGCGGAATGCGATGGCGCGGCTGGATACCCTGGTCCGGAAACGCCATCTTGCCGGGTTACCCGTCCGCTCCAGTCGCCTTCAAACACTTTACCTTGCGGATCGACATAGTCGCCATCCCATTCGCCGTCATAGCGATAGCTGGACCCGTCGGGTGCGGCAAATGCGACGTC
>JANOPT010000094.1:0-7459 GCA_031421975.1 Sphingomonadales bacterium | reverse complement strand
CAAATAGGATTATCAGCGATGTTACTACGGTGATGCTCAACCCTTCAGAGTACTTGACGGCGCTCGCCGCACAGCCATGATGCAGCGCTGCGTTGCCCTTCTTTCAAACACCATCGCGCTTCGCTTAGCGGTTGGCGCGCTGTCATTGTTGGCAGGTGCTTCGCAAGTCCATGCCCAGGCTACTGCCTCTCCTTACACAACCGGCTATCGTTATGATCCGGTAGGTCGTCAGACCGGGACGATTCTGCCTGATCCCGATGGCGCAGGCGCGCTTAAACACGGGGCCACGCGCACCACTTACGATGCAGCGGGACGGGCCATCAAGGTTGAGACCGGCGAACTTGCCGCGTGGCAATCGGAAGCGGCCGCACCATCGGCGTGGACCGGCTTTACGGTGCTGTCGAGCGTTGAGACGAGCTATGATGCGATGAGCCGCAAGCTGAAGGATGTGGTGAAAGGCAACACCGGCACGATCATCAGCGTGACCCAATATAGCGATGATGCGCTTGGCAGGCCTGACTGTACGGCGGTGCGGATGAATGCGGCGATCTATGCAAGCCTTCCGGCCAGCGCCTGCACGCTTGGCACCGAGGGCACTCAAGGCCCTGACCGGATTACAAAGAACGTCTATGATGCAGCAAGCCAACTGTTGAAGGTGCAAAAGGCGGTCGGCACGCCGATAGCCCAGGATTATGTCACCTACACCTATACCGCCAACAGGTATTCTGGAAGGTCGATTATTACGACCGCGAAATGCGTTTCGCGAACGATGAAGTAGCAAACCCCGCCGTTACGTGGCCGGTGCGGACGAGCATGCTGTCCGATAAATGTTGAGCGGGAGGCATACCATGACCAAGCGCGAAGCCGCGAAGCAGATCACGCCGTCCGACGCCAATCGGATCATGATGGAGCCTGTTTCGCCCGTCACGATGATCGAGCGGTGGTTGCTTGAATGGATAATGCGGTTTCCCTCGTCAAAATTTAGGATGCTGAAAGACTTGCAGTTCTTCAGTGCCGCCGAGATCGAAGCAATGCTGACGCTGCGGGTGGTTATTGTGAACAATGCCGCCAATATGAAGCGCCTGCGTTGCGTGCGGGGATTGCCGACGTTAAACGGGGAAATGGACAAATGGTTCAAGGCTCAGTAATACCGCGCGACGCGGAATTCACCGGAACGTGGCCGATGAGTGGCAATCATCATTCTGACCGCGCCAAGGGGGGAACAGATGATCCGGAAATTCAGTAGCGACACAGCGCTTTTGGTCATCGATGCACAAATGGGTGTCAACAATCACAGCCATTGGGGCGGCAGCAGTGGTCATCGCAACAATCCCGATGCCGAAGCGCGGATTGCGGACCTGTTGGCAACATGGCGCGGTGCGGGGCTTCCTGTCTATTTCACCTTCCACGATTCGCGCGAGGCTGCCTCGCCATTGAAGCTGTCACTGGATAGCGGACAGGCGATTGCCGGGCTCGAACCTGCTGCCGGTGAGCAAGTTGTCACCAAAGACGTCAACAGCGGGTTCATCGGAACCGAGCTTGAAATCAAGTTGCGCCGCGACCGGGTATCGCGGCTTGTCGTTGCTGGATTTTTCACGAACATGTGCGTTGAAACTACCGTCCGCGCGGCAGGCAATATGGGTTACGACGTCTATCTGGCCCATGACGCATGTGCGGCCGGCAACCGGGTGGGTCTGACCGATGACGATTTCGATGCCGACCTTGTTCACCGCATGAGCGTGGCCAATATGCACGGCGAGTTCTGCACGGCAATTAACACCGTTGATCTCGTGTTGCTGGTTAGCGGTGATGCGCCACATCTGACACGCGTTCAAGGCAACGAATAGCGCGTTAGAATTTTATCATGACTCGCCGCGCCAGTGCGGGCGAGATCGAATGGACCAGCTGCAATAATTTGACCAAACCGACATTCGCTTCGGTGCTGTTGCTTTCGATTGCATCGACGATTTGGGCGGCACATTCCTGCGCCGACATTTTGTTGCCACTCACCCGGCCTTGAGTCATCGCCGTGTCGACGACAGGTGGCAATGCCTCGATCACGTGAACGCTGGTACCGCGCAGATTGTGGCGTAGCGATTGGGTGAAGCTGCGGAGGCCGGCCTTGCTTGCACAATAGACAGGACCACCGGCGCGCGGCGCAATCGCGAGGCCTGAGGTCACGTTAACGATTGCTGCCGCTGGCCTTGCGAGCAGACGAGGTAGAAAAACTCCGATCAGGTGAATTGGCGCATTCAGATTCAGAAAAATCGCCTTGTCAGTGAGCGCCAGATCGAGCGGTTCGCCAGGACCGAAATTTCCGCTCATTCCGGCGTTGTTGATAAGGATGTCGATGGAATGGTTATTCAGGGCAACTGACAGTTCCGCGCAGCCCGATGCCGTCGACAGATCTGCCTGAAAGGCTTCGAGGCCCTCGTTTCGCGCCGATGCCAGCAAATCTTCGCGCCGCCCGCAGACAATGACGTTGGCGCCTTTGGCCTGCAACTGACGGGCAATCTCCAGCCCGATACCGTCGGTACCGCCGGTGACGAGTGCGGTTTTTGCTTTCACATCCATAATCAATCTGTCTCCCGTAACATTGCCCGTCAGCTTAGCGGCGGAAAATAAACGTACCAAATATAATGTTCACCAGATTCCTCGACCGATTATTGACGCTCTTTGGTTACGAAGGACGCGGGCATGCAGCAGGGAGAGTTCTGGAAGGTCCGGTTGCAAATGTCTGTCAGTGCATTATTCCCGTCGCATGTATCTATTGTTCAAAACCCCCGCCCTTCACGCGCCTCGCCATTTCGGCCACGTGCTGTCGCTGGCGCTATGTGCATGACGCTGCGGTTGGAACGCGATGGCCCGATTGGCCGATTGCTGATCGAACGCGCTGAAAAGCGAAACGCCCTTAATCAGGAAATGTGGGACCGCCTTCCCGTTTTGCTGGCCCACGCCATGGCAGACCGCGCGATTCGTGTTGTCGTCCTGCAATCGGCAATCCCCGGCATATTCAGTGCCGGTGCCGATATCGCCGAGCTGGTCGCACACAAGGCGAACCCGGCCTGGCGTGAGGGTAACCAGATCGCGATTAACAAGGCGCAGCACGACCTTGCGCGCGCCGCCAAGCCTACCATCGCGTTCATCGATGGCGATTGCGTCGGCGGCGGCTGCGGGCTGGCGCTGGCCTGCGACATCAGGGTCGCAACATCACGGTCGCGGCTGGGAATTACGCCTGCCAGGCTTGGTCTGGTTTATCCCTTGCATGATACCAAGCTGCTGGTCGACCTTGTCGGGTCGGGCCAGGCAAAGAAGATGCTGTACACCGGCGACCTGATTTCGGCCGAGGAGGCGCTTCGCATCCAGTTGATTGAGGAGATTGCCGACGATGCTGACGCGCTGGCGCTTCGTATTGCGGACAATTCGGCGCACAGCACGCGCGAAACCAAACATTTTGTCCGCCGTATACTGGACGGCCAGTCTGATGAGGACAGTGACAGCAAGCGGGTATTTGCCGAAGCGTTCACCGGTGCGGATTTTGCCGAGGGCAGCGCGGCATTTGTCGACAAACGAAAGCCGGAATTCAGATAATCACGGCAGTAGCAGGGTTGATCCGGTTGTTCGTCTTCCCTCTAGGTCGCCGTGCGCCAGCGCCGCGTCTTCGAGCCGATAGCGCTGTCCGATTGTCATCCCGATAATTCCTTGCCTGAACATGTCGAAAACATATTCGGCCCCTGCGGCGCGTTCGGCCGGATTATTGTAATAATCGAACAAAGTCGGGCGGGCGACGTAAAGCGATCCCTTTTGAGCCAGCGTGCCAAGGTTGACGCCTGACACGGGTCCGCTTGCATTGCCGTAGCTGACAATCATGCCGCGCCGTGCGGTTGAATTTAGCGATATTTCCCAAGTGTCTAGGCCGACCCCGTCAAAAGCCACTTCAACGCCTTTCCCGCCGGTAAGTTCACGGACCTGCCGTGCGACATCCTCTTTGCCATACAGGATGACATGGTCGGCGCCGACTTCGCGCACCAGTGCAGCTTTCGCTTCGCTGCTAACGGTGCCGATCACGCGTGCGCCGACATGCTTCAGCCATTGCACCAGCAGCAATCCAACTCCGCCGGCCGCAGCATGGACCAATATGTCCCATGTTGGCTGAACCTTGGCGCACCGTTCGACCAGAAATTCGGCGGTGCAGCCTTTCAGTAAACCGGCCGCTGCAACTTCGTCAGTGATATCGTCCGGTATAAGGAACAGGCAATTCGCCGCGACGTTGCGAGCGGTCGAGTAAGCGCCCAATGCCGGTCCGAACGTGGCGACTCGGTCGCCTATCTGCCAGTCTTCGACGTCATCGCCTACAGCCTCGATGATGCCGGCGGCTTCCATGCCAAGGCCTGAGGGCAGCGCCATCGGGTAAAGCCCGCTGCGGTGATAGGTGTCGATGAAGTTGAGGCCGACAGAAGTGTTCCGCATCCGAACCTCGCCGGGTCCGGGCATGGGCAAATCGATATCGGTCCATTCAATGACATCCGGGCCACCCGTCCGGGTAACAACTGCCGTTCGTTCCATGATCGCCATACTCCGTTGTTGTTTGCTACCGCATAACATTATTGCCAGTGGCGACGCCTTGTTACCAGCCGCCAAGCAATCTCCGCCATCATTATGGTTAACGTCCCAACTGCGGGTGTAGCAGTTCGGGACAGTGCCCAATCCGACCTGCATTAACCAATTTTCGTCGTGGTCAATATGCCTAACAAATCGTTAACGTCACAATATGATGAAACGAAGATTAGTATGTCGCAACGAAGCCGCCGGTCATCCGTTCCGCCGGATGCTGCCGCCGCCGGTGCTTGACATGTCCATCGTTACGAAGCGCCCGGCGCGCTGGTGGCGCAAGGAAGACACGCATTTGTTCATGTTGAGCTTCAGCGCGTTCTTTGTCGCGATCACCAGTTTCATCATGTAATCAGTCGCAGGCGCGATCCAGTTTCCACGCCAGCCAGGCCGATATCAGGCACATCGCTGCACCCAGCAGCAGTTGATCGACGATGTTGATCCCGGCTGCACTCAACCCAAGCGCAATAAGCGATCCAACTACCATGGCGCCGGAATTGACGATGTTATTCGCGGCCACGGTGCGCGCGGTCTGATCCTTGGGAACGGTGGTCGTCAGAAAAGCGTAAAGCGGGACGACGAACATGCCACCTGCCACCGCGATTCCCAGCAGCGACAATAACAAAGGTATCGCATCGGGATGGGCAACAAAGCCGCGAATGTCATAAAGCTCGCCCGCACCGATGACGTGCCAGTTGCGGCATACGATATGGAACGCGACAACAAACAGGCCCATTACGATGACACTGGCCGGGGCATAGCGCGCCGACACTTTGCCGTTCAGCAATTGGTTGATCGCGACTGAACCGATTGCGATACCAATCGAGAAAATCGCCAGAAACAGGCTGGCAACCTCTTTGTCCGCGCCGAGGACATTTTTTGCCAGTGGCGGAAACTGAATGAACAGGACCGCGCCGATCGTCCAGAAAAAGCTGATCGAGGCAATGGCGAGATACAGCTTGCGGATATGCATGGTGCTTTTGACGAGCGTGACCGACGACCGGATAATGTGCCAGTCGATGCCGGACTCCACATGCACAGGCGGTGCAGCAGGAACCTGGCGTGCGGAAAAATAGCCGATGATCGCGGTCACAACGACACCCAGCGCCGCCCATTCAACGTCGATGATGCCAGCCAGGATCGTACCCAGCAAAATCGCGATATAGGTCCCGGCCTCGACCAGGCCGGTGCCGCCCAGCACTTCGTCCTCTTTCAGATGTTGGGGCAGAATCGCGTATTTGATCGGTCCAAAGAATGTCGAATGGATACCCATCGCAAACAGCGCCAGCATCATCAGCGGAATGGCGAACAGGTTTATGGCAAATCCGAGCCAAGCCAGAACGAGGCCAACACCGCCGACCAGCATGATGACGATCTCGCAAAATTTTACGATGCGGATGATCTGTGCCTTGTCCCTGGTATCGGCCAGTTGCCCGGCCAGCGCCGACAGCAGGAAAAACGGGATAATGAAAACCGCTGTTGCGACGGCGCTGAATAATGCCTCGGCTTTCTCGTCGTTATAGACGCCGTATACAACGAACAGGACCATCGCGTTCTTGAACAGATTGTCGTTGAAAGCGCCCAGCAACTGGGTAACAAACAACGGCAGGAAACGTCGCTTGTTCAGCAACGACAATGAAGTCGACATATTGCGGGCAAGCCCCTTTCGTTGGTTGCCGTGCCTTAGCCGTCCGCAGATGGCATGGCAAAGCGCTTTTCGATAAAGACGAAATAGCCGCGTGATTTTGTAAGGATAGGGCGCTATCGGTGACCTATGCTGAGCCTTCCCAACATACTGACGCTTTCCCGCATTCTCGCCGTGCCGATATTGGTTTTCCTGCTATGGCCAGGGTCCAAGGATCTGGGCTTGCAGCCCGTGCCGTTGGATTACTGGCTGGCATTCGGTCTGTACTGCCTGATGGGTATCACTGATTATTTCGACGGCTATCTTGCCCGCGCCCAAGGGACGGTATCCAAACTCGGCGTTTTTCTCGACCCGATCGCCGACAAGATCATGGTCGCTGCGGTCATCCTGATGGTCGTATTCACCCGTGATGTCGACAGCTGGCATGTCATCGCGGCGCTCATCATACTGTTGCGCGAAATGATCGTGTCGGGTCTGCGCGAATTTCTTGCAGGGTTGCAGGTGTCAGTGCCGGTTTCGAAACTGGCCAAGTGGAAGACGGCATTCCAGATGATTTCTCTGGGTGGAATTATATTGGCAGGCGCGCTGCCCGATTGGCTGTTGCTGAAGCAGGCTGCTCTCGCCTTGCTCTGGATTGCAGCAATTTTGACCATGATCACCGGCTGGGATTATCTCCGGGTCGGTATCAAGCATATGGATTGAGGCAGTTGCGGCTGGTCTATTTTGCGCGCGTGCGCGAGGGCATTGGCTGCGATGCCGAGGAACGGTCGCTGCCATCCGAAGTGCAAACCGTCGGTGATTGCGTCACGTGGCTGTCGGGCAAGGGCGCAAACTACGCCGCTGCGTTTGCCGATCGATCGCGGCTTCGATATGCGCTCGATCAGCATATGGTCTGGGAGGATACCCTTTTGGAGGGCGCAGCCGAACTGGCAATTTTCCCGCCTGTCACCGGCGGATGAAAATCGTGCGAGTCAGTGAGGTCGGCTTTGACGGCGCCGTCGAACTAGCGCCTTTGTCACAGCTTGGCGGCGGCGCAGTAGCAAGTTTCACGGGCATCTGCCGCGATGACAACGACATGACCGCAATTGAGCTCGAACATTATCCGGCGATGACCGAGGCAAGTCTTGGTGCCTTGGTCGATGACGCCACCGACCGTTGGACACTGCTTGGCTGCGTGCTGATCCATCGGGTCGGGTGGATTGC
>JANOPT010000093.1:0-2809 GCA_031421975.1 Sphingomonadales bacterium | reverse complement strand
CATCGATATAGCCAACAACGCTGGGATGATCGATCCCGGCGATGTCGGGGATACGCGGGGTAATTCCGGTGGAAATGATGATGCGGTCGAAGCCGCCCTCTTTCAGGAGCTGCACATCGGCTTTCACGCCGAGCTTAAGGTCGATCTTGTTCACTTCGATCATCCGGATGAAATAGCGCAGCGTTTCGTAAAACTCCTCTTTGCCCGGAACGCGCTTGGCGAGGTTGAACTGGCCGCCGATTTCGTCGGATGCTTCATACAATGTCACATGATGCCCGCGCTGTGCAGCCGTCGTCGCATAGGCCAGCCCCGCAGGACCGGCACCGACCACGGCAATCCGTTTGGCCGATGCGGTTGGCAGGTAATTCAACTGCGTCTCATGACACGCACGCGGATTGACCAGGCATGAGGTCAGCAAGCCGGTAAAGGTGTGGTCGAGGCACGCCTGATTACAGGCAATGCAGGTGTTAATCTCATCTTCGCGGCCCTCGATGGTTTTTTGCATGAATTCGCTGTCGGCGAGCAGGGGGCGAGCCATCGACACCAGATCGGCATCACCGCGTGCCAGCACCGCCTCGGCGACATCGGGCATATTGATGCGGTTGGAGGTGATGACCGGCACGCTGACTTCGCGGCGCAGCCGCCCTGTAACCCCGGTAAAGGCGGCCCTCGGCACCATCGTCGCAATCGTTGGAACCGCGCTTTCGTGCCACGTAAAATGCGTGGAGACCATGCTGACACCAACCTGTTCAAGCCGCTTGGCGAGAGTCACGACCTCGTCCCAGCTCATTCCGCCTTCGAGCATATCCATTGCCGCAATGCGGAAAATGAGGATGAAATTTTTGCCGACCGCCGCGCGCGTTTGTTCGACAATCTCCAGCGCGAACCGCATCCGGTTTTCATAAGACCCGCCATAGTCATCATCGCGCAAATTGGTTTTTTCGACCAGAAACGAGGAGATCAGATATCCCGCCGACCCGATTATCTCCACACCGTCATAGCCCGCCTTTTGCGCCATGACTGCACAACGCACATGATCACCGATCTGTTTCTGTATGCCAGCCGCATCGAGCGCATTGGGCACATAGCGGCCAATCCGCGATTTCACTGCCGACGGCGCGACCGCATCGTGCGTCCCGGCCAGCGGGCCTGGATGCAGTATCTGCATGCAGATTTTTACCGCCGGGTCTGCCGCATGAACCGCGTCCGTCACGAGGCGGTGATTTGCGACCTCGTTATCATTGGACATCGTCGCACCGCCGCGCGAGGATTCGGCATTAGGGAAGATACCACCGGTAATGATCATACCGATGCCATTGGCAGCGCGCTCGGCAAAATAAGCCGCCATGCGCTCAAAACCGCCGTCCATTTCTTCAAGCCCAGTGTGCATCGACCCCATGATCGAACGGTTCTTGATACGTGTAAAACCGAGATCGAGCGGTTCGAGCAAATTCGGATATTTCATCTTGTCCCTTGTCCGTTTGAGTGGGCCACAAACCGAAGGTTTTTAGCCCCCTGATTGCGTTATTGCAGTCTTCCGGGGGGCCGCAATCGCCATAAATGTTAGCAAATGACATTAAGCGGTGGTGTTCGAGTGAACGGTAGTGTGGGACTTACGGATCGCAACCAACAAAAAAGGCCCCGCGAATGGGTCTGTTCTGTTGGTTGCGGGAGTAGGATTTGAACCTACGACCTTCAGGTTATGAGTCGGAATATCATAAACATAACCATCTGTTTTTAATAACTAATATCTCGTCGATTTTTTGCGATGTGTTAAATATTGTGTTAGTATTTTAAGGTGGTTTGCAATTTTCAGCCTATTTTGTGTTAGCGCGCCAACAGAAATTTAAGGGCATGGCGACAATCGCCAGAATTCCGCCATTTTGATGCAGTTCGTCAGGTTACTAGACGACCGTGTTGTATTCCCGCCGGTGCCGTTAAACCCCGCGGACAACAGCCGATATCAAGTATCCGAGAAACAGCCTTTCAGCACTTCTGGAATTAGATCCGCCATCTTGTCGGCGGTCAGCCCAGGGCCATAGCGGACGCCAATGTCACCGTGCAGCCAAGCGCTGATCGCCGCAGCTTCAAAAGCATCATGGCCTTGAGCGAGCAACCCACAGATAATACCGGTTAGTACGTCGCCTGATCCGGCCGTCGCAAGCCAGGGTGACGCGTGAACATTAAGAGCTAATCGACCGTCACGCGCCGCAACAATTGTTTGAGGCCCCTTGAAGAGAACGACGCTTCCCGTCCGAACGGCTGCTGCACGGGCAGCGTTTAGCCTGTCGGGAAGCAGCAAATCGGGAAACAGCCGCAAGAACTCGCCTTCATGCGGCGTCAACACCGCTTGATGGTGTAAAGATGCAAAGAGCGCATCGGGCTGACTGGCAAAACACGTCAACGCGTCTGCGTCCAGGACAATTGGTAGCTTGGTCGAGAGAAGCGCAAGCACGTCGTCGGCAAGTCTGCGAGAAACGCCTGCACCCGGTCCTAAAGCTAACGCCCGCACACGATCATCGATAAAGTCGAGATTGTGGTCGTACTCTCGTAGCATAATTGCCGTGACGTGCGCCGCTTGTTCGGTAAGCGCATCTTTATCACCAACGATGGTCACGAGGCCTGCGCCTACCGCCAGTGCGGCCTGCGCGACAAGTCGTGATGCGCCAGTGTGCAACTTGAGGCCGCTCATCACCATCGCATGGCCCCGGCTATATTTGTGCGTCGCTTGTGCTGGCAAAGCCAACGTTGGCCGCGATATGTTGCCATCGCTATCAAGATGCAGAGTGAAGCTCATGTTCAAATCATG
>JANOPT010000092.1:0-1792 GCA_031421975.1 Sphingomonadales bacterium | reverse complement strand
GCGCGCGGTGTTTCGCCCCAGCGTTCGTGCGGCACGCCGATGACCGCAACCTGCGCGACGCCGGGATGATCGTAAAGGACGTTTTCGATTTCGGTTGGATAGATATTCTCGCCACCGGACACGATCATGTCTTTATAACGGTCTTGGATATACACATAGCCATCGGCGTCCTGATAAGCAGCGTCGCCCGTGCAAAGCCAGCCATCGGGCGTAACGGTCGCGGCGGTTTCGTCGGGTTTTCGCCAATATCCCTGCATGAGGATGTCCGAGCGGAGGCGAATTTCGCCGATCTCACCCGTCGCCACGGGATCACCCGTCGCCGGATCCGCCAGTATCATCTCAACCCACGGCAGCGCACGACCGCATGAGCGCAACCGGTGCGCAAGAGGACCATCCGGATCATGATCCTTTGGCGGCAGCCAGATCGCGGTGCCGGTCGTTTCGGTCATGCCATAAGTATGGTCGAATTCGCAGCCAAAAACCGCAATCGCCCGCTTCAGCAGGGCTTCGCTGATCGGCGACGCACCATAGAGAAGCCGCTGAAGGCTGGTGAGGTTCATGGCATCGATCCTGGGCACATCGACGAGCGTCTGAATGACGGCAGGGACGAAAAAGGCATGAGTCACACCATAGGCGCTGATCGCCGCGATCACCGTTTCGGGGACTGGCTGCTGGAGCAGGACTGTATGTCCGCCTTGGCTTAGCGCCCACATGCCACACCCGATTCCGCCGATATGGAACAGAGGCATGGCCAATAAGTGGACGCTGTCCGCTGTGACTGCGAACAATTCTTCGGCCATGCGTACAAGGAACGACATGCTGTGCGCGGTAATGGTCACGCCTTTGGGTGCGCCGGTGGTGCCTGAGGTGTAAAGGATCAGGACCGGGTCATTGCGATCAACGTCATGTTCCAGCGCTGGCAAATCTGCGGCGTCACGCCATGCAGCAACGCCGCCATCCAGATCGATCTGTGGCGTTTGCAGCTGCGGCGAAAGAAGTCCCCGAAACTCTGCGGCAACAAGGATCAGCGACGGCTCGGCATCCGAAATGATCGCCTGAATTTCAAACGACGAAAGCCGCCAGTTGAGCGGTAGCATGATGGCGCCCGCTTTGGCGCAGCCGAAATAAAGCTCGAAATGGGCGGGCAAATTGCGAGCAATGATGGCAACTCGATCACCAGCCTTGATTCCGATAGCCAGCATGGCGCTGGCGATCCTGCCGCTCCGCGCGTCGAGATCACTAAAGCTGAGCGTAACGCTATCGAACGTCAACGCCGGGGCCTCGGGCGTAGCTTGCGCAAAATGGATGAGCCTCTCGAGCGGCGTCGACGTCATATCAATTGCCCTAATAGCTTTTGGGTAACCCCAGACTATGTGTCGAAACAAAGTTCAGGATCATCTCGCGGCTGACCGGCGCGGTCTTGTGCAGCCGCGCGATGAACCACAAGTCCGACAACCCATATTCGTTTGACAACCCATTGCCGCCATGCACCTGAATTGCCTGATCGAGCGCCTTGAGCGACGCTTCGGCCGCCGCGAACTTGGCCATGTTTGCGGTCTCCGCTGCATCCTCGCCTAAGTCGCACAACTGCGCTGCGCGGGCGTTCAGCAAGCGGGCGGCCTGCACATTAATGTAACATTCGGACAGTGGGTGCGCGATGCCCTGATGCGCGCCGATCGGCGATTTCCATACTGAGCGATCTTTGGCATATTGTGCCGCTTTGGTGATCGCAAAGCGCGAAATCCCGTTGTTGATGGCGGCAGCAGCAATGCGCTCCGGATTGAGGCCGGAG
>JANOPT010000091.1:0-14042 GCA_031421975.1 Sphingomonadales bacterium | reverse complement strand
TGGCGCGCCCTACAGGAGTCGAACCTGTGGCCTCAAGATTAGAAGTCTCGCGCTCTATCCAGCTGAGCTAAGGGCGCGCACCGTCAGGCGCAATAACGGCTTTGCGTGCGATAGCAAAGGTCGTTATGCATTTGCAGATGCATGATGCTCCGATTGTAACCGAAAGCGCAAGCGCCGTCAGCGGACGGCAGTTTCGCTATTACGACTTTGTCATGGCCGCGTTCGTCGCGATCCTGTTGCTGTCGAATATCATCGGCGCAGCAAAGCCGGCCGCGGTGACCATCGGCAGTGAGCAATGGGTTTTCGGCGCCGGCATCCTGTTCTTTCCGCTGGGTTACGTTATCGGCGACGTGCTGACGGAGGTTTACGGATATGCGCGTGCACGCCGCGTGATCTGGGCCGGCTTTGCAGGCCTGATCTTCATGGCGTTCATGAGTTGGGTCGTCGTCTCGCTTCCGCCTGCCCAGGGGTGGGAGGGTCAGGCCGCGTATGAGAGTGTTTTCGGCCAAGTGTGGCGTATCGTCATCGCGTCGATCACCGCTTTCTGGGCCGGGGAATTCGTCAATAGCTACGTCATGGCGCGGATGAAAATCTGGACTGGCGGCGCTCATCTTTGGTCGCGAACGATTGGATCGACGATTGTCGGTCAAGGCGTGGACAGCCTGATTTTCTACCCACTCGCTTTTTGGGGGGTGTGGAGCAAAGAGCAGGTCATCACTGTTATGATCACCAACTGGCTACTGAAAGTGGGCTGGGAAATCGTGCTGACGCCTGTCACATATGGGGTTGTCGGATGGCTGAAGCGTAAGGAAGGCGTCGATATTTTCGACGAGGGGACCAATTTTTCCCCCTTCAAAACCAAAGTTTAGGACTCAATGCAGGAACGATTGCAGCAACTGGCCGAACAGTGGATCGGTTACAAAACGCGTCTGGTCGAATTTGTCGGACTGACCCATGATGCGATGCACGTCCATGGTTCGATCCTGATCCTGTTGCTGTCGGCAATCATCCTGCGCCGACGGCCGGACAGTATCTGGTGCTGGCTGATTGTCCTGGCAGCAGAGCTGTTCAATGAATTTGCCGATCTGAAAGGCCTGGCCCCGGGCGAGGCGAGCATCGATGCCAGCGTGCACGATCTCTACAATACGATGCTGTGGCCTACGGTGTTTGTGCTGCTCGGGCGTTTTTTGTTTCCGCCGCGCGCGGTCGCGCCAACGTCGCTGGCTGACGACACAGACGATTCAGGCGATTTCGCGGATCAGCCCTTCAAACAGCCGACGGCCATCTGAGCCGCCCTGCATATCTTCGATCATCCGTTCGGGGTGAGGCATCATTCCCAGTACATTTCCCGCGTCATTCAGCAGCCCTGCTATGTTGCGGGACGACCCGTTCACGTTTTCCGCGTAGCGAAACGCCACGCGACCCTCGCCTTCAAGCCGGTCAAGCGTTGCGTCATCGGCAAAGTAATTGCCGTCATGATGCGCGACGGGCACACTGATTTCTTCGCCTGCATTATAATGGCTGGTAAATATCGACTGGCTGTTTTCCACCGTCAGCCTGACCGCGCGGCACACGAACCGGATGCCTGAGTTACGCATGAGAGCGCCCGGCAAAAGCCCCGCCTCGGTAAGTATCTGAAAACCGTTACAAACGCCCAGAACAGGAACGCCCCGTCCAGCGGCTTCAACCACCGCCTGCATTACCGGCGACCGGGCGGCCATTGCGCCGGAGCGCAGATAGTCCCCGTAAGAGAACCCGCCCGGGACTGCGATCAGGTCAAGCCCTTGGGGCAATTCGCTTTCGCGATGCCACACCAGGCTGGTTTGCGCCCCAGTCACATCGCGAATGGCGACGGCCATATCTCGATCGCAATTCGACCCTGGAAACTGGATAACCGCCGCACGCATCACGCTTGCTCGATCTCGAAATTCTCGATCACCATATTGGCCAGCAGCTTGCTGCACATTGCCTCCAGGTCGGCTTTGGAAACGCCCGGTTCGTGATCGATTTCGATTAACCGCCCGGCGCGCACATCATTCACCCCGGAAAAGCCCAACCCTTCGAGCGCGTGATGGATAGCCTTCCCCTGCGGATCGAGAACGCCGTTTTTGAGAGTTACAAAGACGCGGGTTTTCATTTTGGATACATCCTGCTGGCTATTGCGCCTCCTATAGAAGCCGTGAAAATGGAAGCAAGTGGCGAGGTGTCCAGCAACGGAAAATTAACCCTGTTCGGCAATTCGGCCTTGAGGGTGATCGGTTTATGTCCATTCACCACAGTTGGTTCGTGGCGGCAATCGCGCCGATCGGAGGGACCTATGGTTGGATTGGCTACTGCAATGTTTATCGGGCTCTATGCCTTTGGCCATGAACTGTTTGGCTGGGGCGGAATGCCGAATGACGAAGTGCAGCTTGGGCTGTTTCTGGCATTCATTCTGGGCATTGTCTGTGGGTACAAGACCAAAGGCTAAACGTTAGCGCGGCGTCACTGTTACCGGATCAACGGGCTGCGCGGCAATCATCTCGTCAGGCAGTGCCCTGAACGTAAACTGCGCCGGTTTACCCAACCACATTTTTGCGGCGCGCCAGACATCCTGCGCCGTGATGGATTTGAACAGCCTCTCGCTATTGCGGAACCGGTCTACCCGCGCGGCATCGGTCTGCGCTACCGACGCCACCCCGATCCACGTGTCGTTCCGCTTTCTCCAGTCGGCATAGCTTTCCAGCACTGGCTTGCGGGCACGCTCGAAAATATCGGGATCCGCTGGTGCGGCAAGCAATTCGGTGACGATCCCGTCAACGGCACGTTCGATCACGTCTACATCTTTGGGATCGCCCGTGGTCGCAATCGAAAATGTGCCCCGGCCGGGATACACGCTGGACATGTTGGAACTGCCGCCGCCGCCATAGGTCGCGCCAAGCTTTTCACGCAGCTCGTCGGTCAATCGGAGGGTCACGATCCGAGCGACGAGGTCCAAGGACTGCGCGGTTTTTTGGTCGCGATCGTCCGTCGTCGTCCACACCCGCCGCCAGCTCAACTGATCAGGCTCGCCGCGATGGGCAATGTCAAAACGACCGGCAGCGTCACTCCAGCGCGTTTTGCGTTCCTCCGCATAGGATTTACCCACCGTCATGCGGTCGGACAAAGCACCAAAGGTTCGGGCCACACCGGCAATTGCGGCATCCTCGTCGATATCGCCGACCAGCGCTATTTCCAGACGGTTATGGCTGAGAGCATCGCCAAGCGCATTTTTCAGCATGATAAAATCGACGGCCTGGATCGTTTCCAGTGGCAGCAGCGCGAAACGCGGATCATGGTCGGTCATGATCTTCGTCGACGCGATGCCGATGGCTGCTCCGGGAGTGGCATCTAGGCGCGCATAGGCCTCCGGCAACGGACGTCTGAATAGTTTAAGCGCATTTTCGCTATATCCCGGATATTGGGTGTAGGCTGCCATGACCTGAAGCTGCCGTTCCAGATCTTCCGGCGCAACCGCGCCATAACTACCGAAATATTCATCGGCCACGACAAAAGAGGCTGACACAGTCGTTCCGGCAAGCAGCGAGCGCAAGTCATCGATGTCATGGGCCTCAAGCCCGCCGGAGACATAAGCGCCAGCCATCAACCGTGCGAGCGGCGCATTGTCTTTGCCGAAATGCAATTCGCCGCCATCGATACGAAGCGAATACCGTATCCGGTTATCCTCAAAATCGGTCTTTTTAAGATTAAGCAAAACGCCGTTGGCAAACCGGATCGTGCGAATATCCAGATCATCGATCTTTTTATCTTCGACCACCGTTCCGGCGGGACCGAAATCGGTATAGGCAAATGCGGTTTGATCGCGCGCCGACGGCGGCGTTACCTTCAGCGATTTGCTTGCAACATAGGCATCGGCAGGCTGCGTCGCGTCAACGCCCTCGCTTTGCTTCGTCGTGAGGAAAACCATTGGCGAGTCAAGCTGACCGAACCATTTTGCGAATTCGGCGTCGATGGCAGGCTTCGACATGAACGGCCGCAATTGCAGCCATAATCGATGACGATAAGCAGCGGAATTCAGGACATCGTCGTCCAGGGTGACCAAGTCATTGGCAAATGCAACGCTGGTCTTGGTTGCCTCGCCTTTGGCCGCATTCTGATAAGCAGAATCAAAGCGCCGGACTTGCTCGGCAATTTCGGCTTGGCTGAAACCATATTCTACCGCCTGCCTGACAATCTGTTCGGCAAAGGGCATCAACTCGCCCCAGCTGCCATCTTTGCCCGATGCATTGAACCCGATCCGCGCATATCGGTCGCAAAAGCCGATATCGAACGTCAGTCCGCCCCCAAGAAATGGTACATCGCCCTCACGTGACTGCCGGCTCATCCGTTGCGTGACGATTGACGATGCAATCTGCATTTTCAATTCGATCATCGCGCGATCGACGGTATCGGGTCGGGCTGAATCCAGCAGGATTTGCTGGACGCCGATGGCTTCAGCAATTTCGGGATGCGTAAAGCTGCCTGATATCAGGCGGCGACTGGTATCGATGGTGCATGCATCAATGTCGCCCAGCTCAGGCGCGTCGCTTTTCCAGCCGGAAAATCTGGCAACGATAAGTTGTTCGATTTGAACGGGGTCGACGGGACCGACGACAATGATCATACTGCGGTCGGGGCGGTAATATTTTTGATACAGCGTTTTCATCCGCTCGGCTGGCGCGGTTTGCAGGACGGCCAGCTTGCCAATCGGATAGCGGGTCGAAAAATATGTGTCGGGGTAAAACAGCGTATTGGCAACCCGCGCGCTTTGCGTTCCGTAATTTTCCCGTTCGCGCATTTCGGCGATGACAACGCCGCGCTCCCGGTCGACCGCCTGTGGATTGAAAACCAGTTCGCTTGCGGTTTGGCGCATCAGGAATAACGCGCGTTCGACAAGTGCCGGTTCGGCTCTGGGCAAATCGAGCTTGTATTGAGTTTGCGTATAGCCAGTCGATGCGTTGGTATCGGCACCGAAGGACAGCCCAAGCCGCTCCAGCATTTTGACCATTTCACCTTCGGGTACGTTGGTCGATCCGTTGAACGCCATATGCTCGATAAAATGCGCCAAGCCCTGTTCGTCGTCGGCCTCGACCGCTGAACCAAAGTCGATCGCCATGCGGACAATGACCTGATTTTGCGGGCGGTGGTTGGGACGAATCGCATAACGCAGCCCGTTGGGAAGCTTGCCGTAGATTATGCTGGCGTCAGGCTCGAGATCCGAGGTTTCTGCGTTCCATGGTGCCGTCCGCTCGGCCCCCGCAGGAGCTTGATCGCGCGCGCCCAGGGCCGGGCTGGCAAGCGCCACGAGCGCCGCGACCCAGCTGCCGAAAAACCTGCCCGCAGCCACGTCGTCTTATTTGCCCTTGCGTAGTCGGTGGCTGACCATATCGAGGACAGCGCCTTCATTTTCGTCTGGCATCAGACCCAATCGGCGGGCGACTTCCTGATAGGCTTCTGCTTCACCGCCAAGGTCGCGGCGGAAACGGTCCTTGTCCAGCTTTTCACCGGTTTCGATATCCCATAGACGACAGCCATCGGGGCTGATTTCGTCGGCAAGAATTATGCGACTGAAATCGCCGTCGAACAGTCGGCCAAATTCCAGCTTGAAGTCCACCAGGCGGATGCCGATCGCGGCAAACATGCCGCACATGAAATCGTTGATCCGGATCGCCATTGAAGAAATGTCCTGCATTTCTTCCTGACTGGCCCAGCCAAAGCAGGCGATATGCTCCTCGGCAATCAATGGATCGCCCAACGCGTCATCCTTATAGCAATATTCCAGCAAGGTGTGCGGCAGAGGTGTGCCTTCCTCGATTCCAAGCCGCTTCGACAGCGTCCCGGCAGCAACATTGCGAACGATCACTTCGATCGGGACGATTTCGACTTGCCGGATCAGCTGTTCGCGCATGTTGAGGCGACGGATGAAATGCGTGGGGATGCCGATATGCGACAATCGCGTAAAGACATGTTCCGAAATCCGGTTGTTGATTACGCCCTTACCGGAAATTGTACCCTTTTTCTGGGCATTGAATGCAGTCGCATCGTCCTTGAAATACTGGATCAACGTGCCTGGTTCGGGACCTTCATAAAGGATCTTGGCTTTGCCTTCATAGATTTTGCGGCGGCGCGTCATATTCGGTCCCTGACTTTTCCTGAAATAATAATCCCCGGCGGCGCTGGTCCAACGGACCCGTCACTGCCGGGGTAAGCACAGCGGCTATAATCCATTGCATGCACGGGCGCAATTCGAGATAGGATGAACCCATGCCTATCGATCTGGACCTACTGATACGTGCCTATGCGAACGGCATTTTTCCGATGTCCGACGCGCGCGACGACCCCGAAACCTTCTGGATCGAGCCCGAAGATCGCGCCATTTTGCCCATCGATGGATTCAGCCTGTCCAAATCTTTGGCCAAAACCATTCGTCAGGATCGCTTTGTGGTGACCGCCGATACAGTGTTTGACCGTGTTATTGCGATGTGCGCCGAATCGCGCGACGACCGGCGCGACACCTGGATCAATCCCGATATCGAACGCGCCTTTAACGATCTTCATCATATCGGTCACGCGCATAGCGTCGAATGCTGGCTGGACGGCGAACTGGTCGGCGGCCTTTACGGTATGGCAATGGGTCGCGCCTTTTTTGGCGAGAGCATGTTTTCGCGGGCGACCGACGCGTCGAAAGTCGCGTTGGCTTGGCTGGTCGCGCGAATGAAGATCGGCGGGTTCGAACTGCTCGACTGCCAGTTCATGACCGATCATCTGGCCAGCCTTGGCGCCATAGAAATCACGCAGGGCGATTATCTCGTCCGGCTGGAGGCGGCGCTGGGCAAAGCCTATCAAGCCTCGGTCGTCGCCTCTTCCTCGCCCTCGTCGGATGCCGGAGCGGCAGGAGCAGGGGACTGGGGTGCCTTGGACGGCGTTTTAGCAGCAGGGGCATCATCCCCCGCCTTGTCGTCGGCAACCTCTTCCTCGCCGGGGAAGGTCATTTTGCAGGTTTTGACCCAGACATCGTAAATCGGATGTTCGACAACATTCGCCGCAGGATTTTCCTTGAACAGCCATCCCGAAAACGCGCTCCGCCAGCGCTCGGCCTCGGTCGTGCCGGGTGGGCGTTCGTTGACGATCAGCTGAACAAAAGCCCCTTCGTCCGGATAGGTTTCCCAAGGCGCGGTCTTTTCGCACGCGCGCAAGCGGACGACCACCTTGCCGAAACGGATCGCCTCGCCCGGTTTCAGTTCGATGTCACGGGTCTGGCCATTGCGTTTGTTCAGCAAACCAAGCACCGCGATCCGGTCTGCCATCGGTGTCCCGATGACCTCGCCATCGGCGACCAGTATCTTGTCTTTCGTTGCCTGCGCCTTGCCCGACTTTTGCGGGGCCAGCGCGGCTTGTTCATTGTTGGATGAACCACATGCGGCCAGCACTGCCAATACCGGGATGAGCAGCGATATGTGGCGAACCATCATGATGCGTCGGGACTCCATGCCTCGTAATCGCCGGTCGCCCGCGCCCGTCGTCCGCCCCGCTCGATCGCACCCGCCGGCCGATATGCGCCATTCGTCCCGGTAAGGTTGGCAATTGCCGGAGCCTCGAACCCGCGCACGGGGGGCAGGTAATCTTCTGGATTGCCGTCATGCGTGTGATGCAGCCAGCCATGCCAGTCAGGGGACACGCGGCTGGCGTCGTTCGCGCCGTTGTAAATGACCCACCGGCGCTTGCCATCGGCCGTTTGAAAATAGCGGTTGCCGTCGGTATCCTGACCGAATGCCTTACCCTTGCGCCAGCTATACAGCGCCGTACCGATGGTGGCACCATCCCACCAGGTGAAGATTTTTCCGAGGATTCCCATGGCTTGAGCGATTAGGGGCAAGCGCCGCGCCGCGCAATCCCTATTTCGGCGTCACTATTTCGGCTTCACGGGGGGTCGCCATTCGACAATGTCGCCCGCGTTTATTCCCAGTTCAGCCGTCAATCCGCCGCGAAGCTCCAGCACTGCAGTAACCAGCTCGCCAGCCTCCACGGGATCGGTTGAATAGGGCACGGTGTTCTGTGCGATGCTCTCGATCGTGCCGTTGGGGCGTATGAAAATGATATCCAGCGGAATGACCGTGTTCTTCATCCAGAAGCTTGCAGGCTTTGGCTGCGGAAAAGGAAAGATCATGCCCATGTTATCGGCAAGCCCGGTGCGGAACATCATGCCTTTGGCCTGTTCCATCGAGCTACCGGCAATCTCGACGGTAAAGGCGCGTGTCGTTGCGCCGCTGGTGAGGCATAACGTTACCTGCTGCAATCCGGCGGGGGAAGGCGCTTGCGTTTCGCCCGGGATACAGGCTGCACTTTTGCTGCCGCCATTGGCCGGCACCGTGCAGGCAGCGAGCAATGCGAGGCACAGAATGAAGCCAAATTTCGGACGACGCACGATCATCGGTCCCCTCCCTTATCGATCTTGGCGCAGTTGATTGCGGCTTGACCCGCCTCCTTGATAAAGCAGCTGCCGTTACCGCCGATCGTGATATTGCCCGATCCGCGATTATAAATGTCGGTCGCGCCCTCGACCGTTGCCGTCGAAACGGCGTTGCCGATATGCTCAAGCCGCAATTGCCGCATCTGCGCTTTTGCTCCGTCGAACCCGCCCGATCCGTCAATCGTCACCCGCGCATCGCGTACGGCGCCGCCGCCAAGGTCGATCTTGCCATTGCCATTGATGGTCGCGGTGAACTGGTCAGCATTCAGCGCGCCGACGGTGATTGAACCATTTCCCGCAACCAGCATCCGGGCCAGACCCTGCTGCTTGACGGCCGATACCGTCAGCATCCCGTTGCCGCTCAACGACATATCCCTGATCTCTTGCGTGGTCAGCACGACGCGCAGCGGGGCAGTAATCGGCACGCCCTGATTGTTGTTTACAATGTCCTGAAGCCTGACCCGCAACGTTGTGCCAACCCGTTCGAGCTTTAGCGATTCGAGCATCCGTTTGTCGCCGCTTGCAATTGCCGAGGGCGATTTGCCGGTTTGCACGGTGACGGTAATGTCACCAATGACCTGGATATTTTCAAAACTGGCAACCAGCAGCTTGCGCTCTATTGGTCGGTTAGCCTGAGCCAACACCGAACCTGCGGCCACACCGAGTGTTACGACACCAATCGTGCCTCGCCAAATTCGACCCAGCCCAGCCATTTCGGTGTCCTTTTCATATAATGGCCCTGCGGCGCATCGCATGCAAATCCTGCGGCGGATATGGCGTGCGTTACCGGCCGCGTCAAATGGCAACCGCCTGCAATGTGTTTCCAATACGGCTCGATGCGGCCTTGCCAGCGTGCCGGGGAAGGGTCTGGGGCCAGGCCATGCTCAACAAACAGTAGCCTTCCTCCGGGCCGAAGAACACGCCGTGCCTCGGTCAGCGCGGCAACGGGGTCCTGCACCGAACATAATGTAAAGGTGGTAACGACGGTGTCGAAACTGCCACTGGCAAACGGCAACGCTTCGGCGACGCCATCGATGAAATAGCCGTTGCGGCCCGCCTCGGCTAATTCAACACGAGCGCGGTCGAGCAGGGCCGGCGACGGGTCGATGCCCAACAGGCTTTTGACGCGATACCAGTCATAATAAGCCAGATTGGCTGCCCCGCCGCAGCCCAGCTCAAGCACATCACCCGAAGCGAGCGGTACGATTTTCGCCCGCGTCCGCATCACTGCAGGCTGGCGGCATGCACAGCCAATCAGGTGCGGTACGACCGTTCGGTCCCACCAGTTGGTCACAGGCTGCGCCGGCAATTCAGGAGCAATTCACCGTTCCGGAACCCATGCTCGATGACGAACATTTGGCACCGCCCGTCACGCTGACATTTCCGCTGCCCGCAATGTCGGCATCGACTTTGCCAGTGGCGGTCAGCTTCACATCGCCCGATCCCGCAATCGACACCTCTGCATCGACGCTGGCAAGCCCAACGGCATCCACATTGCCTGAGCCTGCGACTTCGTATTCCGCACGCTCGACCTTGCCAGCCACGGTCACACTGCCCGACCCGGCGATTTCGCTTTCGAAGCTTTTTGCTGTTACGTCGCCGACTTTGGCATCGCCTGATCCTGCAAGTTCGACCGACACTTTGTCACCCGCCATCTTGTCAGCGCTAAAGTCGCCAGACCCTGCAAGCGACGCGGCGGTCAGCGTCGGCGCGGTCACGGTAACGGTCACGCTTTCGTTGTCCTTGCCCCACCACTGGCCTTTCTCGCGGCCAATGATGATGGTGCCATTGTCCATCGCATAACGCAGCTTGGTTATGGCATCCGCGTCGCCCTGCGCCTTGATCGAGAAGGCATCACCAGTGACAAAGACAATATTATCCGGCCCGACCGCCTCAATCTTGGTAAACGAACCCGTGGTCGCAGCAGACGTGGTGATCGCCTTGCCGTCCGAAGTAAGCCGCTTGTCCTCGGCATTGACGTCAAAGCTACACGCCGAAACCGCCAGCGCGGCGAGCGGGAGAAGATGCAATGGGGATAATGTCATGGGGGTGCCTCCTATGTGTATTGTAGATATAATACACCATCGATGGAAGCCTGCAACATAAAAGAATGTCGCTGAACGCGGGCCAGCGCAGCGCTATCATAATATACACATGTCTCCCAGAACATCGGGTATCGATTCCTTGAACGGGAAAAAGCCTTTTTTCGCATGGGGCCAGAAGCGTGAGTCCCAGTCACGGCGAATCTGGTATACCGCGATGCCCTCTTGCGCCAAAATTCTGGTCAAATACGCCAATTGGTCTGCTATCGGTCCTGTCGGCCCATACGCCGTTATGATCTGCCTGACATTGGCTGCCTGCGCCGCACGGATCAGCACATCTGGGCTGAACTCTTCCAGCCGCTGAGCTGGAAAACCAAAATGTGCCGACGCCCGGGCCTGGGTGTCGGCAATCGCTCCGGATGCGAATTTGGTTGCTGGCGATCCCCGTTCGCTGTCGCTATCTATCGCGATTACGGTCGACACCACTGTCAGATGGGCAGATAGCCATGACTCAGGGCTCAGGTCCTCAGACGTGACCAGCAACAGGCCGGAATTTTTCGTGTCGCACAGCGGCAATTCGGGCAATGGTTGCACAGCTGGAAGCGGCGCTTCGTGAATGACGAACGCCTCGTGTGCCAACCCTTTCGGGGCGAACCGACCGTTGGTGTAGCGGGCGATATTTTCAGTCGTTGCAAGATACGTCTTGCCGACGGTCTGCAACCCGGCAACCCAGCGCCATGACAAAGTGTTGCTGGCGGCATCTGCATCGATCAGGTGGCGCATGAAAAAATCGGCACCCAATGCCCAAGGCAGGCGCAACGTAAAAATCCAGATCGAGGCAAACCACATCCGCGCGTGATTATGCAGATATCCGGTTTCGACCAGTTCGCGTGCCCAATCGTCAAAGCCTTCGATACCGGTCAGGCCTGCCTCTGCGCTGGCAATCGCGCGGGCGTTCGGAAACATCTCGCGCTGCCTGTCGCGCTCCTCGATAAAGCGCGTCCACACCGATGGCCGCATTTCAAGCCAGCCTTTCCAATAGGTGCGCCACAGCACTTCCTGCACATATTTCTCGGCGGATTGAAGGCTATGCTGACTCAGTACCGCAGCGACAATTTCCTGCTCGCTTATCAAACGATGGCGAACATAGGGCGACAATTTCGAAACGGCGCCTCGGGATTCAGGACCTGGATCAGTGTTCCGGCCCAAGGCATAGGCGCTGCCTGCGTGCGGAACGAACTGCGAAAGGCGTGACAGCGCGTCGCCGCGCGTTGGGGGGAAATTAAGACTGTTCATCGCGGCCGCAATGCGCGCTGGAGCCGTGGGCGAAGGACGAGAAACCGGATATATAGTCGCTCAAGCAACGCAAGAATGATGGAGTTTTGCGCCGCCCAACCCAGCGGCATTAGCAACGGAATGGCGCGCCACATCGCGGCAAAGGCCGCCGCGCCCGACAACATCACGCCATCTTCGCTGGCATGAAATCGCGCCAGCAACTCCTGCCGGTCCATCGGGCAAACCGCATCAGGATGCGCGACGTCGTGAAATTCGATATTACCCCGCCAGTCGAGCCGACGCATCAACGCAATTTCGCGGATGCAAAGGGGGCATGACCCATCGTACCAGACAATTACCTTCTTCATACCAACTCAGTTAGCGTTAGGCGCGAGCACTGTCAGGCTGGGCCTTTGACGGTATCGGGGCAAAAAAAGGGCGCCGTAACCGGCGCCCTTCAGATTTTCCGGTAAGGAAACTTGTTATTCGGCCTTTTCGTAATATTGCGGCGCTGCTTCGTTCAGGATCACGAGAATCTTCGCCAAAGCGGCTTTCTCGTCGGTCTTTTCCATCGCAGCCAGCTCGCGCGCGAGGCGGCTCGATGCGGCTTCGAAGATCTGCCGTTCGGAATAGCTTTGCTCGGGCTGATCGTCGGGGCGGAACAGGTCGCGTGTCACTTCGGCGATCGACACCAGGTCGCCCGAGTTGATCTTCGCTTCATATTCCTGCGCGCGGCGCGACCACATCGTGCGTTTGACGCGCGGCTTACCGGTCAGCGTATGCATTGCTTCCTTCAGCGTCTTGTCGCTGGAGAGCTTTCGCATGCCGACCCCTTCGGCCTTGTTAAAAGGCACGCGAAGGGTCATTTTTTCCTTTTCAAAGCGCAGCACGTAAAGCTGGAGCTGCATGCCTGCAATTTCGGAATCCTGCAGTTCGATAACGCGGCCAACCCCATGCTTGGGATAAACCACATAATCGCCTACATCAAATATCGCCGCGTTCGACGTCATATTACGACCTTTCTGATTATTATCGGGAGAATTTGGCGTTGTCGGCAACGTAACGTCACCCATTAAACTATTCAGCTCGTCCCTTGTACTAAGAGCGTTTGCCTGCCCCATAGCTACCACAAACGGTGACCATATTCGGTCTGTCGAAAACGAATGTAACAGATTCGCCACAAAATTTCAAGGTTGCTTTATCGAGTGTCAATAGTGCGACTCGATGTCCGTCAGATGGCGCTCAATTTCCGGACGCGGCCATCGCGTTCATAAGCGGCGGCGTCGCCATCGTCGCTCGCGTGCAGCGGTTTGATATCGACCGAGTTCATCCAGCACAGGTCATTGTGGTCGATTACGCGGTCGTCGTGGCTGCGAAGCGTAACGGGCAGGATCGGCTGCTTGTCCTGATCGTCGACCAGCACCGGGTTCGACGGCGTGCCGGTGCCCCATTTTTCGCCCCACTGGCGCAACGCGATCATCGAGGGGAGCAGGTCGAGTCCCTTTTCGGTCAGGCGATACTCGACCTTGCGGCGGTCGTCGGGGCAGGGGGTACGCTGCAATATCCCGCTTTCGGTCAGGCGGCTTAAGCGGTTGGCAAGGATGTTACGCGCAATGCCGATTTCAGAGAGAAATTCCTCGAAATGCCGCACGCGGTTGAACGCCGCGCGCAAGATCATGAAAGACCAGCGCTCGCCCATCGCCTCCAACGCGGTTGGCAGGCCGCATGCCGCAATGTCCTGCAAGGGTTCTCTTAAGCCCATAATCGATCCTCTATCAGCAGCGTGAGCGCCCGTTCAAAAAAATGCAACTGGAATTCAGTTTTAAGTTGCAACTAGAAACTTAATATAATAAGTAGTGATTCGCAACTGATTTTCCAGTAGCGCATGACGCGGGACATTCGGAAACTTCGAAGCTGGCGTTTTGGACATTTAGCTAAGCTAAAAAGGAATGTGTTATGACCCTCTCCCATGTATCCGCCCGTCTTGGCACTCTGGCCGCTGCCGCACTTCTCAGCGGTACTTTGCTGTTCGGCGTTGCCGGTCAAGCTGACGCCGCCACCGGCAAAGGCCCTTATTACCAAGTCGAACTGGCGCAGCCAGCGGCATCTAGCAAAGAATTGCTGCGTAGCGTTTTCGTAAAGTGCGAAGGCACCGTATGCCGCGCCCCGATGGCCTCGACCGCGCCAAAAAACATGTGCATCAGCATCGCCCGTGAATTCGGCGAAGTGTCGGCCTT
>JANOPT010000090.1:0-2580 GCA_031421975.1 Sphingomonadales bacterium | reverse complement strand
TACGGCTTCATACGCGGGTTCCAACGGTGGGTTTGGTGGCCGAAATGGGCCCCAGCTTCAAGCAATTGCTGCATGGTAACGACAGGTGCCGCCATGGTACTTCTCCTTCCGGTTGAGCCTCTGGGAAACAAGAACGTCACGCATGCCTGAAAGGTTCACGATCCGCACCGGTATGTGCGTTTCCCATGTGGAATGAGCGCGCGGTTAGAGGCTGGTCGCGGATTCGTCAAGCTGAAAGGGACGGAAACACGCAGACTAAGCTCAGCCAGGCATTAACGGCGCATTCAGTCTATCGCGGATAGCGTACCCGTATGTTGTCGATACCCCCCGGGCATCAGGTTTACAAAAAACAAATGTTGAAAACTGCCGCTTTATCAATTTTAGTGTCGCTGGGTGCGGCGTCGGGCCACGCCGCCGGCGACACGCTGGGGCAAGCGCAACAGGCGTCTGCACCCGAACGTGTGTCGTTCCTTGTAACCTTTGGCGATGATGAATGCCCGGCGGCTGTAGCCGACGAGATCGTGGTATGTGCGCCTGCTCCCGAAGGCGACCGGTACCGAATTCCAAAGGATTTGCGAACGGAGCCAGATGCCACAGTGTCGGGCGGCAAATCCTGGACATCGGCCGTGGAGAGCCTTGATGGTTATGCTCGGGCGAATTTGCCCAATAGTTGTTCGGTCAACGGCAGTAACGGCTTTACCGGATGCACCCAGCAGATGTTGCAGCAATGGTTCGCGGAGCGACGCGGCCAGCGGGACGCCGATTGAACATTTCTCGCTGACGATAGTTATCCACAGGTCATTCACAGGTATATCGACGACAGGGGCAGTCGATAATCCTACTTGACAGACTAGAACATATAGTGAACAACATAGGTAAGTTGTTTACCTTCAAGCCAGCAAGTCCTCGGTTTATTGAGTTTTCGAGGGCAGGAAAGGACCAATGCCATGACCCTTATCGCTTCCCTGCTTTTTGCAATCGCCTTTGCGGCATCGATTGCCACGATCATGCTGACGGTCGGTCATGCCATGCCGCGCATAATCGAGGTCATCGACATGGAATTTGCCCCCGCAGTCCAGACCGATCGCCGGATCTTCTTTGGCGAGGTCAAAGGGCGCAGATCGGCTGAAATCATTTCTTTCCCGCGCAAGATTGCGGCCGATGCGGAATTTCGTATCGCGGCGTAATGGTGCTTCACTGCATCCCTGCATAAAGCGCCTACGGGCGCTTTTTTGTTGGGCATCGGTTTTTGTTGGGCATCGGGCAGAGCACCAAAGAAAAAGGCGGGTGCTTTCGCCCCGCCCTTTTCCCTATCATCAGGATGATTGATTTAGTTGACGGCGTCTTTGAGCGCCTTGCCAGCCTTGAACTTTGGCTGAGTCGAAGCCTTGATCGTCATTGGCTCACCGGTACGCGGGTTGCGGCCAGTCGATGCCTTGCGCTTGGCAACACCGAAAGTACCAAAACCGACGAGGCGAACTTCGCCGCCCGATTTCAATGCGCCCGTGATGGCATCGAACGTGGCTTCAACGGCCTTGGTAGCGTCAGCCTTGGTCAAACCGCTTGCATCGGCGACAGCGCCAACGAGGTCTTGCTTGTTCATATTGGGAACCCCCCTCTCAAAAGAATATTATTGAGACACATTTATGAATTAAATGAGTCGCGGCTTAGGCCGGTGGCGGGATAATGAGGAGAATGAGCGCGCTGTCAAAGGAAATATCGGCATAAAACCGTCATTTTCTGTGAAAAACGCGCCCAATTGCACTCCCGTCGTCGAAACGCCTGCCACCGGAGCCCTCAATGGGTCGCAGAAGAACCACTTTCGCCGCCGATCGAGGGCGGCAAAGCGGCGGCGAGCTCGTCCGCCTCGGTCCATTCCACCGCAATCAATGGCGATACCAGCGCCCTTGCGAGCACCTGATCGACATGGCTGACCGGGATGATTTCCAAGCCGTCCTTGATGTTGGCAGGGATTTCGGCAAGATCTTTCTCATTGTCTTGCGGGATCAGCACAGTCTTGATGCCGCCGCGCAGCGCCGCCAGCAGTTTCTCCTTCAGCCCGCCGATCGGCAACACCCGCCCGCGTAGCGTAACTTCGCCGGTCATCGCGACGTCGCGGTGCACGGCGATTCCCGTCAGTGTAGAGACAATGCAGGTGACCATCCCGACGCCGGCAGACGGGCCATCCTTGGGCACCGCACCTTCGGGCAAATGGATGTGCACATCTTTGCGCGTAAACAGGCTCGGCTTGATGCCATAGCTTGGCGCGCGCGCCTTGACATAGGACAAAGCGGCCTGAATCGATTCGCCCATGACTTCGCCAAGCTTGCCGGTGGTGCGGATCTGGCCCTTGCCCGGAACCGTCACGGCCTCGATCGTCAGCAATTCGCCACCGACTTCAGTCCAGGCGAGCCCAGTCACCGCGCCGATCTGGTTTTCGTCCTCGCCCATATCGTGGCGATATTTGCGAACGCCGGAGAAATCGGCAAGATTGTCGGGCGTAATCGCGATGCTCGTCGCCTTGCCCTCCAATATACGGCGGAGCGCCTTGCGCGCCACCTTGGCGATTTCGCGCTCGAG
>JANOPT010000089.1:0-10761 GCA_031421975.1 Sphingomonadales bacterium | reverse complement strand
CCCGGAACGCACCGCCCCCTCCCGATGTTCCTCCCGCGAACATCCAACTCCTGGCCCGGACCCAAAAGGTTCGGGCCGTTTTTGTTGCTGCAAGAACAAGCAGGGCAAAAATAAAGACCGCCCGGCAGGACGGCCTTGTTTTACCACCGACAGAGTGAACTGACGAGCAACAGGGTCAGTGGATCACGCGACTTTGGATTCCACCCCCAGGATCAAAGGATCCACAACTTTGCTGATGTCGACGGTAGTCCGCGCGATGCTTGGGGCACCGCCGGACGATTTGTGTTTGAACTTGCCGTCGACCTGACCGCCAGGCGCGATGGTCAGATTGTTATAAATGACATCGCCAATGATTCGCGCACTCGCTTCGATAACAAGGTCATTGGCTTCAATCGAGCCCTCGACCTTGCCTGACAGCTTGGCCGACTCTGCCGTCACCTTGCCTGCAATGACGCTGCCTTCGCCTTGGACGATGCTGCCGCAGGTTACATCGCCCTGAACCTTGCCATCGATATGCAAATCGACGCGGGCGTTGACGTTGCCGACGATCTCGACGTCGGAGGCGATGATTGAAAATGTGTGACCTGAATTGCTCATACGACTATTACTTCTTTGCGAACTTACTGGAATTGTCGGCACGGGTTCCCGCGACGGCTTGGACTTCGAGAACATCAGGGTTTGCCTCCAAAAACTTTCGCGGGTTGATAGCCTGCCCGTTGAGGCGGACCTCGAAATGCAGATGACTCCCGGTTGACCGGCCCGTACTGCCCATCCGAGCAATCTGTATACCTCGCGATACCCTCTGGCCAAGCGAAACATTGAAGCCGGACAAGTGCGCGTAACGCGTTACCAATCCGTTAGCATGGGTAATCTCGATGCAGTTGCCATAGCCGCCCTGCGAACCGGCAAAGGTCACCTTGCCCTCAGCCGCAGCCAGGATCGGCGTGCCAATCGGCCCTTTGAAATCAAGCCCTGCGTGCATGGCGCCACCACCGGTGAAAGGGTCGCTGCGATAGCCAAAGCCGCTTGACATAAGCATGACGGCAGCGGGCATCGATGTCGGAATGGCGGCGAGCGCGCGTTCCATCGCATCCATTCTTCCAAGCGAAGTCGCAAGTCTGGTGAACCGCGGGTCTCTCACATCTTTTGCCGACTTGCCGAAGAATGACTGAAATGGACCACCCTGCGCGCTGGTTGCTTGACGGGCGAGAACATCGGGGTTCAGGCCAAAGCGGCGGATTGCGGTCTCTGCCTTCAGCGTGCGGGCAAGCGCAACGCGGGTCATGAATTCGGCGAAATAGATCTGGCGCGCTTCGATCTGGGCAAGCCCGGCAGCTTCCGGCACCATTGCGCTAATCTTTTTGACTGCCTGATCCGTTTCGGTGGCTGGAGCGTCGGCGGCCGGGACTTCATCCAGATATTGTTCGCTCAACGACTCCAGCATCTTCTGACGACGCTGCAAATCGGCCGTTACCTCGTCGATCGAACCGCGATAATTGGCGACGCGTTCCTCTGCCGACTCGATTTTTGCCTGTTTCTCGCTGAGCGCCATGCGCTCGATCGTCACGTTGATCTGGTTGACCGCCATCCCAAGCGTGGCCAACAGCCATATGCCCACGACAATCGCCAGCGTACCTGCAACACGACGTTGCATCTGCGCGGATATTTTCAAAAACCGGACTTGGCCATTGGCCCGCATAAAAAACTCGCGGTCAATAAACCATCCAGCGATCCGGTCTCTCCAACCGGTCATTCTGGTCTGTAGCGACACGACCCACCCCATTATTATTTATGAAGGCGCGCCTAGCAGAGGAACAAAGACCTTGCGAATCGGTTTTGGGCGACTCGTGATGAGGCGGGCGAGGGGCGCGGTGAGTTGTGGAAAACGTTATCCGCTTTGCGGAAATCCTGACGCGAACTCGCATTCTGTATCATCACAATAATATAAAACATAATAAAATCAGTGCTATGTATGCGATTCGATTGTTGCCGAACGCTAAACCCCGCTTTTATTGTCGCCCACTTCCCCTTTTTACGCAGTTTCTCTACGAGCATCCCATGAATGATGCTGAAAATCTGATTGCGGAAATAGCGGGCAATGCACGCAATGCGTTTCGGGTGATGGCGCGGGCGAGCGATGATCAAAAGTCCGACGCCCTTAAACGCGCTGGCGCTGCACTGCGGCGTCAGTCGCATGACATCGTAGCCGCCAACGGTATCGATATGGACGCCGGCGCAGCAAATGGCCTTTCGCCCGCTATGCTTGACCGGTTGAGACTGGATGCCGGGCGGATCGAGGCAATGGCGACCGCTGTTGAGCAAGTGGCCGTTCTGGCCGATCCGGTCGGCGAGATTATCGATACGCATCGCCAGCCCAACGGCCTGGTGATGGAACGCGTCCGTGTCCCGGTCGGGGTATTGGGCATTATCTATGAAAGCCGTCCTAACGTAACAGCAGATGCTGCCGCGCTTGGCCTGCGTTCGGGCAACGCCGTGATCCTGCGTGGCGGCAGCGAGGCTGTGAACAGCAACCGTGTGATCCATGCTGCAATGGTCGAAGGGTTCGTGGCCGCCGGGCTCCCGGCCGATGCCGTCCAATTGGTGCCGATTCAAGACCGTGCGGCGGTTGGTGCAATGTTGCGCGCGCAAGGGGCGATTGACATGATCATTCCGCGCGGTGGCAAATCGCTGGTCGCGCGCGTGCAGGACGAAGCGCGCGTTCCCGTGCTGGCGCATCTCGACGGCATCAACCACACTTATGTCCACAAGGACGCAGATCCGGTCATGGCCAGGGCAATTGTCGTTAACGCCAAAATGCGACGGACCGGAATATGCGGTGCGACTGAGACATTGCTGATCGATCAGGATTATAGTGCGCCATCTGACCTGGTGTCGGCGTTGATCGACGCGGGCTGTGAAGTCCGCGCCGACGACATGCTGATGGAACTGGACGCGCGCACCGTGTCGGCAGACGAGAATGACTGGGACACCGAATATCTCGATTCGGTTATTTCAGCGCGCGTCGTGTCTGGGCTGGATGAAGCGATCGAGCATATCGCCCGCCACGGCTCGCACCACACTGATGCGATCATCACACAGGATGACACCGCCGCCGCGCGTTTCCTTGCCGAGGTCGACAGCGCCATCGTCATGCACAACGCCTCGACTCAATATGCCGATGGCGGTGAATTCGGGCTGGGAGCAGAGATCGGTATTGCGACCGGCAGATTGCATGCGAGGGGACCGGTGGCGCTGGAAGGGCTCACGACTTATAAATGGCTGGTGCACGGACAGGGCCAAGCGCGGCCTTGAAAACTATCGGCCTTCTCGGCGGCTCGTTTAACCCCGCCCATGGCGGGCATCGGGCGATCAGTCTTTTTGCGATCGATGCGCTGGGCCTCGACGAATTCTGGTGGATGGTGTCGCCGGGCAACCCGCTGAAACCCAAGAAAGACATGGCCCCGCTGGCTGCACGGCTGGCTTCGGCCAAAATGCTGGCGCGTCGCAGCCCGATTAAGGCCACCGCGATTGAGCGCGAACTGGGCACCGTATACACTGCCGAAACATTGCGAAAAATCATCGCGCGATACCCCAAAACCCGCTTTATCTGGATCATGGGCGCGGACAATCTGTTGCAATTTCACCACTGGAAACGGTGGCGAGACATAGCGCGATTGATGCCGATTGCAGTTATCGCGAGACCCGGCTATGATGGCAATGCGATTGCGGGTCCCGCAATGGCCTGGTTCAGACGGTTTGTCCGGCGTCAGGACCAGCGAAATCACTGGGCAGAGTGGAGTACGCCAGCGCTTGTCTTTTTGCGCTTTCGTCCTGATCCGCGATCGGCAACAGCGATTCGTCGCGCCGACCCAACTTGGTATCTACGCACCACAACACAGGGAACGCGTGACGGCGTTACCCGCAAAACCGTGCTTTAAGGAGCAATTTTGATCGACACCGCATCCGTCCCCGCCGCCATTAAGGCCAAGGGACCATCATTGAGCCCCGACGCGCTCCATGCCCTCATCCTCCAGTCACTCGACGATGATCAGGCGCAGGAAGTGGTTACCATTCCGCTCGAAGGCAAAAGCAACATCGCCGACCATATGGTCGTGGCATCGGGTCGCTCGTCGCGTCAAGTGGCATCGATGGCGCAGAAGCTAGCCGAGCGGATCAAGAAAGCCGGCCGCCATGCGCGAATCGAGGGCCTGCCTTCGGCTGACTGGGTGCTGATCGATGCAGAGGACGTTATCGTCCACCTGTTCCGCCCCGAAGTGCGAAGCTTCTACAATCTGGAACGCATGTGGGCAGTCGGCGACGCACCTGAAGTCGCGCAAGCCTGACACACGGCACGGCGCGGATGGCGATGCGCCTGCATATCATTGCGCGCGGCAAGATCGGACGTTCGCCTGAGGCGGACCTGGTCGACCGCTATCTGAAGCGGATCAGCTGGCCGACGAGGCATAGCGAATTGCCCGACCGGGGCGGCGAGCTGCCTGCCTCGGATGCCCCGTTCAAAACCATCATCCTTGACGAAAAAGGCGAACAGCTCGGTTCGCTCGAACTGGCGCGACTGCTGGAACGATGGCGCGACGACGGGGTTCGCGAAACGCGCTTTCTGATTGGCGCAGCCGACGGATTTGGCGATGCCGAGCGGGCAGGGGCCGACAAGCTTATCGCATTCGGCAAAGCCACTTGGCCGCATCTCATGGCCCGCGCGATGCTGGCCGAACAATTGTTCCGCGCAACATCAATCATTGCCAATCACCCCTATCATCGTGAAGGATAGGGCTATGCGGCCTATTCTGACATATCTGGTCCTTGGACTGGCCCCTTTCGGACTGGCAGGGGCGTTGATGGCACAAGGGTCAGCAACGCTCGACGCGCAGCAAGACGCGCTGGGCAATGCAAAAGCCAAAGCGGTCATCGCCGAACGGCGAAGCGAATTATTACGTCAGGAAGCGCGCAATGCCCAAACCGCGACCGATCGGCTTGTGGCGCAACGCGCTGTATTGTCCGCAGAAATAGCCGCCGCAGAGGCCCAGATCGAAGCGGCGAATGCACGTATGGCCATCATCGGTCGCCGCCAGCAGGTGCAGCGCGCGCAACTTGGCCGCGAAAGCGAACCGATGCTTCGGTTGAATGCGGCGCTTCAGCAAATGACGGGACGCCCGACTGTGCTGATGATCGCGCAGCCGGGACAGCGCGGTGATTACATCCGGTTGCGCGCAGTGATGGCAACAGTTCAGCCGGAGATCATTCGCCGCACCAGCGCTCTGCGCCAGCAAATCGCGGTGCAAAGCGAGCTGCGATCACAGGAACTCGTCGCGCTAAAATCGCTCGGCGATGCGCGCAGCCGTCTTCAAAGCCGCCGAACAGCCTTGGCCCGGCTTGAAGGCGATGCGCGCGGCAGGGTCGGCGAACTGTCGGCCAGCGCCGCCATCGAATTCGAACAGGCCATCGCGCAGGGTGAACGCGCCCGCGATATTGTCGGCCGCATCGATACCCAACGGCTTAGCAGCGAAAAAGCGGCAGAGCTTGCGGCGCTCGACGGGCCGTTGCTCAGGCAATCGGCAAATCCGCGTAGCACTGTGCAGAGTAAGGCCTATGTGTTGCCGGCCCGTGGTGTCGTCGAAACAGGATTTAACGAGCTTAATAATACGGGCTATCGTGAACGTGGCATTCGCATGACACTGCCGTCCTCCTCACGCGTGATTGCGCCGGCCGCCGGAAAAGTGAGTTTTGCCGGACGTTACCGCAGTTACGGTCAGATCATCATCATCGAGCATGGACAAGGCTGGAACACGCTCATCACCAATCTGGACGCAGTTCAAGTTTCTAAAGGGCAATCGGTGGCACAGGGTATTGTGCTGGGCACAACGGGTGACACAGAGTCCGAAATCGGGGTCGAACTTCGCAAGAATGGCCGCGTTATGGATATCGCTGCATTGTTGGGGTGATACGCTGTTTCCGCTTGTCGAGCGGCCAGAGGCGTTTGTGGTAAACGCGCTTTCACCATGGGTTCATGCGCGATATACGAATCGATAAGAAATAACTGGATTTGCCAAATGAAACATCGCCTGTTGCCGTCTACTATCGCCCTCGTCGTGGCACTTGCTGTACCCGCGACCGTGCTTCTTGCACAAAGCGCGCAGCAAAAATCTGCGGCGCAAGCTCAGGTCGACCAGATACGCGAACTTGAACAGTTTCTGGCTGTCTATAAAAAGGTCAAGTCAAGCTACGTCGACAAGGTTGACGACAAACAACTGATGGAGGGTGCTATTCAGGGCATGCTCTCCAGCCTCGATCCGCATAGCGGCTTTTTGAACAAGTCGGATTTTAGCTCGCTCCAGACACAGATCGATGGCGAGTATGGCGGACTTGGTCTGTCAGTGACGTTGGAGGACGAAGCCGTGAAGGTTATCGCGCCTACCAAGGATACGCCTGCCGATAAGGCTGGGATCAAGTCTGGCGATTATATCACGCATCTTGACGGTAAGCTGATTTACGGCGGCACGCTGGACGAAGCGGTCGAGGCCATGCGCGGCGAGCCCGGCACGTCGATCAAGTTGACGATTGTCCGTCCGGGCCGCGATGCGCCATTCGATGTGTCGGTAACGCGCGCGGTGATCGATCTGAAGCCGGTGCAGTGGGAGGTCAAGGACCGTATTGGCCTCATCACGATTAGTGGATTTTCAGAAGAAACCGGCGCTGACGTTGTGTCAGCGGTTTCGAGCATCAAGAAGGCGATGGGCGGTAAGCCCTTGGGCTATATCGTTGACCTGCGGTCTAACCCGGGCGGAATTCTTGACGAAGCCGTCGCAGTGTCCGATGCATTTTTATCGGAAGGCGAGATTGTCTCCGAACGCGGACGCGACAAAAAGGCTATCGAACGCTGGTGGGCAGAACGGGCAATACCGGGCGACGTAACCGGCGGCGCGCCGATTATCGTTCTGGTCGATGCGGGATCTGCTTCAGCGTCCGAGATCGTTGCCGGCGCCCTGCAGGATCATCATCGCGGTCTGGTCATGGGCGAACGCAGCTTTGGCAAGGGCTCGGTCCAGAATGTCTTGCCGCTTACACGCGATACCGGGCTTCGCCTGACGGTTGCGCGCTATCACCTGCCGTCGGGTCGTTCGGTTCAGGAGGGCGGAATCAAACCCGATATCCAGGTTCCCCAGCTTTCCGATCCTGATTACAAGAAACGCGTTGCGATCCGCGAGTCCGACTTGCGGCGCCATCTGGTCAACGAAATGCAGGATGACGCCAAAGAGCTTGAGGAGGATATCGCCGACGATCCGCGCTTTTCGATGACTGCCGAGCAGTTAAAGGCCAAGGGGATCGAGGATTTCCAATTGCATTACGCGATGGAAACACTGAACCGGTTGGGATCGAAAACGATGAAGCTGGCTGAAAAACCGGCACCAAAGGGTAAGGCACAGAATTAAGCGATGACGTCCAAACCTGTTTTTGTGCGCTGGCTGGCGTTGATTTTGCCCGCCACGCTATTGGCAGGCGCCTATCTTTCGCAATATGTCGGCGGGCTGTTTCCGTGCGAGATGTGCTGGTGGCAACGTTACCCGCATTTTGCCGCGATTGGTTTGGCCGGGGTCGCGTTCGCTGTTGGCAATCGCGGTTATCGTAATGCTTTGGTCGCGCTGGCGGCTTTGGCCATCGGAACCAGCGGCGTCATCGCCGGATATCATGCCGGTGTCGAATATGGCTGGTGGAGCGGTTTAACCGCCTGCACCGCCACGATTTCGGGGAGCGGCGATGATTTGTTGAAATCGATCATGAATGCGCCGTTGACCCGTTGCGACGTTGCACCATGGACTTTGTTCGGCATTTCGCTTGCCGGATACAATTTCCTCTTGTCGTCGGGCGGCGCAATGGTCATCTTGGTGTCGACATGGCGTATCAGGAAACCTTAACAACCGCAGCACAGCGTTCCGACGCGATTGCTAGCATGATCCGCGTGAACCAAGCCGGGGAATTCGGTGCAAAACGCATTTATGCCGGACAGCTCGCCGTCATGGGTGACCGCACCTCTGCCGCACGCAGCATCGCCCACATGGCCGAACAGGAAGAGCGGCATTTGTCCGCTTTCGATAAAATGATGGCCGAGCGGGGCGTACGGCCCACCATTCTTCACCCCGTCTGGGACGTGGCCGGTTTTGCGCTCGGCGCGATAACCGCTGCGATCGGGCCGGAGGCTGCGATGGCCTGCACCGTCGCGGTGGAAACCGAAATCGATCGGCATTACGCCGAACAGCTGCATGAAATTGGCGACGCTGATCCGGAACTGTCGGCTATGGTTGCCGATTTTCAGGCCGACGAACTGGAACATAAGGCAACGGCGCTGGCCGAGGGTGCGGAGCGTGCGCCCGCTTATCCTGTATTGAGCGCAGTCATTCGCCTCGGTTGCCGGACGGCGATTGCCGTGTCGAAACGCATTTGAACTTCATCGTCCATTCAGCGTCGACAGTTCAAGCATCATAATGAAAAACTGGAGAATGTCGCTGTGAGTGCAATGTTGAAGATATCCATGACCGCCGTTGCGGTGATGTTGTCCGTCCCGCTTTTGGCGCAGGACGCGCCAACTGCACAGCCCGGTGATGAGAAGATCAATCAGCTGATCATCTATGGCGATGACAAATGCCCCGAAAGCAACGGCGAGGAAATCGTCGTATGTGCTCGCATGGATGAGGCCGACCGCTATCGTATTCCTTCATCGTTGCGATCCGATCCCAATGCTTCGCAAAATCAGGCGACTTCCGAACGGATCAAATCCTATGAATATGTTGCGGCCAGCGGAACGATGAGCTGTTCGCCATCGGGCGCAGGCGGGTTCACTGGTTGCGGTCTTGCCGAGATTAACAAGGCTTATGCCGAAAAGGCGCAGGACCCCGGGATCACATTTGGCCGTCTGATCGCTGCCGAGCGCGAAAAAAGGCTGGCCGGTATCGATGCAGAGGCCACTGAAGTCGAGCAACGCGTGACCGAGTTTGAGCGGGGCCGCGCCGAACGCGAGGCGAAATTGCAGGCTGAGCTAGAAGCGCGCGAAGCGGCCGGACAAACCACGCCGGACTCCGAACCGCTACCTGAACCGAAATGACAGGGATGGTGCAGGGCCGTTTTTAATCCGACCCTGCACCCGCCCCGATCCCTCGTTCATCCGAAGATGTGCGACCCGAGGGGACGTGACGAACCCCTGTTGTTAAGGGGTACTACCGGCAGAATGCCCCCGCCGGTTGTTCTTTAATATCGGCTGGCGCGAACCGTTGCCGTGGCCTCGCGAACACTGTCTTCCATGTCGCGGCCCATACGTTCAAACTCGGGCATCATCGTTGCGATTGCGCGGGCAAAACCACTCATCATGCCCATCGCTTCGCGGCTACGGTCGCCCAATTCCTGCGGCAAATAGCGGCTGTCACGCCCGGCAACATCGGCGATTGTGGCGTCACCGCGAATATGGCGGTCAACGGTTCCGGGGCGAGCGCGCTCGATAGCGTCGACAAAACGCCCAATGGGCAAACGCATCATCGCGTCGGTTGCGCGTTCTACCGCAAGCGACACGCCATCCTGAACCAATGGATCCCCCATGCGATTGGCCATGGCCGAAAGATCATCGTCCGCTGCGAAATTCTGTTGCTGAATGTTGTCGCTGTCGACATCAGCCACCGCTTCGGTCAGCACGCCGGTACCGGGAACGAAAACGACGTCTTGGGCCGCAGCGGGCTGCGCGATAGCCATGAATAGCGGCAAAGCAACAAAAAGATAACGAGGTCGCATAACAATCATCCTCACTCACCGCCGTGTGACGGCGTGGCGGCAAAGGTACCGTTGCTATTCCAATATGGTTTGCTGGCTTAGCGAAACCTGAACGGGGCGCTCAGCTTAAAGCAATCTATGTAAATGGTTGTAACATGGCCTCAGTTATTCCGCAGCCTCTAGCGCGTCGGCATCGGTCAACGGATGGCTTAACCTCGACAACATTTCCTTTGGACAAATCTGCCAGAACTCGCCACGCCTGCGGTGCCAATCGTCGATGATGGATTTCGACCACGCACTATCGGTCGAATGGGCATGCGCCATGATAAGCGCTTTCAGCTGCTCCTCCCAATATATGCTATCGAGCCGTTGCCAGATGATGCTGTCGGGGTTCGCGCTGGTTTTGAAACTGTCGTCGGGATCGAGCACAAAAGCCATACCGCCGGTCATGCCTGCGCCAAAATTGCTGCCGACCTTGCCCAGGATGACGGCAATGCCGCCCGTCATATATTCAAGGCCGTTGGATCCGCAGCCTTCGACAACCACATGCGCGCCCGAATTCCGGACAGCAAACCGCTCCCCAGCCTGCCCTGCGGCAAATAACCGACCCGACGTTGCGCCATACAGGACGGTGTTGCCGATGATGCTGTTCTGGTGACTGGTCAGCGGGCTGCTGACGGTCGGGCGGACGATTATCGTGCCTCCCGACAATCCCTTGCCGACATAGTCATTGGCATCGCCAAAGACTTCAAGGGTAATTCCCTGACACATGAATGCCCCAAGCGATTGACCCGCCGAGCCGCGAAGGCGGACATGAACATGGCCCTCGGCCAGTCCTTTCATGCCGTAAAGCCGCGTAACCTCTGAACTGAGCCTTGTCCCTACCGCGCGATGCGTGTTGCGGACATTATAGGTGAGCTGCATCTTTTCGCGCCGCTCGAACACGGGTTTGGCATCGTGGATCATCTGTGCGTCGAGGCTGTCGGGCAC
>JANOPT010000088.1:0-5098 GCA_031421975.1 Sphingomonadales bacterium | reverse complement strand
GTGAAGGCGATGCTGCTCGACCGCAGCGCCACTGCAAATGCCAAGCCCGAACTCGAAATCTACGCCGACGACGTCAAATGCGCGCATGGCTGTGCGATTGGCGAGCTCGACCCGATGGGTTTATTTTATTTGCAAGCACGCGGCATTGCGCCTGCGGATGCGAAGAAGTTGATGCTGCAGGCCTTTGTCGCAGGCGTGTTTGAAGGTGCGGCGGACGAGGAGATGCTGACCGAAGCGGCGCTCAAGAAATTGGGGGAATTGGTGTGAACTCGACTACTTCACCGTTCGTGTCGAGCCTAGTCGAGACACCCATCGGCGGCGCGCAACGTCACGGCATCTCGACTGCGCTCGATGCGAACGGGATAGGGAGGAATGCCGCCCCGACAGAACGCGCCGTTGCCCGGTGGGAAAATGAGGGCGGCACCGTCTCGCATGAACTGCGACAGGATTTCCCCGGCGTGCGTGACTGGCATTATCTTGACACCGCCGCGACCGCGCAGAAACCTCAGGTTGTGCTCGACGCAATGATGCGCGCGGGCGGCGAGGATTATGCCACTGTCCATCGCGGCATCTATGCGCGGTCGGCGAATATGACCGTGGCGTTTGAGGCAGCACGCGAGCGCGTAGCGCGCTTCATCGGCGCAGCGTCACCGAACGAAATCGTCTTTGTGCGCGGCGCGACAGAAGGGATCAATCTGGTAGCGCAAAGCTGGGGTCCAGCGAACGTGAAGGCGGGCGACCGCATCATGCTCAGCCAGTTGGAGCATCACAGCAATATCGTGCCGTGGCAGATGCTCGCCGAAAAAGTCGGCGCGCATATCGATGTGTGCCCACTGACCGATGATGGCTTGATTGATCTCGATTGGCTAGAAGCGAACCTGACCGAGCGGCATAAGTTGGTTGCACTGGCGCATGTGTCCAATGTGCTGGGTTCAATTCTCGGCGCGAAGCGCGCTGCCAAAGCTGCCCATGCCGTTGGCGCGAAGCTCCTGCTCGATGGCTGTCAGGCCGCACCGAGGATGCGGCTCAATATGGCTGAGCTTGGCTGTGACTTTTACGTAATGTCTGGCCACAAACTCTACGGCCCAACCGGCGTTGGTGTGCTCTGGGCCAAGGCTGAGACGCTCAATGCAATGCCACCCTGGCAGGGTGGCGGCGCGATGATCGACCGGGTGACGTTCGAAAAAACAACTTACGCCCCTGCCCCAGCAAGGTTTGAGGCGGGAACGCCGATGATTATCGAAGTCATCGGACTGCACGCGGCCATCGATTATGTCGATGCCATCGGCGTTGAGGCGATTTTCGCGCATGAAAGTGCGCTTGCGGCGCAGACCCGCGAGGCATTGCGCGGCGTCAATTCGATTACGCTTTACGGCCCCGAAAAATCGGCTGGAATTGTCTCTTTCTCGATGGAAGGGGTGCATCCGCACGACATCGGCACCATATTAGATGAAGAGGGCGTGGCGATCCGTGCCGGCCATCATTGCTGCCAGCCGCTGATGGATCATCTTGGCGTTCCGGCGACCGCTCGGGCGAGCTTTGGAATATACAATGACGAAAATGATGTCGCAGCGCTGGTGCGCGGGCTGGAACGAGTGAAGAGGATTTTCGGGTGAACGAGCAAATCCGGATAGAAGAAGTAGATAGTGTTGAAAAGCCGCCGAAAGCGCGCGTTGAAAGCGCTGCCGAAACCCCAAGCGAGACATTGGCGCGCAAGAAGGATTATCTCGAAGGCTTCCTCGCGCAGAAGCCTGTTGCACCTGCTGCGAACGAACCCGATGGCGAACTCTACGAAGCTGTCGTCGAGGCGCTCAAGGAAATCTTCGACCCCGAAATCCCGGTCAATATCTATGACCTTGGCCTGATCTACAATGTCGAGATCAATAACGGCCATGCGCTCGTCTCGATGACGCTTACCACCCCGCATTGCCCGGTTGCCGAATCGATGCCCGGCGAGGTCGAGCTTCGCGTTGGCGCTGTACCGGGAATTGGCGATGCCGAAGTCGTGCTGGTCTGGGAGCCAGCATGGACCCCCGCCAATATGACCGATGAAGCCCGTCTGGAGCTTGGAATGCTATGACCGAAGTCAAAACGAGAGTCCGTCCTGCCGCGGTGGTGCTGACCCAAACGTCGGAGGCACGGATCGCCGAACTGATGGCCAAAGCCCCCGAAGACGCAATCGGCGTCAAACTGTCCACCCCGCGTCGTGGTTGTTCGGGCCTTGCCTATTCGGTCGATTACGTAATCGAAGCCGTGCCGTTCGACGAAAAAATCGAAACCCCAGGCGGCGTTCTCTATATCGACGGCGGATCGGTGCTATATCTGGTCGGCTCGACGATGGACTGGGTCGAAGATGAATTCGCCGCCGGTTTTGTGTTCAACAATCCTAACGCGACGGGCAGTTGCGGCTGCGGCGAAAGCTTCACTGTATAAATAACGCCGCCTTGTGTTGAGATTACCTGATTTGGCCTGTACGCGGTGGCGATGAACCCTGCATTTGCACATATCGACACGTGGATTTTCGACCTTGATCTGACACTATATCCGCCTGACGCCGATATCATGTCGCAGGTTCGTGACCGGATCGCTTTATTTGTACAGGACTATTTTGAGATCAGCGCAGACGAAGCGCACAGTATCCGGTACAACTACTGGCAGAAATATGGGACGACGTTGAGCGGTTTGATGGTCGAACACGACATCGACCCGAACACATATCTCGATTTCGTTCATGAGGTCGATCTTTCCAAACTGAAACCATGCCCCGATCTGCGCGCAGATATTATAGCGCTACCCGGGCGTAAGCTTATCTTTACCAATGCCGACCTGCCATATGCCCGACGCGTTCTGGAGGCGCGCGGACTTGACGGCGTGTTCGAAGATATCTTCGATATTCATCGCATGAACCATGTGCCAAAACCGGATCCTGCGAGCTACGACGCCATATGCCGTGAACTGAATCTTACGCCATCCACAGCTCTTTTTGTGGAAGATTCCGTGCATAATCTGTTGCCTGCCAAGGCGCTTGGCATGACCACAATTTGGGTGAAACATGGCGATGAAGCTGATAGCAGCGGCACCGATCAATATATTGACCACCAGATTGCCGAGGTTGCCGAATGGCTGTCGTCAATCCACAGTTTTGAAAGAGCGATATGACCGACCAGCTTTCCGCCACAATCGACGCCGCCTGGGACAATCGCGACAGCATCGGTAGCACGACGCAAGGGGAGGTGCGCGACGCCGTACAGACTGCGCTTGCCGGGCTTGACGACGGCTCGTTTCGCGTGGCCGAAAAGCGCGATGGCGAATGGCACGTCAACCAGTGGCTGAAAAAGGCGGTGCTGCTGTCTTTCCGGCTCAATGACAATGTCGTTGTCGACGGCGGGGCATCGGGTGCGCCTGCCTATGACAAGGTGCCATCGAAATTTGCTGGATGGAGCGAAACCCGCTTCCGCAATGCCGGTTTTCGGGTAGTGCCCGGCGCGGTGGCGCGACACGGCAGCCATATCGCCAAAAATGTTGTCCTCATGCCCAGCTTCGTCAACATTGGCGCCCGCGTGGAGGAAGGCACTATGGTCGATACCTGGGCCACCGTTGGCAGTTGCGCGCAAATTGGCAAAAATGTGCATCTTTCAGGTGGGGTCGGAATCGGCGGCGTCCTTGAGCCGTTGCAGGCAGGGCCGGTCATTATCGAAGACAATTGCTTTATTGGCGCACGGTCCGAGGTCGTCGAGGGTGTTATCGTTGAAGAAGGCGCGGTCCTCTCGATGGGCGTGTTCATCAGTTCGACCAGCAAGATTATCGATCGGACAACAGGCGAGATATTTGTTGGCCGCGTTCCGGCCTATTCGGTTGTAGTGCCTGGCGCGCTGCCGGGTAAGCCATTGCTTGACGGCAGCCCTGGACCCAGCCTGTCTTGTGCGGTCATCGTCAAGCGTGTCGATGCACAAACCCGTGCCAAGACCGCAATCAACGACCTGTTGCGCGATTAAGTCGGTAGAATGATTTGCCGACACGGTTTTGCAGCTTGCAAATCGGAGTGAATCGCTCAATAAGGTGAACGCGGACCGGGCCCCTCTGGCGCTTCGCTTCTTCGGAAGGAAACGTGATGTCGGCCGCATCGGATGATTCCGGTGCACTGGTCAGGCGGTTCTTCAACCCCCGAAATACGCCCTCCGGTGGCCGGAACATCCGATTGAACTCAACGCTGTTCAAGAGGATTTTTTATGACTTTTTCGTCGTTTCGTCTGATGCAATATCACCAGAAACTCGATGCCGAATTGCGCGCCGAAGGTGCACGGCGCTGGCCGGATCTGTTCCGCATCCAGAAACTGAAGCGGTTGAAGCTGGCGGTCAAGGATCGGCTGTCGACACGGGCGACCAAGACATTCGGCCAGCGGCTCAGCCTCCAGAAAATCTGATCACCGATACGGTCGCGGGCGTTGCACGACCATATCATGCAGCGCCTGAAGACTCGCACCAACAGGGAATAAAATCATGGAATTTCTGACGATCAACTGGCTGGGCACGCCGGTCTGGTTTTGGCTAAGCTTTTTAGCGCTCGTCGTTGCGCTGACCGCATTCGATCTCGGCATCCTGCACAAGGAAGACCGGGAGATGGGGATCGGCGAAAGCCTCAAGCTATCCGTCTTTTATATTAGCATAGCGATGCTGTTCGGAATCTGGGTTTGGGCCCAGAAGGGTGCCGAGATGGGCATGCAATATTATACCGGCTTTTTCATTGAAAAGGCGCTTTCAATCGACAATGTCTTTGTAATCAGCCTTATCTTCACGTTTTTTGCCATCCCTCGTAAATATCAATACCGCGCGCTGTTGTGGGGGATCATTGCGGTAATTGTCCTGCGCGGCCTGATGATCGCGGCAGGCGCGGCGATTGTGCAGGAATATTATTGGGTGCTGTATATCTTCGCGGCCTTCCTGATCGCGACGGGCATCCGGATGCTTTGGGCGACCGATCATGAGCCGGACATCTCAAAAAACCCCGTCGTCAAATATATCTCGTCTCATATGCGCGTCACCAAGGAGCTTCACGACGAGAAGTTCTTCGTCAAGGTGCCCGACGAAAAGACCGGCG
>JANOPT010000087.1:0-19474 GCA_031421975.1 Sphingomonadales bacterium | reverse complement strand
TCCGCCTTCGAGGCCGTGGATGGCCATTTCCGTCGCCTGTTCTCAACGCTATTCGACGGCGGCCAAGCGCATCTGGCGCTGATCGACAGCGATGACCCGCTGGAGGCTGGCCTTGAAATCTTCGCGCAACCGCCCGGCAAGAAATTGCAATCGCTGACCTTGCTTTCAGGCGGCGAACAGGCGCTGACGGCAGTCGCACTCATCTTTGCCCTTTTCCTGACGAATCCCGCGCCGATCTGCGTGCTCGACGAAGTCGATGCGCCATTGGACGACGCCAACATCGAGCGGTTCTGCGACCTTCTCGACGCGATGACCCGCGAGACCGACACACGCTACCTGATCGTCACGCACAATGCCGTGACCATGAGCCGAATGCATCGTCTATTCGGCGTAACGATGGTCGAACAGGGCATTTCGCGGCTAGTGTCGGTTGACCTTGGCGGTGCAGAAGAACTACTGGCTGCGGAATGACACGTCACGGCCCGATTACCAACAGCTTCATCTCGCAGCGCCTGCGGCTCAATTATGTCGATTGGGGCAACGCGGGTGCACCGCCATTGTTGCTCATCCACGGCGGGCGCGACCATGCGCGCAGCTGGGACTGGGTGGCAGAGGAATTGCGCCACGACTGGCATATCATTGCGCCCGACCTTCGCGGGCATGGCGACAGCAGCTGGTCGCCCGATGGTAATTACGAAATGTCGGCTTTTGTCTACGACATAGCGCAATTGATTCATCAGCTGGGCCTCGCACCGGTCAGCATCATCGCGCACTCGATGGGCGGGAATATAGCGACGCGCTATGCCGGGTTATATCCCGAAAATGTGAAAAAGCTGGTCAATATCGAGGGCCTGGGTTTGTCCCCTTCGATGCAAGCAGAGCGCGATGCATTGGGTATCCAGAAACGCTTTCGCCAGTGGATCGAGGATAAGCGCAACGCCGCAGGCCGGACGCCGAAGCGCTATCCCAATATCGAGGCCGCGTATGAGCGGATGAAAGCGGAAAACACGTATCTGACCGACGAGCAGGCGCGACATTTGACCGTCCACGGCATTAGCCGCAACGAGGACGGCACGTGGAGCTGGAAATTTGACAATTACCTTAATATCTGGGCGATGTTCGATATGCCGCGAGAAGATCTGCTGGCGCTTTGGCACGCGATTACGTGCCCAGTGCTCATGCTATATGGCGAGAAGAGCTGGGCGTCGAATCCGGAAAAAGACGGGCGTATCGAACATTTTCCCACGGCGCGTGTGGTCGAATATGAAAATGCCGGGCACTGGCTGCACCATGACCAGTTCGATCGGTTTATGGCGGATGTGAGGGCGTTTCTGTAAATTTTTGGTTTCACGCAGAGGCGCAGAGATTTCGCAGAGACGCAGAGGGGTCGTGCAAACCCAAAGGGCAATCTAAAAAATATATTACGGCTTAAATTTACACGTTCCTGAATGAGTGCGCTACGCGCAAATGCCCGCAAGTCCTCTGCGTCTCTCTGCGCCTCTGCGTGAAATAAATTGTTACCCTATCATCCCCCGCAACGTCTCAACCCGATCCGCTTCCTCAGCGGGCTTGTCGCGGCGCAGGCGCGAGATACGCGGAAACCGCATCGCTATCCCGGATTTGTGGCGCTTGGATTCGTGAACGGCATCGAAGGCCACCTCCAGCACTAGCGACTTTTCGACCTCTCGCACTGGCCCGAAACGGGCGACAGTGTTGTTGCGGACAAAGCGGTCGAGCCATTTCAATTCCTCGTCACTGAACCCCGAATAGGCCTTGCCGACCGGCAGCAGCGCGCCATCATCACCCCAGCATCCGAAGGTGTAATCCGAATAAAAAGACGAGCGTTTACCGCTGCCGCGCTGCGCGTACATCATTACGCAGTCGGCGACCAAAGGCTCGCGTTTCCATTTGTACCACAGGCCGACTTTCCTCCCGGCGATATAGGGCGCGTCGCGGCGTTTGAGCATGACGCCCTCGATCGCTGCGTCACGCGAGCCCCCACGAATTTCTGCCAGATGGTCGAAATCACGCGCTTCAATTATTGCCGAAAGATCGAAACGCACCGGGTCCAGCCTCGCCGCAAATCCCTCCAGCCGCGACCGGCGCTGATGCCACGGCCGGGCGCGCAGATCGTCGGTGCCGTCGAACAATATGTCGTATAACCGGACAAAGACCGGATATTCGGCTTGCATCGCGGCGGTCACGGTCTTGCGCCCCAGCCGTTGCTGCAAGGCGTTGAAGCTGGCTGCTTCGCCGCCCTGCAATTCGCCGCGAACGAGCAGTTCCCCATCCACCACCCCGATGCCGTCGAACGCCGCCGCGATTTCCGGAAACGCCCCCGATACTTCATCTCCGCCCCGGCTGAAAAGCCGCGTTTCGGTGCCGGTCGAGGCAATCTGGATCCGGATGCCGTCCCATTTCCACTCAGCGGCAAAATCCGCGAGGTCAACGACGCCTTCGTCAAGCGGATGCGCGAGCATGAAGGGCCGAAAAAACGCAGTCTCGGAAGGGTCAGGCCTTTCGGTCTTGCCCTCGCCCCATGCAAACAGCTCCGCATAAGGCGGGCGAAGCGCATGCCAAACCTCTTCGACATCATCAACGTCCAGGCCGAAGCCTTGAGCAAAGGCGGTCTTTGCCAGCCGCGCCGAAATGCCAACGCGCATCCCGCCCGACGCCAGTTTGAGCAGAGCGTACCGGCCATCGGCATCGAGCCGGTCCATAAGTTCGCCAAGCAACGAAGGCGCACGCGCACGGCTGACATTGTTCAAGAGCGCGATGACTTCGCCCAGCGCTGGCGGGGTGGTACCAGCCATATGCGGCAACTGGTCCCACATCAAAGCGACCGTCTCTGCGGTATCGCCGACATAATCCCGGCTCATCCGGAACAGCGCCGGGTCGAACCGTTCGTCCGCCATCGCCCTGATCGCGGTGCTTTTGACCGTTGCGATGCTGAGCGTGCCCGCGAGCGCCGCAAGCGCCCAGCCGCGATCCGGGTCGGGCGTTTCGCGCAAATAGTCAGCAATCAGCCGGACCTTGGTATCGCGCGAACGCGTATAAACCAGCCCGTCGATCAGAGCGGCAAAACGCTCCATCAGGCCTCATCCTCGTCTTCGCGGCCGACCAGATCGAGCGCGCGCGCCTTCAACTGGTGCAGCTCGCACCAGCGCCCCAGCGCGTCGGTGCGGCCGTGGGTAATCCAGGTTTCGGCGGGGCGCAATTCGAGTAACGTGTCGGTCAGTTCGGTCCAATCGGCATGATCCGATATGACCAGCGGTAATTCGACATTTTTCTGCCGCGCGCGTTGCCGAACGCGCATCCACCCCGATGCCATCGCGGTCACTGGATCGGGCAGCCGCCGCGCCCAGCGATCGTTCAACGCCGACGGCGGGGCGATAACGATAGCGCCCGTTAATTCGCCCTTCGCCAACCCTGTCGCCATCACCAGCTCGCCAAGTGGCACCCCATGTGCCTCATACAGTTCGCACATTTTCTGCATCGCGCCATGGATATAGATCGGAGCGTCATAACCTGCACGGCGTAGCTCCGCGATAACGCGCTGCGCTTTGCCCAGCGCATAAGCGCCGACCGCGATGCAGCCATCCGGATTGGCTTCGCGCGCGCTCAGCAACTTTGCAATTTCGCCCTCGATTGGCGGATGCGTGAAAACCGGCAAGCCAAACGTTGCCTCGGTTATCAGCACGTCGCACGGCACTGGTTCGAACAACGCGCATGTCGGATCAAAGCGGCGTTTGTAATCGCCCGTCACGACAACGCGCTCGCCTGCATGTTCGAGCAGAATCTGTGCTGAACCCAAAACATGGCCCGCCGGGTGGAAACTGATTTTGACGCCACTGTCTTCAAAACCGTCGCCATAACGCACTGGCGTTCCCATGTCGGTTCCATAGCGCAGCGCCATAATCGCCAAGGTTTCGGGCGTTGCCCATACTTTGCCATGTCCGCTGCGCGCATGATCGGCATGGCCGTGCGTCACCAACGCCCGCTCGACAGGACGCGACGGGTCGATCCACATATCGGCAGGCTTTACATAAATGCCGTGCGTGTGCGGTTCGATCCAGTGCTGGGCGGCGGTGCGGGTGATGAAAAACTCCTGTTTATGCGGGAAATATGGGAAGTGGCCGGTCCGTTGTAAACCGCAGCACTCCGAGAAAGTTCAAGATCGTTTCTCGAATTTTCTGACGACAATATTCGGAAGTCATAGACATACTAATCAGACGAACATATATAGAACATATGTCGCAAATGCCTATCACTGAAAAGCTGGCCATTCTCGCCGACGCCGCCAAATATGACGCATCCTGTGCATCATCGGGAACAGTAAAGCGGTCAAGCAGTAAATCCGGCGGTATCGGTTCGACCGAAGGGATGGGCATTTGCCATGCTTATGCTCCGGATGGACGATGCATATCTCTCCTTAAAATCTTGCTGACCAACAGCTGTATTTTCGATTGCCATTATTGCATCAATCGCAAAAGTTCCAACGTGCGGCGGGCGAAGTTTACCGCGAAGGAAGTCGTCGATCTGACGCTCAATTTCTATAAGCGCAACTATATCGAGGGGCTGTTTCTTTCGTCGGGAATCATCAAAAGTTCAAATTACACGATGGAACAGATTGTCGAAGTGGCGCGATCATTACGCGAAGATCATGATTTTCGCGGATATATTCATTTGAAGACAATTCCCGATGCTGACCCCGAACTGCTGGAAGCAGCAGGACGTCATGCGGACCGGCTTTCGATCAATGTCGAATTGCCAACGCGCGCGGGATTGACGGCGTTGGCACCGGAGAAATCTGTCGAACGGATCGAAGGCGCGATGGAAGGGCTTAAAACGTCCATTCTCGATGGCAAAGACGCCAAGAAAAAATATCGTAGCGCACCGAATTTTGCTCCCGCCGGTCAATCGACGCAGATGATCGTGGGTGCGGACGCCGCGACCGATAGCGATATCGTCAGGCGCGCGAATGGACTGTACGACCGGTTCGGCCTCCGGCGTGTCTATTATTCAGCGTTCAGCCCCATTCCCGATGCAAGCGCGGTTTTACCATTACAGCGCCCGCCTTTGATGCGCGAGCATCGGCTTTACCAATCCGACTGGCTGATGCGTTTTTATGGCTTTGCACCGCAAGAAGTGGTCGATGCAGCCGAGCCCGACGGTATGTTGCCGCTCGACATCGATCCTAAACTGGCATGGGCACTGAAACACCGCGCCCAGTTTCCGGTTGATGTAAATCGAGCGCCAAAAGCGATGCTGTGGCGCGTACCGGGGCTTGGCACCAAAGCGGTCGACGCGATTGTAAAGGCACGGCGATGGCGGCGGTTGCGGCTGGAAGATGTTGGCCGGTTGACTGTTTCGATCAAAAAGATCCGGCCGTTTCTGGTCGCCGAAGGCTGGAGCCCCGGAGGGCTGACCGATATGGAACATCTGCGGGCGACCATTGCACCGAAATTGGAACAGCTGGAACTATTCGCGTGATAACCGCAAGGCTTGCCGCTGAAGACGATTTCGATGGTTGGCGTGACCAGTGCCGCGGACTGTTAAGACTGGGTGCACAGCCTGCCGATATTGTCTGGCAGGTCGGCGAACAGAAGACCGATTTATTTGCGAATTCCGATACGTCAATCGAGGCATCGACGATTGGTGTGCCACCTGGTTTTGCCGAGTTGTCGCGCGCGGTTATCTGTCATTCGGATCCGGAGCGCTTTGGCCTGCTGTATCAACTGCTGATCGATCTGAAAGCGCGGCGCAGGCATATGGGTGACAAGACCGACCCGTTGCTGCGTAAGCTGGAGATAATGGCGAAAACCGTTCGCCGCGACATCCACAAGATGCGCGCATTCGTCCGTTTTCGGCGCGTCGAACAGGATGAAGCTGAACATTTTATCGCGTGGTTCGAACCTGAACACCATATCGTGCGGAGCAACGCCGCATTTTTTGTGCGCCGATTTGCCGGAATGCAATGGTCGATACTGACACCGCAATTGTCGATTCATTGGGACCGGAAATTGCTGCTGGAGGGCCCACCCGCACGCAAAGAAGACGCCCCGACCGAGGATATTATCGAAGAACAGTGGAAGACATATTACGGATCGATCTTCAACCCGGCGCGGGTGAAGGTGAAGGCGATGCTGAAGGAAATGCCGAAAAAATACTGGCACAATATGCCTGAAACGGCGTTAGTCGCAGAGTTAATCCAGTCGGCCAGAAACCGGGAAGTCGCCATGATCGACAGGGAAGTCCAGCCTCAGACAGTCGATACCCTGGCCTCGCTTCGGGCGGAGGCGACGCGTTGCCGGCGCTGCCCGCTTTATGGTCCAGCAACCCAGCTGGTTTTCGGGCGCGGGCCGGAAAATGCGAGGCTTATGTTTGTTGGCGAACAGCCCGGCGATCAGGAGGATGTTCAAGGCCTACCCTTTGTCGGTCCTGCGGGTCAGTTGTTCAATGCGGCATTGACGCAAGCAAATATCGACCGAGCGCAGACCTATGTTACCAACGCGGTCAAGCATTTCAAGTTCAAGCCTCAAGGCAAGAGGCGGATCCATGACAAGCCGAATGTTGGCGAGATCAACCACTGCCGCTGGTGGTTAAAGCGCGAAATCGATTTGGTACAACCCGAACTTATCGTCGCTCTCGGTGCCACGGCAGCGCGGAGCCTGACCGGCAAGAATATTGCGATCACTGCCAACAGGGGTCGGATTTTCGAGAGCATAGAGGGAATTCCCGTGCTGGTAACCATTCACCCCAGCTATCTGTTGCGGTTGCCTGATGCCGAAACGGCACGACTGGAACGCGAGAAATTCGTTGCCGATCTGGCCAGCGTGAACAATCGCGTTTCCGGACTTCAGATGGCAGACAGGTGAAACAGCAAACACGTCTCAGGCTGGGCATGGGGCAATTGAATGCCTGCCTGCATTAACGTGGCCCCGCTGAAAACCGCGCCTTGTCCCGCGAGATCGAGTTTTTCAGCGAGCGACGGGGCCTTCACCGCCTGCCAGTTTTCCGGCCATACCAAACGCAGGCGATAGTGACGGTCGGCGTCAAGACCGGCCAAGCGCAGACGGCCGGGCAAGACATGCGGATCGCTCGTCATATACGCGCATGAAAACAGGGCCTGTGATGCGTCGCGCGCGACAACGCCGCTCGCCAGATGCCGCGCGTCTGTGTCCAGTCGGTACAGGTCGCCATCGTGCAACAAAGCGCGATGTTCCTTGTGCAACGTGATTGCCGCCTTTACCTGTTCGAGGTCGGATTGACGCTCGGTCAGAAGATTGAGTTCCAGACCCATATGGCCGGTCAGAGCCGTCGCTGCGCGTATTCCCATCGATAGATGCCGTCCAGTCACATGACAATGCGCCGGTCCGACATGGCATCCCAAAACTTCCGGTGGCAGAAAAAAGCTGGCTCCGCGCTGGATCCGCTGCCGGTCAAGCGCGTCATTGCTGTCCGATGTCCACACCCTGTCACTATGCGCCAGTACCCCCATATCGGCGCGGGCACCACCTGAGGCGCAGCTTTCGATTTCAACCCCGGGATGGGCCGCACGAATGCGGGCGAGCAGCGCATACAGCGCATGCACCTGCGTGACTGCGCGGGCGCGGCCGTCCATTCCGCCGGGATGGCTCAGGTCGCGATTCATGTCCCATTTGACATAGCCGATATCGTGGTCGCGCAGAATGGCGTCGATGCGGTCGAACAAATGATCGGCAACGTCGGATCTTGCAATATCGAGAACATATTGCGTGCGGAACGGCACCTGATCGACACCCTCGATCTTGAGCACCCAGTCGGGATGAGCGCGATACAGGTCGCTGTCCGGATTGACCATTTCAGGCTCAAACCAGATACCGAATTCCATGCCGAGGCCAGTAACATGGTCGATCAGCGGCTTCAGGCCATCCGGATAGACTGCGTCCGAAACCACCCAGTCGCCCAGCCCGGCCATGTCATGTCGGCGGGCGCCGAACCACCCGTCATCAAGAACGAAACGTTCAACCCCGATCGCTGCGGCGCGGCTGGCGATTTCTTTCAGCCTGTCGGTGTCATGGTCGAAATAGACCGCTTCCCAAGTGTTATAGTGCACCGGCCGGGGCTTGGCGCGCATGGCCGGTCGCAACAGCTTGTCACGAACATGGCTATGGAACTTCCGGCTCAACGCGCTAAACCCGTTTGCGCTGTAAGCGGCAATGATTTCGGGTGATGTAAAACTCTCGCCGGGGTCCAGCCGGATTTCACCGGGCAACAGCAACGCGCCCATCCCGGCAACCACGCGGCCATCGGTAAGGGTATCGACCCGCAAACGATGGTTGCCGCTCCAAGCGAGATGAAACCCATAGACTTCGCCCGACCGCTCGCTGGAGTCGGCCGCTGCCAACAGCAATGCAGGATAGCTGAAATGCGACGTTCTTCCACTGCGGTTCTCGCGCAGATAGCTTCCCGCTCCGCGCATGACGCGCTCCATTCCGAATTCCTGCGTCCAGCGACCGGTAAAGCCGAAGATATCTGTCATGCTGTCCGGCACCGGCAGGCAGGCAGTAGCCATTTCATTCACGTCGAGCGGCTGGTCGCCGTAATTCGTCAACGTCGAACCGATCCGCATCACACCCGTTACAGGGTCCAGGTCGATGCTATATTCAAGGCCAAGGCGGGTCCGTTCGTCACGACAGATTATCCTGGCGCCGCCGGGCTGCGGGTCGACCTTGCCAACGACAAACAGGCTGCCCCAGTCGCGGCCATCACGATGGGCGGCAAAGCAATGAAGCATGGGATGTCCAAGCCCTGGCTCCATCGCGAGCGACAGTGCCAGCGAAACATCCGCCACGCCGTGCATCCCTTGACGCAACGACAACCGGTCGAGTTCCGCACTCGATACATCGGCAGGAAGCAGCGCACCCCAATATAATATCGAAGGCGGCGCGCCGCGCGCACAACCGAAAACCAATGTGGTATCGCGGGAATCAATTCGCAGATGGTCCACTTGTCACTCCCGGTGTGTCTTATGAAAATACGTTTACCGGAAATGTCCGGTTGTCTTTCGCGCCTAGGCGTCTAGGCGTCTAGTTTCTCAAAACAATAAAAATGGCAAGTGCTAGCTTGCAAAATGATAATACCGGGGAGGGTTTATGTTCGAAACGTCCAATAGCGCAGGGCAAATTGGTATCTTTGTTGCGCTGACGGTGTTGATCGCAGTGCTGACATATTGGAAAGTCCATGGCAAGGGCGCCCAACGCGCGGAGGATGCCGGCTCGACAAAGGAAGTGTTTCTAGCCGGCGGCGGCCTCACATGGCTGTTCGTTGCCGGATCGATTACCCTGACGAACCTGTCGACCGAGCAGCTTGTCGGAATGAACGGCAACCAGATGCTGTTGCTTGCCTGGTGGGAGATATCGGGTTTCGTCGGCCTGATGATATTGGCCTATATTTTCGTGCCCATATATTATCGCAATAACTGCACAACGGTCACCGAACTGCTGGAACGCAGGTATAAGGGTGGGAGCATCCGGACCGTCATTTCGGCGCTGTTCCTGCTGGGCAACATTCTGATTTACCTTCCGGCCGCTTTGTATTCGGGCAGCCTGTTTCTGAAATCGATGTTCGGCGTCGAATGGTCTTTGCTGTGGTTCGCCGCGCCAATGGCAATCATAGCAGCGATTTACACTATAACGGGCGGGCTGCGCGCTGTTGCGGTGATGGACACATATTCTGGCATCGGCGTGCTCGCGATTGCCTTTCTAGTCGTCATATTGGCGCTGGCCGCCGTCGGCTTCGACCTGTCTACGGTGCCAGCAGAACGCACCTCGATGATCGGCAGCATTACCTCGCCGATCCCATTCCACACATTGTTCACGGGCATGATTTTCATCCAGATATTTTATTGGTCGACCAATCAGAATATCACGCAGAAAGCGATGACTGCACCGACGGTGAAGGAAGCACAAAAAGGGGTTTTGGCCGCTGCCATCGTTCGCATCCTGATCATCCCTGCCATCGTGGTCATCCCCGGCGTTGTCGCTTACAAATTATTTGGCAGCCTGGGGGATGCGGCTTACGGAAAACTGGTGGCGCATGTGCTGCCGGGCTGGATGTCGGGCGCATTCGCCGCCATGATGATGGCTGCTGTAATCGCCCACACCAGCGCGATTCTGAATAGCTCGGTCGCGCTATATTCTGTCGATTTCCACGACAAGTTTATCCGTCCAGTGGCGAACCACTGGAAACTTGCGGCCATCGTTTCGGTCATATTGACAATCACATCTATTCTTTTGGTGCCGGTTTTTGAAAATGCCAAAAGCATCATCAACCTGCTGCAACAGCTCAACGGACTGTCGTCGATGCCCATCCTGTCGGCGTTCATCACCGGGTTGCTGTTCCGCAACATGGATGCGCGCGCTGCAATCGCCGGGCTCGTTTGGGGCGTTGCACTCTATGCGTTTCACAACTTCATCCTGTACGTTCCTGATACGCTATATGCTGGCGAGACATTCTATCAACATATAGGGGTCGCGTGGCTTCACTATATCGACGTCATGGCGATTGTTTTGGTGACTTGCGTCATGATAGCGTTGGCCGTAAATCGAATGGTCTTTGGAAACCGTGCGGTGTTTATCTGGAGCAGGGAGGGGCGCCGTTTGGCGAAGATTGAAACATGAGTGAATATATACTTGTTATTGACGAAGGTACGACATCTACACGCGCAGTATTGTTTACGCTCGACGGCCAGGCATTGGCGAGTTGTCAGCGCCCATTGACTCAGCATTATCCAGCGCCCGGTCTAGTCGAACATGACGCAAATGAAATCTGGAACCTGACACTCGAATGCACGCGCGAAATGGTAACGCAAGCTGGAGGTGCCGACCGGATTGCCGGTATCGGCATCACCAATCAGCGCGAAACAGTGATATTCTGGGACCGCCGCACTGGCGAGCCGCTTGGGCCAGCGATTGTGTGGCAGGACCGCCGGACATCGGATATTTGCGCGCAGCTCAAGGAACGTGGTGAGGAACCGGTGGTGCAAGCGAAGACCGGGTTGCTGCTCGACCCCTATTTCTCCGGATCGAAAATCGGCTGGGCATTGGCAAACTGGCCGCAACTGAAAGAGGCCGGTGAGCATTTGGCCGTCGGCACGGTCGAAAGCTACCTTGTCTACAGGTTGACAGGCGGAAGCCATATCAGCGATGCGACCAACGCGTCGCGCACGGCGCTGATGGCAATCGGCAGCGGCGGCTGGGACGACGGTCTGACTGACCTGTTCGGCGTACCGCGTGAAATATTGCCCGAAATTACTGACTGTGCGGGCGATCTCGGAAAGACGCTGCCTGAATGGTTCGGCGGCGCAATCCCGATATCCGGAATGGCCGGCGACCAACAGGCCGCAACCATCGGTCAGGGATGTTTTGAAATCGGTCAGACCAAAGCGACATTCGGCACCGGCGCTTTCGTTCTTGCCCAAACCGGCACCACCTTGCGCCAGTCGAAGAACCGCTTGCTTTCAACGATATTGTATCAGCTCGATGGCGAACGTCATTACGCTCTCGAAGGGTCGGTTTTCGTTGCCGGCAGCCTCATCCAATGGCTGCGCGACGACCTTGGCCTGATCGAACATGCCGCCGATACCGAAATGCTGGCGCGTAGCGTGCCTGATAATGGCGGCGTCTACGTTGTTCCGGCATTGTCGGGGCTGGGCGCTCCGCATTGGCAACCGAATGCCCGCGGCGCCATCAGCGGCCTGAGTTTCTCTGCCACAAAAGCGCACGTTGCCCGTGCCGCGCTGGAGGCAATGGCGCACCAGACGCACGACCTTAAAACTGCGTTTGCGGCTGACGGTGCAGACTGGCAGGAATTGCGCATCGACGGCGGCATGGTGGCGAATGGCTGGATGGCACAGGATATGGCCGACATTCTGGCTATCGATGTCGAACGGCCAGCGTTCATTGAAACCACGGCGCTGGGTGCTGCCATGCTGGCCGCAGTAGGGTCCGGAATTTATCCAACGCTGCAGGACGTAGCCGCCATGCGCGGCGCTGTCGCACGCTTTACGCCATCGCTGGACGAGAATGCCCGGTCAAACCGTCTGGTCGGCTGGGCGAATGCACTTGGCCGAGTGCTTCGATAGGCACCAACCAGGGCAGGTCAAAAGTTTACGTCATCTTAACCATCCTGCGCCATATTGAAGCGGACTGAATAGTCGCGACTTGCATCGACAGGACCAAGAGATGGATAATTTGCGCGGATTTGAACCGTTTGGATCGGACAGTGGGGCTGAATTTCCGGGCTATGCCGCATTCGACGACGAGGATGCGGCGATCGAGCCGCCTCCCGTCATTTCCGGCGACGAACGGCGCATGCAAGTTCGCGCATACAATTTCTGGACTGCACAACTGCACGAAAAAAACTATCCCTGCATCGAGGAACTGGACCCTTCGTCCGTCGAAGACTTTCGCGATTACAGCGTCCTCCTCGACTTCACTTCGGGCATAGAAAATCCTTCGATAGAATTTCTGGGTGACACGTTGCGTATCGAATGTGGGCTGGACGAGGGCGTTACCTATCTCGATCAGGTTCCAAGCCGGTCGTTGCTATCCCGGATTACCGATCATTATCTTCAGATAATCGCCAATCGCGCGCCGATCGGATTTGAAGCCGAATTCGTCAATGATCGCGGTATCAACATCATGTATCGCGGCATCCTGCTGCCCTATTCGTCCGATGACGATACGATCGATTTCATTTATGGGGTAATCAACTGGAAAGAGGTTGTGGCAAGCGATGTCAGCGCGCCATTGCAACTCGAGGTCGAACAGGCGCTCGCCGCGGCCCCGCCCCGTCAGGAACATGTCCCGGTTTGGGCAGATGGTCCAGTAGCAGGTCATCTGGACGACATGCCTGTCGTTGACGAGTTGGACCTGAGTGATGATTTTGCGTCCCATGATGCCCAACCCGATGAAAATTCGTCGTTGGCCGATTGGCTGGATGCCGCCCGGCAAAGTGCCGACAGCGCCCGCGATGCCGATGTGCGTACCCGCGAAACGCTTTACCAAGCGATCGGTCGCGCGCATGATTTTGCGATGATCGCCGCCACAAACGCCGCCGACTATGCCGAATTGTTGCACGACGCGGGGCTGAAAGTGCAGGAACGCGCGCCGTTCACGCCGATTGTCAAACTGGTTTTCGGCGCTGCATACGACAAAACACGGCTGACCGAATTTGCCACCGCGTTACAGTTTGCCGACCGCAATGCAGTACCGATGGGCACGCTTGCCGATGTACTGGCCAAATATGACGGCGGCCTCAAGGGCATCATCGCCGCCGAGCGCCGCGCCAAGAAGGTTGCGGCTGGTCAACATGTTGCATCAACGCCTGCCGATCCGCGTCCACGTCTGCGCGCCGCACGACAGCGCGACTTGAGCGAGTTTGCCGGCGCCGGCGAGGAATTCGTTCTGCTCGTCGCGCGACGCGACGCCGACGGCGGTATGGCAATCATTGGCGCCGTCGAGAGCGATGCTGCGTTGACCGAAAAGGCATTGCGTAAAACCGCAGTCTGACTTGTTTCGCAACGGATAAGTCCTTAACGCTGTGGCCGTATGACCGACAGCCTCGCCCTTGACTATGCCCGAAAACTGATTGCTTGTCCGAGCATTACCCCTGCCGCAGGCGCCGTGTTCGATGCGCTGGAGGCAATGCTGGTGCCATTGGGATTTAGTGTTGACCGGTTTATCACAGGCGATGGCGATACCAACCCTGCCCATGGCGCGCCCGTCGAAAATCTGTTCGCCATCCGCCATGCTCCCGGATGTCATTTTGCCTTTGCCGGACATCTGGATGTCGTGCCGCCGGGCGACGGTTGGCAAAGCGACCCGTTCAGCCCCGAAATCCGGGGCAATTTGCTTCACGGGCGTGGCGCAGTCGATATGAAAGGCAGCATCGCCGCGTTCGTTGCGGCGCTCCACGATATCCCGGTCGATGCCGGAACCATCAGCCTGATCATCACCGGAGACGAGGAGGGTCCCGCGATTTACGGAACCCGCGCCTTGATCGATCATATGCAGGTCCGCGGTTTCATCCCCGATGCGTGCCTTGTCGGCGAACCGACCAGCGTCAATCGGCTGGGCGACATGATGAAGATCGGGCGGCGCGGATCGGTCAATATGTGGATTTCCGTCGCAGGCACACAAGGGCATGTTGCCTATCCGCATCTGGCCGACAATCCGATACCCCGGCTGATTGCTTTGCTATCCGAAATAGGCGCCATTCATCTTGATAACGGCACGGAATGGTTCCAGCCGAGCAATATCGAAATTACCGACCTGACCGTCGGAAACAAGGCGACCAACGTGGTGCCGGCCAAGGCCGAGGCGCGACTGTCGATACGTTTCAACGATTTGCACACCGGCGAGGCGCTGGTGGCGCGCATTCGGGAATTAGTTGAGCGCGGTGGCGGTACATTGACCGCGATGATCTCGGGCGAGGCATTCCTGACGCCTCCCGGCGCGCTGTCGGCAGCCATATCGGAAGCGGTCGATGCCGTTCTTGGTATAAAGCCGGAGCCATCGACCACCGGTGGAACATCGGACGCGCGGTTTCTGACAAAAATCTGCCCTGTGGTGGAATTCGGGCTGTGCAATGCAACCATGCACAAGCTGGATGAAGCCGTTGCAATCGACGATCTTGACGCGCTGACGCAAATTTACGTCCGGGTCGTCACCAACGTCATGGCACAACACGCCGTCGCATCGGCTTAGCGAACGGCGACGGCAGCTACGTCCTCAGCACAATGTACAACGCGCCTGCGCCGCCATGTCTGGGGTGTGCATTGCGGACGGCCGATATATGCCGTGAATGCCGTGATGCGGCCAGCCAGTCGCGCACGATAGCAGCTATCGCGCCCCTGCCCTCTCCGCTCGCGCGATCATGCGAGCGCGGTTTTCCGGTGACGAGCAAAATGACTTTGAGTTTCTGCGCTATTGCTTGTTCCAATGCGCCGTCGAGGCGCGCGTAAGCGCGCGACAGGCTGGCGTCATGCAGGTCGATGCTGATATCCGGCACAATGCCTCCACGGTTTATCCGGCGGTCCCAGTGGCTGTCGAGGGTAGCGGGTGCAACAACCGATTTCCGTTCGCCTCGATCGGCGAGGAGAGGCCCGTCGATATTGAGCGGGTTCTGGGTGCTCCGTTTGCGCTCGGCACGAACGGGTTTTGGCGGTGTCGGTACGGCTTTTACCACTGGCTCCGCCTTCACCCCATGCAACGGCTTTACCGTTGCCATCACTTTGCCCCAGAGCATTTTTTCATCGGGGCCGAGGCGGCGGACCATGACTTAAGGGATAAGCCGCGCGACCGAAGCCTTGGGAAGAAAAATCAGCGCAGCACCGCGAGCAGACATGCCGCCTGCTATCCCGCGTGCCCGATCACCGGCTCCCCAGAATGTGTCCACCCGGTTCGCACCCTTGATGGCGCCGCCGGTATCCTGCGCGATCCAGATACCATTGGGTTCGGCGCGATCCATCGACAGCCAAAGCGGTGCCCCCAGGGGAATGAACTTGGGATCGACGGCCGCGCTCGCTTCGCCGACGACGGGATAGCCCATCGCGCCATTCGGTCCCGCTCCCGTCAGCTCGCGAAAAAATATGAAGCTTTTGTTTTCATGCATGATCTTGCGGCCCTCTTCAGGATTGGCGCGCAAATAGGCAACGATGCCCTGCATCGAACCATCGGCGATTAGGCCGCGATCCTTCATCAGCCTGCCGATACCGGTGTAACCGCGGCCGTTCTGGCTATCATAACCGATCCGCATGATACTGCCATCGGGAAGCCTGAGACGACCGGAGCCCTGAATCTGGAGAAAGAAAATTTCCACCGCATCATTGGCAAATCCGATTTCCAGACCGCGTCCGTTTAATGATCCACCTTCAATAGCGGCGCGGTCGTCATATTGGACGAACTTTGTGCCGCTCACCTTGCCACGGATGCTTTTGCCCTTCAGGTCATCGGAGAATGCGCCAAGGTCCACGTCGATCAGGTCGGATGGCCGTTTGTATATTGGAACGTCGCACCCTGGCTGACGAGTCCGGCATCCTGCTATTTCCGGTTCGTAATAGCCAGTGGCAAAGGCTTTGCCGTCGCCAACCTGAACCGCATCCATGTGCGCGGCAAAAAAGGAAATGGCATCGCCCGTCCACGTCTTTACTGCGTCGCAGGCAGGAACCCAGTCCGATCCCTGTGTCAGGCCGCTGTTGTCGGTTCGGCGGACGAGTCCGGGACAACTGGTGCGAAAGCTGTCCATCGCCAATTTTGCCTTACGCGCGTCGACTTTGAGCGAGCCAATCTCCGGTCCACGGACCAGGCCCAAGGCGGAAGTCGTCGCGCCATCGCCCGATGGAGCCGCCGCAGGCAGCGTCGATTCAGGCGTAGCGGGTATCGGCTTGCTAGCCCTGTCGTCCGTGGGCACTTGGGGTTTTGATGGCGTTGCAGGGCCACCATTGGGAATAATCCCGCTCGAACAAGCAGCCAACAGAAGTAACGGTACGAAGAGGATTGAAGAAGCGCGTTTCATCGCGCCGGTGAATCAGACCGAGTCGGTTTCGTCAAGCTTCCAGTTACGGTCGCCCGACTTTACGTCGCGCATAAATGTCCAGATATCGTGCGTTTCCACCGCATCGGTCATCGACCCACCGATAACATTCCCGTCGGAATCTTTGATCATAGAGGCGATATCGGCATCGAACCGCACTGACACGCGCGCCATCGGATGATCGAAACTTGAATCGACGATACGAACGTCATCAATTCTGACGAGCCGGTTTGTCAGTGTTTCACCGCGCGCCTCGCGTCCGTCGATTTCGGTTACAAAGCTGTCATGCACATCATCGTCGCACAGAAAACGCAGCGCTTCCTTGTCGCCGTTCCAATAGGCTTCGAGAACCATCTTGTAAGCGGATTTCGAACCTTCGATGAAAAGGCCGACGTCAAAAGTCCGGTCCGCATTTGCCACCGCGCGCAAACCGCTTTGTGCAGCCATATCCACATTGGATGCCTCGCCCTGTGGCAAAGCACCGCCTGAATCGCCACCGGATAAAGGCTGGCGCAGCATCGGCTGGGTGGGCGCTTCTATAGGCTGGCGAGCGACTGGCTCCTGTTCATGACCGGTCCGTTTGCCAAGCACCGAATAGAGGCGAAGCCCCAGGAAAGCCGCAACAAGAGCAAGCAATACGATGGTGAAAGTCACAACGCCTCCTAAGAGCCAACAGCACTAAGCCAAAATGATGAGCGGATGTATAAAGCCAGGCAAAAATATTTCGTCTGGCTCCGCCATAAAGGGCATATAAGCACTATCTACCGTGGTTTCAAAGGGCTTTACCCAAAGAAAAATGCAGGTGGGCGCAAGGCAAGGTTACGATTGCCCTTTTTTGGCTCCCCTGCTAGGCGCTGCAACCAGTCACGGGCGCATGGGATTGCGCCCGATCATCAAACAGGAAAGCACGACATCACATGGCCGACGAGACTGGCACCATCGTTTCTGATAACATTAAAGCAAATGGCGAAGACACTGCGCCGGCCGTGGGTATGCTGAACCAGTATATCAAGGATTTGTCAGTCGAAAACCCGCAGGCACCGCACAGTTTCAATTGGGAAACCGCGCCTCAGATCGATGTGCAAGTCAACATCCAGGACAATGCCATCAGCGACGAAGTGCACGAAGTCGCTTTGAAGCTTGCGGTCAAGGCCGAAACCGACAACGGCGTCCAGTTTTCGGTCGAGCTTGATTATGGAACGCTGTTCGGGTTGCGTAATGTAGCCGACGAACAGGCGCACCCTTTCCTGTTCGGTGAGGCTCCTCGCCTCATGTTTCCCTTTGCGCGCAGGATCGTCGCCGATGCTGTGCGTGATGCAGGATATCCGCCACTGGTGCTGGAGCCAATCGATTTCAACGCGCTCTATGTCCAGCAAATCGCCCAGGCCCAGCAAATGGCCGAAACCCAGCCAGCTGGCGAAGCTTAAAAACACAGGCGCCAGGTAGATAATGAGCCTGGTCCGGAACAGCATCACCATCGGCGGACTGACTTTGGTCAGTCGCGTCCTCGGGCTTGTCCGCGATATGCTGATGGCACGGTTTGTTGGTGCCGGTCTGGCATCGGACGCGTTCCTGATCGCGTGGCGGCTGCCCAATCTGTTCCGGGCGCTATTTGCCGAAGGCGCTTTTGCTGCGGTCTTCGTGCCGTTGTTCAACAAGAAAATGACCGAGGCGGAACGCGAACAGGCAGACCTTGGTCTGATCGCCGCGCGAAAATTTGCCAGTCAGATTCTGTCCGTGCTGTTTCCCGTTCTGGTGATATTCACGGCCGTGATGATGCTGGCCGCCGGGCCGATTGTCTGGGCAATGACCGGTGGCTTTCCAGGTGAAGGACCGGAGAAATTCGGTCTGGCACGCCATTTGACCGTCATCACATTCCCCTATCTGGCCTTGATTTCGCTCGTCTCGTTGCTGGGCGGCATATTGAATTCACTCAACCGGTTCTGGGTGAATGCGGCAGCGCCGATATTGTTGAATATCTGCATGATCCTGGCGCTGCTATTTTTCCGTGGGGAAACCGACGTCGAGACCGCCGTGACGCAGGCAATTGCCGTGACCGTGTCCGGCATGATGCAGCTTTTATGGCTGATATGGGCGTGCCATCGCGCCGGTGTCAGCCTTCGACTCACATTTCCGCGCCTTACCCCTGACGTCAAGCTCATGCTGGCGCTGATCGCGCCAGCCGCCATTGGTCAGGGCGCGATCCAGTTCAACTTGCTGGTTTCGACATCGCTGGCTGCGCGATTTCTGCCTGAGGGCTCGGTATCATGGTTGTATTACGCCGACCGGCTCAATCAACTGCCATTGGGTTTGATCGGCATTGCCATCGGCACCGCTATCCTGCCGGCATTGTCGCGACAGATTGCAGGGGCCGACGCCAAGGCCGCGTCTGATACGCAAAACCGCGCTGTCGAACTTGCGCTGTTTTTTGCCATGCCCGCCACCGTAGCGTTGATTGTGTCTGCCCTGCCGATCGTTCACGGCGTGTTTGAACATGGCGCATTTACGCCTGAAGACACGCTTGGCACCGCCGCAGTTCTCATGGCATTTTCGGCTGGTGTTCCGGCCTATGTGCTTATCAAGGTGCTCACTCCGGGTTTTTATGCGCGCAGCGATACAAAAACGCCGTTGCGGCTGGCTTTGTGGTCGATGCTGGTTAACCTCGTCGGAAACCTGATCCTGATCTGGCCATTGGCGCATATCGGTGTCGGGGTGGCGACTGCGCTATCGGCGTGGGTGAACGTCGCGTTGCTGTGGTTCACGTTACGCAAGCGGGGGCATATCGAGATTGACCGCCGACTTCGGCAAAAGGCTTGGCGCATTGTCGCAGCGGCGATTGTGATGGGCGTTGCTCTCTATTTTGGGAACGCGCTGGCCGAAAGCAGTCTTGGTA
>JANOPT010000086.1:0-16157 GCA_031421975.1 Sphingomonadales bacterium | reverse complement strand
ATATCCCAGTACAGCCAATCATGCCATGTTTCGTGCAGATGGTTTGGCGGAAATGCGCGGCCGCGGTCCTGCAATTGCCAGCTGGTTGGCCGAATGGCCGCCATGTTGAGCTGCATATGGGCCTGCTTTGGCGTCCGCCCGCCTTTTTTAAGGTTGCACGGCAGGCATGCTGTGGTGACATTTTCCCAACTGGTGATCCCGCCAAGGCGGCGCGGGACGATATGGTCAAAGGTCAGATTATGCGCCGACCCGCAATATTGGCACTCGAACTTGTCGCGCAGGAACAGGTTGAAGCGGGTAAAGGCCGGATATTCGGAAGGCTTCACATATTGGCGAAGCGCAATAACCGAGGGAATTTTCATATCGAGGCTGGGGCTATGGACGTGTCGGTCGTAATTCGAAACGATGTCAACCTTGTCGAGGAAAACCGCCTTGATTGCAGTTTGCCACGGCCACAGGCTCAGCGGATAATAGCTGAGCGGGGTATAATCTGCGTTCAGTACCAGGGCGGGGCAATTTTCCGGATGCCGCGCCTTACCAGCTGCTTCGAAAGTTCCGGTATGCAACATGGGGTCAGAACCTGTCCCTGACACGGCCGAGGCGCCAAAATGGCACAGACTTCGGTCGTAAATGCCCGCCGGACATAGCGGGCTTATGTTCAAGGGCGTTTGTGACCGCAGTCGAAGCCATTTTGGCGTCCCTTCGGGATTTGACCGATTTTGTCCGTTGCCGCGTCGGCAAGTCTTGAAATATCGACATATTCACGGCGCCCTGCCTCCTAGCACTGAACAAAATCGCTTCAAACCTCGGTCGTGTCAGGGACAGGTTCTGACCCCTCGCAACCTACTCCCCCTGTTGTCATAGCCGCTTTAACATTATGGGCGTTACAGCAATTTGACATTCAACAACCTATTTATGGATATGGTGACGTCAAGAGGGTTTGGACACTAAATATGGTATCGTTGCCGAACGTGGATTTTTCGCAACAGGGCAAATTGCGCTCGCGCTTTGCGCCAAGTCCCAATGGTCGGCTGCATATAGGTCATGCATTTTCGGCGCTGTGCGCGCATGATTTTGCACGACGCAGCGGCGGCGGGTTTTTTCTGCGGATCGAAGACATCGATGGAATCCGCAGCAAAGCAGGGCATATCCAGGGAATATTGGCCGACATGGAATGGCTGGGTCTGGTCCCTGACGGCGCGGTGCAATATCAATCGAAGAACGTCGCGCGCTATCAGGCGGCATTCGATGCATTGAGCAGACTTGGCCTGTTGTACCGATGCACCTGTACCCGCAGCGATATATCCGCTGCGTTAAAGGCAACTGCTGTCGCTCATGGACCAGATGGGCCGCAATATCCCGGCACTTGCCGCAGCAAGAGTGTATCCGGTGACGCACCGCACTGCTGGCGGATCGATATGGCGAAAGCCATCGCAGTCGTCGGGCCGCTTTGCTGGACCGATCTGTCGGTTGGCGAGCAATTCGCCGACCCGATGCGGTTTGGTGACGTGGTGTTGTGGCGCAAGGATGCACCTGCTTCTTACCATCTGGCCGCCACCGTTGACGACGCTGCCGATGGTATCACCCATGTCGTGCGGGGCAGGGACCTGTTTGCGTATACCTCGATCCATCGGTTGCTTCAAAGCCTGCTCGATTTGCCGGTGCCGACCTATTGGCACCATCCGCTGTTGCTCGATCAGAACGGAGAGAAACTGGCCAAAAGCAAATTGTCACCTGCTTTGGCAGAACGGCGGCTCGCGGGCGACAGTGGCGCGCAACTTATTGAAATTTTGCGTCACGGGACGCTTCCGCTTGGAATTTCGGTGTCGAATGCCTAAATATACGCTCCGGGGTATTGGCCCCGTTTAAGGACAATTCAGATGACTATCCTGCTCGTTCTGCTGATAATTGGTGCTGCTGGTGCCGTTGCCTTTGCGCTCGTTCGCGGCCTTCACGCATTTGCCAATTTGCGGCCTGCCGACGTCGATGAAAACGGCCTGCCCAAATCGCTGACGGTGCAGAACAATATGATGTTCGCACGGGTGAAGTGGCAGGCTATTACCGTATTTCTGATCGTCATCCTTTTGGTGGTCGCTGGCTCGCAATAAGCGGGGCGGACCTGTGTCATGGTAAAGCTGAATAAAATTTACACCCGGACCGGTGATAATGGCACGACTGGCCTGGTCGATGGATCGCGGGTATTGAAATCCGATGCACGATTGCAAGCGATCGGCGAGGTGGATGAGGCCAATAGCGCGCTGGGCGTCGCTATCCAGGCGCTTGAGTCCGACGAAGGCAGCACTCCGCTGGTGGCACAGCTTCGCCGGATTCAAAACGACCTGTTCGACCTTGGTGCGGACATCGCAACACCGGGAACGCAGTTCGAACCTTCACCTATGGAATTGCGGATCATCGCGGGGCAGGTGGACTGGCTTGAGGCAGCAATCGACGCAGCTAATGAACAGCTACCGCCACTGGGCAGTTTCATTCTGCCCGGTGGAAGCCAGGCTGCGGGCCAAATGCACATGGCGCGTGCGATTACGCGGCGGGCCGAACGCGCGCTGGTCGATGCAGCCCAATCAGTGGGTATCAACCCTTTTGCTGTGACATATCTGAACCGTCTGTCTGATTATCTGTTTGTTTTGTGCCGCCTGATTAATTCGACCAGAGGCGGCGATATTCTATGGGTACCGGGCGGATCGCGGTGAGCGCGGGCCTGAAGAGCCGGTTTTTTGCGACGCGCACCCTGACTGCCGGGCTTGCATCACCGCTTTCTGACGCCGACGCGACCGTGCAGTCGATGGCAGACGCATCACCGACGAAATGGCATCTGGCGCATGTTACATGGTTTCTCGAAACCTTTGTCCTGCGCGATCACGTCCCGGGTTATCAACCGTTCGACGACAGTTTCGCTTATTTGTTCAACAGCTATTACGAAGCTGAGGGTGCGCGACACGCACGGGCCTCGCGCGGCTTGATATCGCGGCCTTCGCTGGCGCAGGTGTATGACTATCGCACGCATGTCGAATCCGCGATCGACGCCCATTGGAACAATTTTCCCAGCGCGGCATTGCAACTCATTGAACTTGGCATTCACCACGAGCAACAACATCAGGAATTGCTGCTGACCGATATTTTGCATCTGTTTTCGCAAAATCCGACTTGTCCGGCATATTGGCCAGAGCCAGTCATGCGACCCGCTGGCGCACCGGAAGCCGAGCCGCCAGGCTGGATCGATGGGCACCCGGGAATTCAGGCGATAGGTCATACAGGGGACGGCTTTGCCTTTGATTGCGAAGGCCCGCGTCACGATGTGCTGCTTCAACCCTTTGCGCTGGCCGATCGTACAGTGACCAATAAGGAATGGATGCAGTTCATGGACGATGGCGGCTACAGCGAAGCGCGCTTGTGGTTATCCGACGGCTGGGCATGGTTACAACGCGAACAGGTTGCAGCACCTTTATATTGGCAGCAGGACCGGGCGGGGCAATGGCTCGCGTTCGGGCTTGATGGGCTTCGCAGTGTGGACCCGTCTGCACCGGTTACGCATATCAGCCTGTATGAGGCCGATGCTTACGCCGCATGGGCCGGCGCCCGGTTACCGACGGAGTTCGAGTGGGAGATTGTGGCCGCAAACCGCAGCGCAGATGCCGGAAACCAGCTTGATGCCCCCGGACCAGTGCGGCCAACCGCCATTGCCGCCCACGAAATGTTCGGTAATATTTGGCAGTGGACGGGCAGCGCCTATCGCCCTTATCCTGGTTTCAAGGCCGCCGAGGGCGCTGTCGGCGAATATAATGGCAAGTTCATGAGTGGTCAGTTCGTCTTGCGTGGCGGCAGTTGCGCCACACCGCGAGGGTCTATGCGCGCCAGCTACCGCAATTTCTTCTACCCGCATCAGCGCTGGCAATTTACCGGGTTGCGATTGGCCAAAGATGCCTGAGGTTGATTGGCTGCCGCGCGTCGATCCGCAATTTCGTGCCGATGTGATCGATGGGCTGCGCGGCCCGCGTCGCGCCATCCCGGCCCGCTGGCTTTACGATGAACGCGGGTCCGAATTATTCGACGAGATCACGCGGTTGCCGGAATATTATCCCACGCGGATCGAAACCGAAGTACTTGAACAATGTCGAGGCGATGTCGCCAAGCGCGTGGGGGCAGGGGCCGCCGTCATCGAATTTGGTGCGGGCAGCGCGACCAAGACGCCCCTTTTGCTTGAGGCCATTGCTGCTTCGTCTTACGTGCCGATCGATATTTCCGGCGATTATTTACGAAGTTCGGCAGGCGCGTTGCAATCGCGGTTTCCGTCGCTCGATGTTATACCGGTCGAGGCGGACTTTACCCAACCGATGACGCTGCCCATGCTTGACGGCGCGGCGCGTCTTGGGTTTTTCCCCGGCTCTACAATCGGAAATTTCGTTCCGCGCAGCAGCGTAAATTTGCTTCGGCACATGCGCGATACGTTGGCGGAAGGTGCCAGACTGCTGATTGGATTCGACCGCATCAAATCAACCGATGTGCTGATTCCTGCCTATGACGACGCCGCTGGCGTTACCGCAGCATTCAATCTCAATCTGCTGGAGCGGATAAATCGCGAGCTCGACGGCGACATCCCGGTCGACGCATTTCTTCATGATGTCCGTTGGAATGACATGCAGTCGCGCATTGAAATGCACTTGCGCGCGACCAGAGATGTTCGTTTTGAGGTGTCGGGCGAACAATTTTCGATGCATGACGGGCAAAGCATTCATACCGAAAATAGCCACAAATACGATCTGCGCGGGCTTCGTCTGCTTTTACGAGCGGGGTGCTGGACACCCATTGCCGACTACAGTGACGCGAATAACTGGTTCACGCTCGTTCTGGCTGAAGCAGCACCCGTGTACGCCGCCCCTTAACGTTTGCGTCCACATGGCCCCAGCGAATCCTGAACGAATTTATAATCGGCCTGAGCCCGCGCGGCGTCATCGCTGGTTCCTGCCTCGGCCAGATCGGACGAAAGCGATCGCGGAAGTCCGCACGCGAGCCGATACCATAACAGCGTGAATTTGGCAGGAGCGCTTGCCGATTCGTCGATAACCTCGGCTGTTGAAACCACCCACCGCTTTTCCTGACCCGGTCGGCTAAGTATCGAAAGCGAAAGCGGCTGTTCTTTTTCCGTTTTGAGGAATATTTGCGTTTCGCCCTCGCCAAGCACCGTTCCCGCGCTATGGAACGCGCTGCTGATGCCCGTTATGCGCTGCGGCGCATCGATCTGCACGGCCTCTTGAGTAATGGATCGAACCAGAACATCATTCGCCGCACTCCATTGGATCAGAGCGTTTGGCCGCGACAACCGGATTTCGCCGGGGCGCCCGGTTACCGTATTGCCGAGCAGGAACAGCCGCTGCTTTTTAAGCTTGGGGATTTTGCCTTTGGCGTCTTTTGGCACATCCAGAACAAACCGCACGCGCGGGATGACACCGCCCTGGCCGCGAATCAACGCCATGACGTCAGCTTCGACAAGCATCCGTTGAAGGTTTACGGGCACACCTACGGACTGTTCCGGCGACACTTTGCGCGCGTTTTTTACCGTCGTATCGATAATCAGCGGAGAAACGACGACAAGATCGGCAATATCGGCATAGCTCGCATCATTTGCCGGAATGACGAGTGACGACGGCAGAGATTGCGGCGATTGTGCAATGGCGGCACTGCCAAATGCCAGCAATAGCGTAACAAATCCCACTCTCGCACTCTTAACAATCATTCTCGTTCCTTTCGACCGCTGCGCGTGAAGCGCGGCTTTGGTCCATATCTGTTCCGGTGTATATGCAAGCGCCGTACATGAATTGCGTATGAATCGCAGAATCCGGATTGCTTGGCCTGATAGGCTTGGCTAAAGCTTTGATGAATCGAAGGCAGAAAAAAATCAAATATTTCGATTTCGCGGGGGTACAGGGTCGCTTTTTCCGTTTTGTGGCCCAGTATACTGTTTTGTTTTGAAGGTAGGAGAGCTGTTTCCGCATGGCATATGCTGATCAAGATGGGATGAGCACGAACCGGTTGGTTTCGATCATCATTGTTATCCTGCTTCACGCGTTCCTGGGTTATGCCTTGGTGACTGGCCTCGCATATGATGCGGTCATTGCCATCAAGGAAAAAATGACCGTGGTCGATGTGAAGGAAGAAGAGCCACCCGAAGAAGAAGAGCCACCGCCAGAGCCCGAAAAACAGATCGAGCCTCCGGTTGTTTCTCCACCACCGCTGGTGAAAACAGTCACGCCGCCGGCGATGATTCGGACCGTTGATACGGCTCCGCCGACAGCGCCGATTGTTCCTACCGCAGCGCCGCCTGCGCCACCCGCGCCGCCGCCTCCGCCTCCGGTAGCGAGGCGTCCGAACCCGGTGCCTAAGGGTAACCCCGGCAACTGGGCCAACACGAATGATTATCCATCGCGCGCGTTGCAACAGGAGCGTGAAGGTACAACGGGCTTCCGTGTCACTGTCGGGCCAAATGGCCGCGTGACCGATTGCCAGGTCAGCTCGTCGAGCGGTCATCCCGATCTCGATCAGGCAACGTGTACGAACGTCACCCGTCGCGCCCGGTTTGATCCAGCGCTGGACGGTAGCGGCAACCCGACCACTGGCAGTTATTCAAACCGTGTCCGGTGGCAGATTCCAAAATGATTTTGATGGCCCGGCAAGGGGGAGCCTTCGCGCCGGGCCTTTTTTGCAGCCAAGTTAAATTTTCTGAGAGGTAGTTGAAATGTCGATTTTGTTCCTAACCGCGGCTGGTGCCGCAGCTCCAGAGGCCGCCGCTCAGTTCGGTCTGATTCCAGCCCTGAAAGAAGGCGGCCCGATTTCTATCGCGATTTTTACGGTGATGGTCATCATGTCGGTTTTCTCGTTCTACATTATGTTCACGAAATTGTTTGAACAGCAGAAGGTTCTTAACCAGGCCAAGCAAGTCCGCGCCCAGTTCTGGCGTGCGAATACGTTGGAGGAAGGCGCCGCCAAGCTCGATAAGAACAGCGCATTTCGCCAGGTCGTCGACGACGGTATCGAAGCACAAAAGCAGCATGGCCTTTTGACCGATCCGGTCGAGGCACATGACTGGCTGCATGGTGCGATGGCGCGTTCCGAAGAAGGCATCAACAACAAGCTGGCAACTGGCCTGCCGTTTCTGGCAACCGTTGGTGCAACCGCGCCGTTCGTTGGTTTGCTCGGTACGGTTATCGGCATCTACTCGGCACTGATCAAGATCGGTATCGCCGGGCAGGCCGACATCGGCAAGATTGCAGGACCTGTTGGTGAAGCTCTGATCATGACCGCAATCGGTCTGTTCGTGGCTGTGCCTGCAGTGCTTGCGTACAACTGGCTCCAGGCTCGTAACAAGTCGATCGCTCGTAGCCTTGCTACATTCTCGAACGATGTGCTTGGATATATTTCGTCGGGTGGCCGCGTAAAGCCAGCAGTTATGGCTCCGGCTCAGGTTGGCAAGCCCGCGCCTGCCGGTGCGATGAAGAAGTAAGATTGGGGTAAGGGCTGTGCTTTGGCGCAGCCCCGACCGCCGGTCTCGTCCGGCTCTCGATTTTTGACCCGATTTATTTAGAGAGGATTCGCCAATGGCAATCAGTTCAGGAGGCGGCGGCGATGCAACGCCGATGTCTGACATCAACACGACGCCGCTCGTCGACGTCATGCTGGTGCTCCTCATCGTCTTCCTCATCGCAATTCCGGTCGCCATTCAAACGGTGAAAATGGACATTCCGATCGTGAAGTTCGAACCCACTAAAGCCAAGCGTGAAAACGTTTTGCTGTCGGTTACAACGACCGATTCTTCCGGACGCGATCCGGGCGATCCAGCCTATGACGGGGCAAACCCCAATGGCGAATGCCGAATCTACTGGAATGTTACGCCAATCGATTCAACCGAGCTGGTTGACCGTGCAGCGAAACATTTGAAGGCCGAATTTGAAAAGCTGGGCGGTGAAGCCGCTGCTCTGGCTGGCCAGATCGAGCCGGACATGTTGCCAGAGGCTCACATCCGTGGTGATATCAACACGCCCTATCGGTGTATCGGTGGTGCAATTTACACCATGCAGATGGCCGGTTTTGCCCGTGTTGGCTTCATTTCATCGCCGTTCGAAAATGCGGACGCGAAGTAAGTAATTTTAAGGAGCAATCATTATGGCAATGAGTGGCGGTAAAGATGATGGCCAGCCGATGATGGAAATGAACACGACGCCGTTGATCGACGTCATGCTCGTTCTCCTCATCATGCTGATGATCACCATCCCCCCGGTTTCGCACGCCGTAAATATCGACCTTCCGGTCAATGATCCAAATGCACCACCGCCCGATATTCCTATCGATCCGGTGATTAACAAGATCATCATTCTGCCCGATAGCACGATTCAGTGGAATGGTACTCCGGTGACGTTGCAGCAGGCCGAACAGTATCTGGTGCAGACAACATCAATGAGCCCAGAGCCGGAGCTTCAGTTCCAGCCCGCGCCAACCGCGCCATATGACACGGTTGACAAGGCACTGGTTGTCGTAAAGCGCAGTGGGATCACCCGCTTCGGTTTTGTCGGCAACGAACAATATCGTGTGTTTGGCAAGGGCGCACGCGAAGGCCGGTAGTCCGGGTTTCAATCAAATCGACATTTGGGAAAAGGGCGGCCGCGAAAGAGCCGCCCTTTTTCTTTATTGGTTCAGGAGATAGTTGGCGGCCGCCGCCATCTGACGGTCATTTCCCTGCGCGATATCCTCGGCCGTCAGAGATACTTTGATATCGGGGTCAAGGCCTGCATCACGCGGCATCGGCCCGTCGGGGTAATAGCCGACCAAAGCGACATCAAACTCAATCCCGCTGTCCGGCAAAGTCGCAAAGAAATAGCCCCCATTTATACCCCTTAGATTGCCGCCAGTGGTTTCGCCGATCAGCTTTCCAAGTCCGGACAAGCGGCACTTGAGTGCAAACTGAAACGTTGCGCTGCTGTTCTGCGGACCAATAAGCACTGCCATGGGTACATTGATGCGAGGCCCCTTCGGTTCCACGACAGGATTGTATGCGATATCGACCTGTTCGAAAAACTGGCCATCATAGGGTCGCAGCTTGTCGCCCCAATCGCGAAACCCGTCGTCCCAGGTGTCGAGATACTGGTTCAAATGCTCGGGCACTTTTCTGTACCGCACAAGCCTTCGTGAAAGCGGCATGGCGACAGGTTTGGCAGCAAGACGTGAAAGGATAACATCGCCGCAACTGTTGCCGCCCTCATTTTCACGGATATCGACAATCAGTCCCTTGGCCCCCGTTAGGCTGTCGAGCCGTTCGTTGAGCCAAGCTTCCCATTTCCATTTGCTGTCGAACATTGCCCAATTATCCATCGTCAGAACTGCAATGTTGTCGGGCCTGAGCGTCCATTCCCAAATCGGTTCGGTGCCGTCTTTATCGGGTCGCTTGAAATAGCTTTGCCGCTGCGCCATGGTTATCGCCGCGACGTCGATCCGTACATCATGCTTTGCTTCAGGCTCCCGAACCAACAGGCGGTGATAGCCAGTCTTTTCAGGTGGGCCGTAGATTAAGCCGTAAAAGACATCGAAAGTCTGAATATCTTCCGATCCACCTACCGACAGCAGCGCGCGGCGTTTCGCATCATTGCTGCCATCGGCGCGAACATACGGCATCAGATTGTCTAGAATTGTGCTGACAGGAACCCCGTTGACTGTCTTGATAACAGTGCCGCGCTTCAGTAGGCCTGTGCCGCTCTGGTCCTGGGTGCCCACCATTTTCCGCTGTATCCATTTGAATGCGAATGGCAGGCGAGTGGGTACAGGCGGATCGAACAGCTGGCTGCTGACTTTGCGGCTTTGGTTGAAGAAATTGGCATAGCTATGTCCGCATTGTATCATCGACAAAAACCGGGAGAGGTTTAGATAACGCGTCGCCAAGTCGGGGTGCGCCATCCATTCGCGCTCCAGTTTCTGCAAGCCAGCCTCAATCTTTTTCGGACTGCTATATCGGTACAGGCCGGGGTGCAGCGTGGTCAGTATCTCGCGTAGCAGGGCAATGTCGCCGGTAGATTTGAGCAGCGGCATGCCGTTCAGTTGTGCGCTGGATAACACGGTCATCGCAGCACCGGTGCCTGCTTCTAAAAAACTGCGGCGGTTCATCATCTTGCTGTCCCTTCTTCGATCACCGCCATGATGATCCGGATGACGCACGCAATCGCCTCAAAACCCGCATCGCATAGTTTATTTGTGATTTGCGACGTGTCTTTTTCGCCACGTCGATGGCGTCATAGCGAACGAAGCAACAAAGGCACGATTGAAACTGGCTTTAGAACTGAAGCCAGCCTCGAGCGCCAGGTCGAGCAAATCGTCGTCACGACCTTGTGATATCAGTTCGGCAACGCGCCTTGACCGCAGGTCGTTGATGAATGCAGAAAAATTGACACCGAGTCCTTCGTTGATTGCGCGCGACAGGTGACCGGTATTGGTACCAAGCTTGCGCGCAAGTGACGCCAGCGACAAATCGGGATCGGACGCCCATCCTTCGGCTTGTACCGTATAAGCCCATGTCTTTGCCAGGCTGTGCCAGTCCCGCGGCGGCGGTAAGGTATCGGCAACCGCATAAAGGCTACTGAGCATCGGGAATGGTAACGACGCATGTCGCCATGCCTCGATACCAAGGTACAGTGCAAAAGCTCCGATGGCCAGATACAGGCCCATCAACCCTTTATATCCAAGCGGCGTAGCCAGATCCCATGCAAGATAAGCCGTCCACACCACAAGTAATATACCAAGTGCGGCTATCGCGCGGCCAAGCCAGCGCGCGGCATAAAGGTGACCGTCCGACCGTGCTGCTGCCAACGCCTCGCGATAGGTTCTTAACACCCGAAAACTCGCAACGCTGTAAAACCCAAGGCCGCAGACGATGCCAGTGCTAACGATCCATGTCATCATGTCGGCGCTATAATCAGCCCAGTGCATTTTGATATCGAACGGCAAGAGAAAGCTGATGCTGTTGAATCCAAACTGCACAAAAGCAGGAAGCAGGTGCCATCTGCCAGCTGCGGGCCATGCACCGGTTACCAAGGCATGTGCATAAAGATAGAATAAAGGCGCGACCGCCAGGCTGTTTTGGAATGGTGCAAATGTGAGCCACATCCATTTGTCATAAAAACCTGCAAAGCCAATCATCCAAGGTACAAGAATACCCGCCAGTATCGCCAACAACGCAGCCATGGTCCGGTTGGCCGCGCGGTTCTGCAATATCCGCCACAACGCCGCCGACAGCACCAGCAACTGCAAAACCATGACGCTGAGCAACGCGGTGCGCCAGCCAAAGGACAACCCGTCGAACACCGTCATCCGGGCGGCCTTATGGCGTTGTATCCAGCGACAGCCGCGTCATCAGGATAGCGGCGCGCTTTGCTTGCCGCCTGAGACTGTCGAGGTTCACCGTCTCGCCAATGGCATGGTCGCCGGACCCTGCCGAGCCGAGACCGACCAGTCCGTCAACGTCTTTGGCGACAAAGGCGATATCGCCTGCGCCGCGCTTGATGGGGTCAAGCGTCGGCATGTCAGGCAGGCCTATATCGCGGTTTACGATGTTCAATTTCGCTAACAACGCCCTGTTGCCATCCGTAGGCGCCATTGCCGGATAGCCATCTGTGCCGAACGCAATTTCTGCGGTCGCACCCGGCGCAGCGCGGGCTACGATGGCCTGCATCTTGGTGCGAACGCGGGCTTCCTGTTCGGGTGACAAGGTGCGGATGTCGCCCCGTGCGATTGCGATCTCCGGGATGATATTGGTCTTGCCTGATGCCGTGGCCGTGATATTGCCCGCCCCCAAAGCGGCCTCGACTCCGCCTGCCACCAAGCCGACGTTGAATGTCAGATTTTGCTCGGGAAGCTCTGACCGGAAAGCGGAGATAATTTTTGCCAGCGCGTAAATCGCGCCGTCACCAGCCGCCTCAGTAAAAATGCCGCTTGAATGACCGCCCTTGGCTTTGCTCGTTACCGTCCAGCTTGCCGCACTTCTCCGCGCAATCGAACCCATGTCCTGGCCATCGATTACGACCAGACTTTCGAAATCAAGCGCGACATCGGCGCGCTTGCCCGCCGCAATCAGGTCGGCGCGGGCAATCTCTATGGGGTCGCCAGCATCTTCTTCATCACCCGTCAGGACGATTTCAATATCGGCTTTTGAAAGTGTCCCTGCCTGTTTCATCGCACGCAGGGCCGAGATCATCACGACGATGCCGCCCTTATTGTCGTTTGCGCCGGGACCGACCGCTTTTTCGCCGTCGCGGACGAATGTCTGGAATGGGGATGCCGGTTCGAACACAGTATCCAGATGCCCGATCAGCAGCATTTTCTTGCCGCGTCCGTTGGCCTTACGCGTTGCAATCAGATGGCCCGAACGACCGGTGGCGGCCATCGGCACCCAGCGGACGGTAAAACCCAAAGCCTCGAACTCGGCGCGCATCATCTGCCCGACTTTTTCGACGCCTTCGAGGTTCAGCGAACCGCTATTCTGGTTGACCAGTCGTTCAAGCAAGGCAATCGAGCGGTCATATTCGGCGTCGACAGTTGCGGTCATTTTTGCCTCCGGCTTTGAAAGCTGGGCAAACGCGGGCTGACTTAATGCAAGGCCAGCAAAAGCGGCAAATCGCAGGGCAAATTTCATCCGGGGCTCCTCAGGATACGCCGATGATTTGCCGTGCTTTGGCAGATGGTGCAAGCTGCATTGCACCAACGAAAAGCGAGGCCTAAGTTACTTTCTATTTCGTTGGAGAGAGGGATTCCGATGTTGGCCAAATCTACGCTCGCTTGTCTTGCCATGCTGCTGTCGTCTACAGCGCTCGCGCAAACGCCCACCGACCAGCTGGCGAAACCGCCCGCCGATGCGAAGCATTATGTGATCCAGTCGACCGGCGGCAAGCATGGCGATTCCTATGCGTGGGTGACCGCAGACGGAACGCGCATGGGGCGCGAGAGCATGAACCTGCGCGGCCAGGTCTGGGAAATCGACTATAGCGGAACCGCAGGGCCGGACGGCATGCCGGTCAAAATGACTATCCGTGGCGTGACGCCGACCGGCGATGCTGCGGAGACCTTCGACATCGCCAGCGGCACGGCAAGCTGGAAAAGCCAGGTGGATTCGGGCTCTGCGGCGTATACTAGCCCTGCATTTTATTCGTCGATGGGTGGGCCGTTCGACACCAGCGCCTGGTTCCTCGAAAAATTGCTGGCAGCACCAGACCGGACAATGAAGCTGCTCCCTGGCGGACAGGCACACGCCGAGAAGCTGACCACATTGGATGTCGGCGAAGGCGCGAACAAGCAAACGGTAACCTTGTGGAGCATGACCGGGATCAGCACCTCGCCGGTGCCGGTGTGGGCCGATGCGAATGACAAATTCTTTGCGGCGAGTTTCGGCATTGCCTGGATTCCCGAAGAATATGCTGGCGAGCAAAAGCGGCTGGAAGCGGCGCAAACCGAGGCACTGGCCGCACTCGCACCGGCTAATGTAAAGGCGCTGCTCACGACGCCAGCGGGACCGGTCGCCTTCAATAATGTGAAATTGTACGATGCCGACAATGTCCGCTTCGTTGGCGGGCAGACCGTGGTGGTGGACAAGGGCTTGATCATTGCCGTCGGCCCTGCCGGATCGACCAAGGTTCCTTCGGGCGCGCAAGTGTTCGACGGCGCAGGCAAAACACTCGTTCCCGGCCTGTGGGACGTGCACATGCACGTGAATAACGACTTCACCGGCGTGCAGGAACTGTCGATGGGGATCACCTCGGTGCGCGATCCCGGCAATGACGATGTCCAGACCGTTGACCGCCGCAAACGTGCTGCGGCTGGCGAGTTGCTCTTCCCGAATGTTTATGCTTCGTCGCTGATCGACGGCAAGGGCACCTACACCGCGCAGGTCGCTAACGCGGTGGGGTCCGAAGCGGAAGCGGTGGCCGCCGTGCGGGCCGCCAAGGACAAGGGCATGGTCGGTGTCAAATTTTACGGCACGCTCAACAAGGATTGGCTGCCCGCTGCGATTGCCGAAGCAAAGAAGCTGGGGCTTCACGTCCACGGCCATGTGCCGGTCGGAATGCGGCCGCTCGACGCGATCAAGGCGGGCTATGATGAAGTCACGCACGTCAATTGGGTAATGATGCAGGCGATGCCCGACAGTGTTATCGGCGTGTCGAACGGGATCGCGCGTTTCGAAGGGCCGGGGCGCTATGCCAAGGACGTCGATCTCGAAGGCCCCGAAATGACCGCGATGATCGGTGCGATGGCAAAGGGCAAGATCTATTCCGACCCGACGATGATTGCGTTCGAAAGCCTCTATTATCCGGAAAATGGCGAGCTTTCCCCTTCTTACGCGCCCTTTGTCGGAACGATGCCACCGACCACCGAACGCGGGTTCCGCACCGGCGGCTTTGCCGTGCCGAAAGACCTGACCCGCGCCGATTACCGCGCGAGCTGGGCAAAGATGGTCGGTATGATCGGCAAGATGCACAAGGCCGGCGTGCCGATTATCGCGGGCACCGACGGCTCGGGCATCGAAATAATCCACGAGCTTGAAATCTATGGTGAGGCAGGAATGACGCCCGCCGAGGCGCTTGCCACCGCGACCATCGTTCCCGCGCGCATGCTCAAAGTCGATGGCAAAACCGGCTCGATCAAGGTCGGCAAGATCGCTGACATGGTGCTGGTCGAGGGCGACCCCGAAAAACGCATCGGCGATCTGCGGCAAACGCGGACAGTAATGTTCGGCGGCAAGCTGCTCGATGCCGATGCGTTGCGGACGGCGGCTGGCTTTTCGGGGCGGCCCAAATAGCGCGCCACTTGTAGAAATTATATGAGGCGGTTTTCGTTTTTTTTGGCATCCTGCAGCGCCGCCTTGACCCATGCCCACGCTCCGACCGGAACAATGAACGCTCCATCCCGTTACCGTCGCAGAGAACATTCGACGAAAGCGAGAAATTTCATGAAAAAACATATCATATTGGCGGGCATCGCGCTGGCCGCGCTCACTCCTTCAATTGCATCGGCGCAGGAAGATGGCTGCCGCCGTGATGGCAATGGCCGGATCATCGGGACTGCCGTCGGCGCTGGCGCAGGCGGCTTGCTTGGCAATGTTATCGCTGGACGGGGTGACAAGACCGAAGGCACAATCATTGGCGGCATCATCGGCGCCGTGATCGGAAATCAGGTATCGAAATCCGACAATGGCGATTGCCGTAGCGCTTATGGTTATTACGACCAAGAGGGCCGCTGGCATTCGACCGGCGTGAGCACGAATGACGCGCGGGGCTATTATGACCGGGACGGCCGCTGGGTCGATGGTCAGCCAAACGGCTATTACGATAACGGCCGCTGGGTCGCTGCCAACAGCAACACGGACGGTAACGGTTATATCGACCGCGACGGTCACTGGGTACCCGCAAGCTCGGCGGGCTATTATGACCGCAACAATCGCTGGGTCGGCGGCACTGCCACCGGCTATTACGATACCAACGGCCGCTGGGTCGCAGGGCCTACACGTGGTCGTTATGACTCGCGCGGACGCTGGATTGCAGGCGATACCGGATATGCCAGCGAAGCGAATGGCAACTGGAATTCAGTCGAACAGCCTGGCTATTATGACAATGATGGCCGCTGGCGCGCGGGCAAAGCCTATGGCTATTACGATGCACGCGGGCGCTGGGTATCGACGCGCAATGACGATTATCGCGATGACCGTGATAACGGCTATGGCAATAACGATACTACCGAATATCGTCCTGGCGATGGCAATTATAACATGAACCAGATGCCGACCGATATTCCCACGCGGATCACATGGCTGCGCGAATATGTCCGTTCGGGCGTTCAGGCACGCCGCATCAGCCGCAGCGATGCTCAATATGCGCGCAGCGAACTGAATGCGACTGAAAGCCAGAACCGGATGTTCAACCGCGACGGCCGTTTTACCCGGCGTGAGGAAAATACTATCGACAAACGGCTTAATCGCCTGACCCGCCGTCTCGATAAAGAATGGCGTCAGGCCCGCGCCTACTGAATTGCGTGTCACGATATGAGAAATGCCCGGCGGCCCTGAACCGCCGGGCTTTTTTATAGACCTGCCGACCTTCAGGTCGGTGTTGCCCCCAGCA
>JANOPT010000085.1:0-6646 GCA_031421975.1 Sphingomonadales bacterium | reverse complement strand
ACGGCTGTGCATTTTTCATGCATATCGCGCCACCGCCGTTCCGGATTGGATAGAAGATAAGGGCTTTTCGATGAACGGTTTTTTCAATGATCAGGCGGAAATCGTAACCCAGTCGATTCTGGGGTTCGTGTCCGGAAACGCCGAATGTGAATTCGAAGTTCTCGATGCCCTTCCGCACATCAAATGCATATTCTCCAGCAAGCGAGACCGATCGCATGTCGCTATTTTGTCTGGCGGCGGTGCGGGGCATGAGCCTGCTCACGCAGGATATATCGGTAACGGGATGCTATCGGGCTGCATCGTCGGCGAACTGTTCGCTTCCCCCAGCGTCGATGCGGTGTTGGCCGCGATCCTGCATGTGGCGAACGATGCCGGCTGCCTGCTGATCGTCAAAAATTATACCGGCGACCGTATCAATTTCGGTTTGGCCGCCGAACGCGCCAAAACCATGGGGGTCAAAGTGGCGATGGTCATCGTCGGCGATGATATAGCCCTGCCGCAATCCAACCAGCCACGCGGTATTGCCGGGACGTTGTTCGTCCACAAGATGGCCGGCTATTACGCGCAGCAGGGCATGGCTCTGGATGATATCAAGACTCGTCTGGACCAGATCGCCCGATCGGTGAAATCGATCGGCGTTGCCTATTCACCATGCACTTTGCCCGGGCAAAGCAAGCCGGACGCAACCCAGGCTGAGCTTGGTCTAGGTATCCACGGCGAACCTGGCACCGAACTGTTCGATCCCGTGAGTTGTCAGGACACTGTTCGCCGGGTCATTGCAAAACTTCGCGAGGGTTACGACTTGGGTGATCAGAAAATCGCGGTTCTGGTCAATAATCTGGGCTCGACATCGAGCGTAGAATTGTCCGTCATCATGCTCGAATTGTTGAATTCCGACCTATCCGGGAACATCGAAATGATATTCGGCCCCGCGTCCTATATGACGGCATTGAACATGCATGGCTTTTCCCTGTCGATCATCCCGCTGGATGACGAGATCGAAAAAGGTCTGGCGGCACCCACCGATGCCAAAGCATGGCTGCCCTACAGCACCAAGATGGACGCCAGGCTGGTGCCCGTGGACTACCGCATCCGGCCCAAGGCTGTTCAAGGATCACGGGACGACATGATGCAGGCCGTGCTCTTTGCGGTATGTAACAATATCCTCCTGATCGAGCCGGAACTCAACGCGCTGGATGCCAAGGTCGGTGATGGCGACACCGGCACGACCTATTCCAAAGGCGCGCAGGCAATCCTGGAAAAGCTCTCGGCAGGAGAGCTTCCACTGCAAAGCCGCGCAAACCTGTTGCTGGTCATCGGCGACATCCTGACCACGCATATGGGCGGATCGAGCGGCGTATTGCTATCGATCTTTTTCACCGCTGCCGGAAATGCATTCCAGAAAAATAACGACCTGATGTCGGCGCTGAATTTCGCGCTGACGGCGGTTAAGCAATATGGTGGCGCAGACCTTGGGCATCGGACGATGATGGATGCGGCGATCCCGGCAATCGAATGCCTGTCTAACGGTTCGGATATCATGGCAGCGGCCGCCGCAGCGCGACAGGGAGCAGAAGCGACCGCAGACCTCGAAGTCGCGAAATCGGGCAGGTCGTCTTATCTGCGATCCGATTCTTTGAAAGGCGTCCGGGATCCCGGTGCCGTCGCCATTGCCAGCATATTTGAAACGCTTGCCAGCACCCTGGCCAATCAGAAAGACAGCCAGACTTTGGCTGTGTCATAGGGTCGTTCGTTGTTCGCTGCACCAAATCTGTCACTGGCTTGCAAGCCATGATCGAGAATGAATCGATGTATCGCGTGCCTGAAAACTGGCAAAACGCGGCGTCGGTCGGTCCGTCGGAGCGGACCGATATGTACGAGCGCTCACTTACCGAGCCGGACCGGTTCTGGTTGGAGCAGGCTCGCCGCCTTGATTGGACCAGATTTCCGACGGTCGCCGGTGACTGGTCTTTTGATGCTGATGATTTCCATATCAACTGGTTTGCCGACGGGCAGCTGAATGCCAGCGTGAACTGCATCGACCGGCATCTGGATGCGCGTGGCGATGCCGTAGCGATAATCTGGGAGCCCGATTCTCCCGACGCCGAACCACGGCACATCAGCTATTCGGAACTTCATTTAGAAGTGTGCCGCTTTGCCAATGTTCTTAAAGCGAATGGCGTAGAAAAAGGAGATCGCGTTACCCTATATATGCCGATGATACCCGAGGCAGCTTTTGCACTGCTTGCCTGCGCGCGGATCGGCGCCATACACTCGGTCATATTCGGCGGCTTTTCTCCCGACAGTATTGCGGGCCGAATTAATGACTGTGGCAGCCGGATCGTCATCACTGCCGACGAAGGACGGCGCGGCGGCAAGACCGTGCCGCTCAAGGCCAATATCGACGCGGCGGCTGCGCTTGCTCCGTCACTGCAAAAGGTCATCGTCGTGCAATCGACGGGCGCATCGGTGGCGATGACCGCTGGCCGCGATATGTGGTATCATGAAGAGGCGGAGACTGTGGTTGCCGCATGCCCGGCGGAACCCATGAATGCGGAGGATCCGCTATTCATTCTCTACACGTCCGGATCGACCGGCCAACCAAAGGGCGTGCTGCATAGCACGGGCGGCTATTTGCTGTGGGCAAGCCTGACGCACGAACTCTGTTTTGCCTATACGCCGGGCGACGTCTTTTGGTGCGCGGCCGATATCGGCTGGATTACCGGGCACAGCTATATTCTCTACGGCCCGCTCGCCAATGGTGCAACGACGGTGATGTATGAAGGTGTGCCGAACTGGCCCACGCCGTCGCGCATGTGGGAAATCTGCGACAAGCATCAGGTCAGCACATTGTTCACCGCGCCGACGGTTTTGCGTAGCCTGATGCGCGAAGGCGACGACAACGTCACGGCCACCAGCCGCCAGTCGCTGACGCTGCTCGGGTCGGTTGGTGAGCCGATCAATCCCGAGGCTTGGCGATGGTATCACGACGTCGTCGGCGACGGGCGCTGCCCTATTATCGACACGTGGTGGCAAACCGAAACCGGCGGCGCGATGATTGCGCCGATGCCTGGGGCGACCGATCTGAAGCCGGGATCGGCGACATTGCCGATGCCGGGGGTCGATCCGCAGCTGGTGGATGCAGAAGGGGGCCTGATACCCGGGCCAGACAGCGGAAACCTCTGTATCGGCCGGAGCTGGCCGGGACAGATGCGGACGATCTGGGGCGATCATGCGCGTTTCTTCGAAACATATTTTACCACTTATCCCGGCCGATATTTTACAGGCGACGGGGCGCGTCGGGACGAAGACGGCTATTATTGGATTACCGGGCGCGTGGACGACGTCATCAACGTATCGGGTCACCGCATGGGCACCGCCGAGGTCGAAAGCGCGCTGGTGCTGCACAAGGCGGTAGCTGAAGCGGCCGTTGTCGGCATGCCGCACGACATCAAGGGTCAGGGCATTTATGCTTATGTTACAATCAACATGGATAGCGAACCGAGCGAGGAATTGCGGAAAGAGTTAGTGCGCTGGGTCCGGCAGGAAATCGGCCCCATCGCGACGCCCGATGTTATCCAGTTTGCGCCAGGTCTGCCGAAGACCAGATCCGGAAAAATCATGCGGCGGATCCTGCGAAAAATTGCCGAGGGCGATACGGAAAATCTTGGCGATACATCGACGTTGGCCGACCCGTCGGTTGTCCAGACTCTGATCGCGCACAGTCAACGGCCAATGCGCGCCGCCATACCTGCATGATGGAAAAACGACTGTTGGAGGACCATGAGCGCATACGCGTCATTGCGTCCACCTTGAAAGAATTGCTGGCTCACGATATCGCCCCGGATGCGAACCAGCTGGCGTCGGCGCGATGGGCGTTTGCCAGCGCCCTGATGCAGCATCTGGCCATTAAAGAACGCCATATCTATTCCAAACTCGACCATGATCCACGGCCGGACGTGCAAAGTTACTTTGCCCGGACGAAGGCCGATCTGATGAAACGGTTCGAGGCGTATACGGGCCATATGGAGGCGTGGCCGACGTCAAGCGCACGAGCCCGGTGGCCCGCATATCGTATTAGCGCAACGCATGTCGTCGATCTGTTTCTGGAGAGGCTGAGCCTGGAAGAACGCGACCTGCTGGTCTTTGTAAACCAACGGGGGATCGATATCTCGACCCCGGCACCGGCGGGCACGAACTGGACTCGCAAGGCCTTCGAAGTGAAGGACAGGGTTGCGGATCAATAATGGCAGATACGGCCTGTGCGAATTCAAACGAAATATTCGAGGATGTGATGAAGAAAAATATGAAGCTGGTTGCGATCGATGCCGAAGACATCGCGGTGCTGCGAACGAACATTCGCGCGGTAACCGCCGACGGCGTTCGCGATGCATTGGGGATCAGCTGGGACACGTGGAACAAGATTGCCAAGGGGCATCCGATCAGCACACGAACGCGGGACCGTTTATCCCACGTGCTGGACCGCGCGGTCAACACGCGCTGCGGGGCCAATGACGATGCGCCCGAACGGTCGGCGCATGTTGCCCGGGCCAGCTATTCCCGGTGACTGGCTCGCGATCGGTACAGGCCGCCGGTCGGCAACACGCCTCAGAATAAACTGGCCACAGCCCCGGGTTCACGTTGCCGCCTTGCTATTGCCATGACCGTCGGCATAAGGTCGCGGTGCCGTCGCAACGTCGGATGCAAGATATCGGAGGCCGTTTGTCCACTGAAAATATTCATCGAACCATTGTTCGTGCAAAGCTGCTATGACTGATATCGGATCGTCGCAGGTGGTCTGGCTTTGGGCCAACACGGGTGTTTGGGCGTCTCGATGAACGGCCCTGCCGCACCACCTGTCGGGCTGAGCCTTGGTATCACCGGCCACCGCGCGAGTAACCAGGCTTTTGCCGCCAATCACCACCGGATCGAAGCGACGCTGGGGCAGATATTCGATCTGGTCGATGCCGCATCGGCGGGTGCAACCGCGCCCGTCAGGCTTCACTGCCTGCTGGCCGAAGGTGCCGACCATCTGGCGGCGCGTGGGGCAAAAATGCGCGGTTGGGATCTGGTCGCGCCGCTCCCGTTCGGACGCAATCTCAACATTGCGATCAATGCCCTGCCGCATAATGTTGTGGACGCACAGGCGCTGCTGGCGGGAAATGACGCGGCCGATGACGCGACGCAGATGCGCGCCCGGACGATCCAGGAATTGACGGCTTCGGCGCATTGTTTTCAGCTGTCCGAGCGCGACGGTTTGCTCGCGCGGCTATATATCGAAAAGCTTACTTGCCCTTCAGATTTGGTAGCGGCGCAGGCGTTTGCGGTGCGCTGTTCCGCTCGCGTGGCGCTCGCGGGACGCATATTGATCGAACAATCGGATATCGTCATCGGCATCTGGGACGGGGTAAGCCGCGCGTTTATCGGTGGAACCGGACATACGATTTCAGAAGCGCTGGAACATGGCGCGCCGGTCGTCTGGATAGATGCCAACACACCCGAAAACTGGAGCATCCTTCGCGCTCCAGAGGCGCTGGCCGGTGGCGTCGCGCCTGATGCGGCCGGGCGTGAAGCCGAACTGCTTACTCTGGTCAGCGCCGCATTGCATGTCGAGGGCGAGGACGGATCGGTCGCGCTTGCCGACGAACGATGGAAAGCGGGCAGCAGCCGCTGGTGGACCGCATATCGCCGGGTCGAAACATTATTTGGCGGCCAGGGGCGGCGCTTTCGCGCATTGGCGCAATATTATGAAACGCCTGACGCAATCGCCGGTGGCAGTGGTGCAGCGGTGATGGCAGCGGCAAAGAGCTTGCCCGGGTACGATCCCGATGTTGCCGACCGGACGGCGCGCGATATCCTCGCCCGTTTTGCCTGGGCCGACGGGATTTCGGCTCGTCTGTCGGATTATTATCGCGGCGGCATGACGGTAAACTTCATTCTATCGGCCCTCGCGGTCGTTCTGGGCATCCTCTATCAGCCGATCGGCGCAGCGGACCAGAAGTGGATTTTCGCCAGTGCGGAATTTCTGCTGCTGTCGACGATTTTGCTGATTACTTGGCTTGGCGGCCGGTGGCGGTGGCACGGCCGTTGGTTCGAGACACGGCGAGTAGCAGAATATCTTCGCCACGCCCCAATTCTGATACAGTTGGGGGTGGCGCGGTCGCCGGGACGCTGGCCGAAGGGGGGCGACGTAAACTGGCCCGAACATCATGTGCGCCACGCCTTGCGCGCTATCGGCTTGCCACAAGTGGCCATCACGCCAGCCTATCTTCGCCACGCGCTTCGCCATCTGCTTGGCCCGCATGTCGTCAGCCAGCGGGACTATCATATTGCAAAGGCCAGGCGGCTTACTGCGGTTCACCACAATCTTGACCGGTTCTCGACGCGATTGTTCCAATGTGCAGTGCTGTCGGTTGCCGCGTATCTGATGTTGAAAGGTGCGGCAGCGGCTGGGCTCGTTCCGGAAGGCTGGCCCCATGCGGCGTCCTATGCCTTCACGTTTCTGGGGGTTGCATTCCCGACTTTTGGGGCTGCCATTGCCGGGATCCGGTATTTCGGGGACTTCGAACGATTTGCGGCCATTTCAGAAGTTACTGCGGCAAAGCTGGACGGGATCGGCTCGCGTATCGAACTATTGCTGGCGGCG
>JANOPT010000084.1:0-2199 GCA_031421975.1 Sphingomonadales bacterium | reverse complement strand
ACGATGATCACCGAAGATATCGCGTTGGTGACGGCCATTAAAGGCGTGTGCAGTGCAGGGGTGACTGACCAGACGACATAATAGCCGACAAAACAGGCCATCACGAAGATCGACAGGATTGAAATGAAGTCCATTATGCTCCCCTCACGCCAGCAGGCGTTCATTCACAACTTTGCCGTTTTTCGTCAGCCTAATAGCGGCTGTAATCTCGTCATCATCCGGTAACACGGGCCGCCCTGCTTCCTTGTCCCAAAACGCGGAGAGGAAGTTGAACAGGTTACGCGAAAGCAATGCGGATGTATCGGCCGCAAGGTGCGCCGGCGTGTTGGAAAAGCCTATGATTTTCACCCCATGTTTGACCACAACCTCGTCGGCCTTCGATCCTTCGACATTTCCGCCTTGCGCGACTGCGAGGTCGAAAATGACCGACCCCGGCTTCATGCTCGCAATCTGTGTGTCGGAAATCAGGCGCGGTGCGGGCCGGCCCGGAATCAACGCAGTCGTAATCACGATGTCTTGCTTGGCAATATGCGCGGAGACCAACTCTGCCTGCGCGACCTTATATTCCTCGGACATTTCAGTCGCATAGCCACCAGCGCCTTCGCCCTCGATGCCAGCGACATTCTCAACGAAAATCGCCTTCGCACCCAAGGATTCAATCTGCTCCCTGGTAGCGCTACGGACATCCGTGGCGCTAACCTGCGCGCCTAAACGCCGCGCGGTGGCAATCGCCTGAAGCCCCGCAACGCCAACGCCCATAATGAATGCCTTGGCTGCGCTGACTGTGCCCGCGGCCGTCATCATCATCGGGAATGCGCGACCATAAACCGAGGCCGCTTCGATGACCGCTTTGTACCCGGAAAGGTTCGATTGCGATGACAATATGTCCATCGACTGCGCGCGCGTAATGCGCGGCATGAACTCCATGGCCAGCGCCTCTATCCCGGCTTTGGCATATTCGTCCACCCGTGCGCGTTGGCCAAAAGGATCCAACCCGGCGACGAGCCAGGCTCCTGGATTCATGCCGGTCAGCATTTTGGGGGCGGGACCCTGCACGCCGAGAATTATATCAGCATCTTTGAGCGCCTCCGTCGCCGGTCCAACCGAAGCACCGGCAGACTGATACTCTGCATCGCTGATTGAAGCTGACAAGCCAGCACCCGCCTCAATTGCAACCGACGCGCCAAGGCCGATATATTTCTTTACCGTCTCGGCAGACGCAGCAACACGGGTTTCGCCGACAGCGGTTTCTTTCAGTACAGCGATTTTGACCACGTCAGGCGGCGCGGCTGGCGATGATGGCAACGACCAATATGGTGGTGATGGCCGCAGCAATGCTGCCCCATTTGAAAATCTGCGTGAACAGCGAATAACTTTCGGTCGCCTGACCCATATCCTGTTGCCCTGCCATATATGCCTCCGTCTGCGAATGTGCGTCGCAAACCCCTTAACCGCTCATCTTCATATGCTCAAGCCAGAGCGCCAAAGAAAATACTCGAGCTGCTTAATTGGCTCTTTACCCATTCCCGTTACCACAATTTTTCCAACTGTGGCGCATGGACAATAAATGAACGAACGCGAGACCAGATTGTTGATGCTAGTCGATGACGAGCCGGCGCAATGCCGTCTGGTGTCGGCTATTGCGTCACGCGCTGGCTGGCGTACGGTTTTTGCCCGCGATGCGGAAACCGCGATTGCCATGTTAGGCACTCAAGACGGAATGATGCTTGATGCCATTCTTCTCGATCAGTGGGTTCCGGGGTCTGATTCGGCATCGTTGATTGCCGAGCTGAAATCACGCCGCCCTGCCCTGCCCATCCTGCTGATGACGGCGATCGGGTCCAACGAGGCGGCGATTGACGCGATGCGTGCCGGGGCGTCGGACTATATTATCAAGCCCGTGGCAGCCGAACGGCTGATCGCCGCGCTCAGTATGGCAGCGGACAAGAGCAAGGAATTCGGGGAATTGCACCCGATGACCGAAAAAATTACCCAGCCGCTGGCTTTTGAAGAAATAATCGGTTCAGCGCCGGCGTTTCGTACGGCACTCGCAATCGCTGCAAAGGCGGCACGCAGCCGCGCACCGATATTTATCGAGGGCGAATCCGGAGTCGGCAAAGAAGTTGTAGCTGACGCAATTTACGCCGCCAGCCCGCGGTCGAAATTGCCATTTTTGAAAGTCAATTGCGGCGCGATTTC
>JANOPT010000083.1:0-10149 GCA_031421975.1 Sphingomonadales bacterium | reverse complement strand
AAATAGGGCGCGCCATAATGACCGACGGCCTCAAGCGCCAATTCAGTAATACGCTGCTGAATCTCAGAGCCTTTTATCTTGAGCAAACTCGATTCCGGACCAGGCCCTTTGCCAGCGGCAACGCCTGCAAGGCTCCGCAGTTCGGTAAATTCCAACGCCGTCAGGTCGATCTCAAGCTCCGAAATCTTACGTTTGAAAAAGGCGTTGGCGAGCAACGGCTTGTCGCCGTCCATTTCGGTGCGCGCGATTTCCTTGATCTTTTCGACACCGCGCTTCGAGCGAGCCACGGCTGCAATGCCGGTGCGTTCATGCGCCAGCAGGAACTTGGCACAGGTCCAGCCCTTGTTTTCTTCGTAGATACGTTGGTCGACGGGAACGCGGACGTCCTCCAGCCACACCTCGTTGACCTCATGCTCGCCGCCAAGAGTGATGATCGGGCGGACCGTCACGCCGGGCGATTTCATGTCGATCAACAGGAAGCTGATGCCTTCCTGCGCCTTTGCGTCGTTATCGGTACGAACCAGGAAGAAACCCCAGTCCGCATGTTGCGCCATCGTCGTCCAGGTTTTCTGACCGTTGACAACATAATGGTCGCCGTCACGCACGGCTTTGGTCCGGAGCGAAGCAAGGTCCGATCCGGCGCCAGGCTCGGAATAACCCTGACACCACCAGTCATCGCCCGATAGTATGCCGGGTAGGAACTGCGCTTTCTGTTCGGGCGTGCCAAAGGTGTAGATTACTGGCCCGACCATTGACAGACCGAACGGCATCGTGCCGACGCAATCTGCATGGGCAAGTTCTTCGGACCAGATGAAGCGCTGCGTCGGCGTCCAGCCCGTGCCGCCATATTCGACCGGCCATGCGGGCGCGATCCAGCCCTTTCTGGCAAGGATGCGGTGCCATGACAGGAAATCTTCTTTGGAAAGATCATGCCCCTCATCCTGCACAGAACGCAGGTTCTCTGGATAGTTTTCGGCGATGAAAGTGCGGACTTCCTGCTGAAACGCAATTTCGTCGGGGCTGAATTCCAATTGCATGGCGACTCTCCTCAAATCAAGCTGATGCCGGGTTACCCGACGTTTACGTAAACGTCAACTTCTCGATTTTTGCGGAACTATCGTTAGAACAGCAAAACGTCTTGGCCGTCGAATTTATACTAGTAGGCTGTCGCTGCACATCATATACGCACTGTAGGGGGTCGCACCACAATACGGGATTTTTTCAGGGTATGTTTGTTACATACGCTGCAAGGGAGAAATTTTGATGCGACTGATATTATCGACATTGCTTGCTGGCGCTATGCTGGCGTCATCTGCGCCTTCCACTGCCAAAGAAGATAAGTCCTCGGCCAAAAAGGCGCAGGACAAGAATATGACTGAAATTCCCGTGTGCACCCGTAAACTGGGCACGGTTGCGATCACTGAGCCAGAAACGCAATGGTGGAGCGAACTTGGGTTGTCCAACCCCGAAGCGGTCATCAAATTCTTTGTGCAGAAATCGGGCTGCTTCGGCCTTGTTGATCGCGGCGGGGGCCTCGCTGCGCGCGCAGTCGAACGCGCACTTGGCGACTCGGGCGAATTGCAGCGCGGATCGAACATCGGCAAACGCCAGGTGAAAGCCGCCGACTATGTTATCGTTCCCGACATCATCAGCCGCAATAGCAATTCAGGTGGCAGCGGCATCGCGGGCGGCTTGGCCGGCGCTCTTGGCGGACGGCTGATCGGCGGTCTTGTCGGCGGGCTCAAGGTTTCGAAGAAAGAGGCGAGCGTGTCGCTGTCGGTCGTCAATGTCCGCACCACCGAGATCGAAGCGCTGTCCGAAGGCTATTACCGCAAGTCCGATGTCAGCTGGGGCGCGGGCGGTGGCGCATGGTGGGGAGGCGGCCTCGCTGGTGCGGGCGGCGGCAGCTACCAGAATTCGGACATCGGCCAGGTCATCGTATTGGCCTATCTCGACGCGTATAAGAAAATGGTCGGCGAACTCGGCGGCCTTCCCGAAAATGCCAGCGCGGCAGCACCGCAGGCCGAATAATTAAGGGTCGCACAGGGCGCGGCAGTGTCGCGCCCTGTGCGATCTACCGGGTTTTTACATAGCTGCCCGGCGCTACTTCCAGCGCCTTGAGTTTCCCTTCGCCGGGAATACGCGCGCCCTTGGCGGCGACTTGCTTATCGCCATGCGATTTCAGCCAGGTATCCCAATCGGGCCACCAACTGCCCTTAGTTTCTGTTGCGCCGTCGATGAATTCGTCGAGACTGCCCGGGTTTGCGTCATTGGTCCAATACTGATACTTCTGCTGCACCGGCGGGTTGACCACTCCTGCAATATGACCGCTGCCCGCAAGCACAAATTTCATCGCACCAGTGAAATGATCCTGCATTTTCCAGACGCTTTCGGCCGGGGCAATATGGTCTTCGCGGCCCGCCTGAATATAGGTCGGTGTTTTGACCATCCGGATATCGATGGGCGTGCCCAGTGCCGACATGGCATTCGGAACCACCAGTCTGTTGTCGCGATACAGGTCGCACAGATATTCGCGGTGCCAGCGTGCGGGCAGGTTAGTGACATCGCCATTCCAGTGGAGCAGGTCGAACGCCGGATATTCCTCGCCCAGCAGGTAATTTTTTACGACTGTGGACCAGATCAGGTCCTTGCCGCGCAGCAGGTTGAAACTGAGCGCGAGGAAACGACCATCGAGATAGCCCTGCGGTGCGGCAAGCGCCTCGACCATCTTGAGTTGATGATCGTCGATGAAGTTGAGCAATTCGCCACCGCGCGAGAAATCGACCTGTGCTGTGAAGAACGTTGCACTCCGAACCTTGTCGGCTTCGCCCTTGGCGGAAAGTAGCGCCAGCGTTGCTGCCAATGTGGTCCCGGCGACGCAGTAACCGATGGCATGGACATCCTTGACCTTGAGGCCAGCGCGAACTGTGTCGATCGCATCGATTTGGGCCGCGATATAATCGTCCCAGATCACGTCTTTCATCGAACTGTCAGCAGACTTCCAGGAAACGACAAATACCGTAATGCCCTGATCGACACACCATTTGATAAAGCTTTTTTCCGCCGTCAGGTCGAGGATATAAAAGCGGTTTATCCAGGGCGGGAAAATTACCAGCGGTGTTTCAAGCACTTTTTCGGTTGTCGGTTCATATTGCAGCAGTTGATACAGCGGCGTCTGGTGCACGACCTTGCCGGGTGTCGCAGCGATATTCTCGCCGAGTGTGAACGCATTCGGGTCCGTGTGAGTCAGCTGTCCGCGCTGCATGTCATGCATCAAATGCTGCATGCCCGACATCAGGCTCGCACCCTTTGTTTCGACGGCTTTCTCGAGCGCGACAGGGTTGGTAAACGGCGAATTGGCAGGGCTCATTGCTTCAACCACCGTACGGATAGCAAAGCCCATTTTTGCCTTATCGCCTTCGGTAATATTATCGAGCTGGTCTGCGGCGCCCAGCATATAGTCCGACATGACCTGATATCCCTGCCTGACCAGGTCGAATACTGGATGCTCCCATTGCGGCGCCGCAAACCGGCGGTCTTTGGGATCGATTTTGTCGCGGCCCGCCTTCGCGAGCGGAGCCAATACCTGCCCCCAGGCATCAAGCGCCTGTCGGTACGCGGTCAATGGGTCAGTCGATACCATCCCTGATCCCTCGATCAATTTGGTGAACTGGTCAGGGTCCATAAACGGCGGGAGCTGCGGTGAATCGGTCATAACCTTGCATAACTCAAGCTGCGCTTTTGTCGAAACATAGATTTGTTGTGCAGTGCAGCATGGACATTGCCGTTAAAAGAGCGCAAGGGCCGCGTCTTATGACATTCGAACACATTCCTCCGCTCCTTGACGAAGCGCTCGCCGCGCGCGGCTACACTACATTGACCCCTGTGCAATCTGCCGTAATCGCTGCTGAAGCAGAGGGCCGCGATCTCGTTGTTTCGGCGCAAACTGGCTCGGGTAAAACCGTTGCCTTCGGGTTGGCCATGGCACCGCAAATTCTCGATGGCGGGATGGTCAGCCTTGCGCGCGAACCTGCTGCCCTGATTATCGCTCCGACTCGCGAACTGGCTTTGCAGGTCAGCCGCGAACTGATGTGGCTTTATGCAAAGGCTGGAGTGCGGATCGCAACCTGCGTTGGCGGCATGGACGCCTCCAAGGAGCGTCGTACCCTGAGCCAAGGCGCTCAGATCGTGGTTGGAACACCGGGCCGGCTTCGCGATCATCTTGAGCGCGGCGCACTCGATTTGTCGGCATTGAAGGTCGCCATTCTCGATGAAGCCGATGAAATGCTCGATATGGGTTTTCGCGAAGAGCTTGAAGAAATCCTCAACGCGACCCCCGAAGGCCGCCGGACACTGCTTTTTTCGGCAACGATGCCCAAGCCGATCGTATCGCTCGCCAAACGCTATCAACGCGATGCGCTGCGAATCTCGACCGTTGGCGAAGATCGCGGGCATGGCGATATCAGCTATCAGGTTGTGACCGTTGCGCCGCCGGACATCGAAAATGCAGTAGTTAATTTGTTGCGGCTGCATGAGGCGGAAACCGCCATATTATTCTGCGCTACGCGTGAAAATGTCCGCCGTCTGCACGCAAGCCTGACCGAGCGCGGTTTTAATGTCGTTGCCCTTTCGGGCGAACATTCGCAATCCGAACGTAATCAGGCGTTGCAGGCGCTAAGAGACCAGCGTGCCCGTGTGTGCGTTGCCACTGATGTCGCTGCCCGCGGGATCGACCTGCCGAACCTCTCATTGGTGGTGCATGTTGAATTACCGCGCGATGCCGAAGGGCTTCAGCACCGTTCGGGCCGGACTGGCCGCGCGGGACGCAAGGGCACCGCTGTTCTAATCGTTCCTTACCAGCGTCGCAAACGGGTCGAATCGATGCTTCGCGGCGCGAAGATTGAGGCGGACTGGATCAAGGTTCCGACCGCCGCCGACATCCGTGCAAAGGACCATGATCGTTTACTCGAGACCTTGATGGCGCCGGTCGAGGTCGACGAAGAAGACCGCAATCTGGGTGCCAAGCTGCTCGAAACGATGCCAGCCGAAGACATCGCCGCTGCATTGGTTCGCGTTCACCGCGCGAAAATGCCGACGCCTGAGGATATGCTCGACGATGGTAGCCGAAGCACCGAACGGGCCAAGGAAAGCCACCGCGAAGGCTTCGATGATTCAGTCTGGTTCAAGATGAATGTCGGCCGCCGCAACAACGCAGATCCCAAATGGATACTGCCTTTGCTTTGCCGTCGTGGCGGGGTCACCAAGAATGACATCGGTGCCATACGCATTGCCGCAAACGAAACGCATGTCGGCATCGCTGCTGCTGCGGTTTCGAAATTTGCCAAGGCCATTGCCCAACCCGGACATGACGAGGACAATGATGTCGAAATTGTGCGGGCCGAGGGACCTCCACGCGAAGCGGCACGCGATAACAAGCGCATGAGCCGCGATAGCGGTCGGCCACCGCGACCGCAGCTGGGCGTGAGCTCGGCTGGTCCACGTGGCGACGGCCCACGCGGTGACGGCCCGCGCGGCGGTCCGCCACGTCGTGACGGCGCGCGGCCTTTCCGCAAGGATGGTCCGCCGCCTTCGAAACATGGCGTCAAGCACAAGGCAAAGGGTAACCGCCCGCGTTAGGCTGACAGTTTCGCTGGAAATGAACGAAAAATTCGCGCATTAGGCCGGTTCCGCAACTTTCAAACCGGAAACGGGAGCAAATGTCCGAAGAATTCTACCGCATCAAGCGTCTGCCGCCTTATGTCATCGCTGAAGTGAATGCGATGCGCGCGGCAGCCCGTGCCAGCGGCGAGGACATTATCGACCTTGGCATGGGCAACCCCGATTTGCCTCCGCCACCGCATGTGATCGAGAAACTGTGCGAAGTTGCGCGCAAGCCGGATGCCCATGGCTATTCTGCTTCAAAGGGTATTCCCGGTCTTCGTAAGGCGCAGGCCAGTTATTACGGTCGTCGCTTTGGCGTCGATGTCGACCCGGAACATGAAGTCGTCGTCACGATGGGTTCGAAAGAGGGTCTTGCCAGCCTCGCTACTGCGATTACGGCACCCGGCGACGTGGTGCTGGCACCGAACCCCAGTTATCCAATCCACACATTCGGGTTTATCATCGCGGGTGCGACGATCAGGTCGGTGCCGACGACTCCGGACGAGAATTACTTCCGGTCGCTGGAGCGCGCGATGGCCTTTACCGTGCCGCGGCCGTCGATATTGGTGGTAAACTATCCATCCAATCCGACCGCCGAGACGGTTGATCTTGCTTTTTACGAACGGCTGGTCGCCTGGGCTAAGGAAAACAAGGTCTGGATTTTATCCGACCTTGCGTATTCCGAACTGTATTTCGACGGCAATCCGACGCCGTCCATTTTGCAGGTGAAAGGCGGCAAGGACGTCGCTGTGGAATTCACGTCGCTGTCCAAAACATACTCGATGGCCGGATGGCGCGTTGGATTTGCGGTCGGCAACCGCCAACTGATTGCGGCAATGACCCGCGTTAAAAGCTATCTCGATTATGGCGCATTCACTCCGATCCAAGCGGCAGCATGCGCTGCGCTCAATGGACCGCAGGATATCGTCGAACAAAACCGCCAGCTTTATCACAAACGCCGCGACATCCTTGTAGATGCGTTTGGTCGTGCTGGCTGGGACATCCCGCCACCGCGCGCATCGATGTTTGCATGGGCACCATTGCCGCCGGCACTGGCGCATCTGGGCAGTCTGGAATTTTCCAAGCAGATGCTGACTCATGCCAAGGTCGCGGTTGCGCCGGGCGTCGGCTATGGCGAGGACGGCGAAGGATATGTCCGCATCGCAATGGTCGAGAACGAGCATCGTCTGCGTCAGGCGGCGCGTAATGTGAAGGCCTATCTGAAATCAATGGGCGTCAATACGCCTGGCCAGTCAAAAGCCATCTGACATGGCACGCGCCGATTTCGCCTTCCACCACCGGTTCCGCGTTCGGTGGTCAGAGACCGATGCCCAAGGCGTCGTCTTCAACGCCCGGTATCTTGATTATGCCGATGTGGCGATCACCGAATATTGGCGGGCCGTGAAATTTGTTGATCAAGCCGATGGTGAGCCGCTCGATTTCCATGTCAAAAAAGCAACGGTGACGTGGTTTGCGCCGATCAAGCCTGATGAGCTGATCGATGTAATGGCACGCACATTGACGACTGGCCGAACGAGCATGACTCAGATCGTGGAAATTCATGGCGCGACGGACGACGGTTCAAACGATCTTCGTGCTACGGTAGATCTGGTCAGCGTAAATGTCGATTTGAACACGCATCGTCCAGTGCCGCTACCGGACTGGGTAGCACCAACCTTCGCTGCGTTCGATCAGCACGCCCACGGCACTGTGCTTGCCTCTATCGAGGGCTGAGTCTACATCGTCGCAATGTCAATTTTTTTGAAACCGGCTGTTCTCCTTATCGCCGCTGCTTTCGGAATGGTCGGCGGATGCAGCCCGGCAACTCCCGACGAACAGCGTCCTGCATCGGCGCTTGATTTCCCGCAACCGGACCGCTTTGTCTCGAAAGCCGGGAGTACGCAATTTTCGACCGAAGCAGCGCGGGACGAGGCTGGTGAAGCAAAGTTTGTGATGGACTGGTCAGGGATCAAGCTTGGCACGACGGTTGCGGATATCGGGGCGGGTGAGGGATATTATACCATTCGCCTTGCCGAACGAGTCGGCAAAAGCGGCCGTGTTCTGGCCCAGGATATCAATCGCGGCGCGCTGGACCGACTTGGCGAGAGGGTCACTCGCGAGCAACTGGATAATGTGGCGATCAAGGAGGGGGCGGTCGATGATCCGCGTCTTCCGGAAAACAGTTTCGACCGCATATTCATGGTTCATATGTATCATGAGATTGACGAGCCTTACGCGTTTTTGTGGCGATTACGGCCAGCGCTGGCCAACGCAGGGCAAATCATCGTTGTCGATCGCGATCGCCCGACCGACCAGCATGGCATCCCGCCCAAGCTGCTGTTTTGCGAATTCGAGGCTGTCGGTTACCGATTGACAGGCTTCAGCGAACAACTGAATCTTGGCGGATATATTGCGCGTTTCGAAATGGCCGAAAAACGGCCTGAGTCTGCCGCGATAAAGCCGTGCGCTACGAAAAAATAGTAATTAGGGCATGGCGGAATGGCGGTAGGCTGCATTGCAAGATGCTGAACGGGAACAGTCGGCGTGACGGTGACCAACGACAGCCAAGGATTACTCCAAAGTCGAAGCCCGCACAGCGGATTACATTAGTGCCCCTCGAAACCAATCAGGCTATCGACCTTTATACCCCGGCTTCGCAATTTTTCTGCCCCGCCCAGCTCTGGCAGGTCTACGATAAATAAAGCGTGCTCAACCACGCCGCCGCCTTGAGTCACCAGATCCACACCTGCCAATGCAGTACCTCCGGTTGCAATCAGGTCGTCGACCAACAGCACTTTCTGGCCGGGCTTTACATGGCCGACATGCATTTCTATCCGGTCAGTGCCATATTCAAGGACATAATCAGTCCCGATTTTTTCGCCTGGTAGCTTTCCGGGTTTGCGTAACATAAGCTTGCCCAAGCGCAGCGCATAAGACAGTCCGGCAGCAACAATGAAACCGCGCGCCTCTATGCCTGCAATCAGCTGTGTATCGGGTGGCACCATGGCTGCCAGCCTGTCGATTGTCGCCCGAAATCCAGCACCGTCGAGCAACAGGGTAGAAACATCGCGAAACATAATTCCAGGTTTCGGATAATCGGGGATGTTACGGACCAGCGCGGCCAGATCTGCATTATCGGTCATCGCTCTCCAATGCCTTGAAACGTCGCAAAATCCAAAACAAATGACGATATTTCCGCTCGTCGAAAAGCATCCATTTTGCACCGCTGCGAACACCATAAAAGTGCGTTCTGAACGTGAACGCCGGGTGAACCGTCGTCTGAAACGCTCGATTCGCCGTCAAAGGCGCACGGCGTGTCCTGCATCCGGTACCCGATTGTTGCGACGAACCGTTCCAGTTTCGTCCACAACGACAGGAGACCGAAAAATGATAAATGCTGTATCCATCCGCATCGCAGGAAAAACCGCCATCATTGCCGCGCTCATGGGTGGTTCCTCATTATCCTTCGCCCAAGACGTTCAAGGCCCCGAGACTGCACCTTCACAAGTGGAGTCTGCGGCCCCAATAGCGTCTGAGCCATCGATCACGCCGCCCCCCGCCATTCGCACGCTCCCGACCGTCGGCGATACGGTCAATGTAGCGGCGGCTGAACAAGCCGCTGCTGAAACGGCGCAGGCACAAGCACGCACCAAATCCGTAGCCGAGCCGACCAAGCCGCGCAATGCGCCTAGCGTCGCAGTAAAAGCGCCTGCTGTGGCTGCCACGCCGCCAAGCGTTGCCGAAGCCGAGCTTAGCACGAAAGCCAGTGGTCAACCGGCCCCGGACATCGCGCTCGGTTCCGCTTCAGCGCCCGCCATACCCGAGGCGGCAACAGTTGATACCGGTCCGCCTGCCGAGGAACAGGGCATTTCGAATGAAGATATGATCCTGTTTGGCGGATTGGCGGCGGCCCTTGCTGCGATTGGAGTTGGTGCTGCCTCGGTATCGCGCCGTCGTCGCCGGATTATGACAGACACATCCGCGGCGGACGGTCAGCATGTGTTCGTTGCTCCACGGCCCATCAAGGACGATCCGGCTTTCAAGCAATTTGTGACCGAACCGGCTCGCCCAACCCAAGAACCCGTTTTTGTAACGCCGCCAGCGGCATTGGCATCTGCAACGCCAGCGCAGCGCAGCCATAATATTCCGGCGAATGTTCGGTCGGACTTGCCAGTGACGGATCCGCTGTTCAGTACGCCGGCACCGGCAGGACCGATAACCGATCCGCTATTTTCGCCGCGGATTGATGTTGAAATTCCGATTACCGACCCGCTTTTTGCCAGGCATCACCGGTTTTCCGGGCGGGCAAGGTCTGCGCTAGAACAGCGCGAAACAGAACCGGCAATCTGATCGGTTTCATGAAACCTGCGTTGCAGGCAAAAAAAGGGCGGTGCCAAAAAGCGCCGCCCTTTTTGCAATATTGTGTCGAAGGAAAACTTCGAAAAAGACTTACTTGACTTCGACGGTACCGCCAGCTGCCAGGATCTT
>JANOPT010000082.1:0-2563 GCA_031421975.1 Sphingomonadales bacterium | reverse complement strand
CGCCTTGATAAGCTCGGTGCAGGCAATTGCGGCTGCGCCAGCGCCGTTGCATACGACCTTAATGTCTTTGAGGCTGCGTCCGGTCAGTTCGCACGCGTTAATAAGCCCGGCTGCTGCGATAATCGCGGTGCCGTGCTGGTCGTCATGGAAAACGGGAATGTTCATCCGCTCGCGCAACGTCTGCTCGATGATGAAGCAGGAAGGTGCGGCGATATCCTCGAGGTTGATACCGCCGAAGGTTGGCTCAAGCAATTCGACTGCGTCGATGAAGCGGTCAACATCCTCGGTCTTCACTTCGATATCGATACTGTCGACATCGGCGAAGCGTTTGAACAGGACGGCCTTGCCTTCCATCACAGGCTTGGATGCCAAGGCGCCCAGATTGCCCATGCCGAGGATCGCGGTGCCGTTGGAAATCACCGCGACCAGATTGCCCTTTGCGGTATAATCATAGGCAGTCGATGGATCATCGAAGATCGCCTGCACCGGCACCGCGACGCCGGGTGAATAAGCGAGGCTCAGGTCACGCTGCGTTGCCATAGGTTTGGTGGCGACAATCTCGATCTTGCCGGGCCGTCCCTGCGAATGGAAATCCAAGGCTTCCTTGGCGGTAAACTGGACGTCGCTGTCGCTCATATCTGGCCCTGCTCTATTTTCCGGTGCGTCTCCCTCGCCCTAGCGTCAGAGAGGCGATTGGCGCAAGCCTGCTTGCGCCTTGCGTGATGCCAAGGTTGCTTTCCCCAAATTTCCACAATTAGCGAACAGCGCAACATTGCCTCTGAAGTGCAACAGGCTATGCACTTCGCATGGAATCACGCCTCGCCAAATCTGCACCGCTGCCGGGCCTATCGACGCCGACACCGATGATGGTTCAGTATCTGGCATTGAAAGCCAAGGCGGGCGATTGCCTCTTGTTTTATCGCATGGGCGATTTTTTCGAGCTGTTCTTTGACGATGCACGCGCCGCATCGGCGACTCTTGATATCGCGCTGACTTCGCGCGGCGAATATGACGGGCGGCCTATCCCGATGTGCGGTGTGCCAGTGCATAGCGCTGAAGGATATCTCGCACGGCTGATCAAGGGCGGTCACCGCGTCGCAATTGCCGAACAGACTGAGAGCCCAGAGGTCGCCAAGGCGAGGGGTGGTTCAAAGACTTTGGTAGCGCGCGACATCGTGCGTTTCGTTACCGCAGGAACACTAACAGAAGACAGCCTGCTCGACAGCTGGGCCTCGAATATGCTGGTGGCGCTGGCACCGGTGGGTGATGCGATTGGTGTGGCGGCAGCGGATATCTCGACGGGATATTTTGAACTGGTGACGGTGAAGCCTGAAGCGTTGGAAGCCGAATTGGCCCGGTTGTCGGCGAGCGAATTGGTGGTGCCTGACGGGTTTGCGAGCGCGCCTTTCGATTCGATAATTCGGCCTCGAGCCGACTTTGATAGTGTAACGGGTGAGGTGGCGCTCAACGAGCATTTTGCGCTCGCTACAGTTGATGCAATCGGACCTTTGTCGCGCGCCGAGTTGGCAGCCGCGGGCGGGTTGATTACCTATCTGGCGCATGTCGGGCAGGGCAAAATGCCTTTCCTGAAGCTCCCGGTCCGCCGCGAAGTTCATGAGCATTTGCTCATCGATCAAGCCACGCGCGACAGTCTTGAAATCACCGCTGCCAGCAAAGGCGGCCGTTCTGGTTCGTTACTCGCCGAGGTCGACCGGACGATTACAGGTGCAGGTGCTCGGCAAATGGCCGCTGATTTGGCTGCGCCTTTGATGGATAAGGCAAGGATCGAAGCGCGGCTGTCGTTGGTGCAATGGTTCCACGATGCGCCGTTGTTACGCGATGCAGTGCGAACCGCGTTGCGGCAACTCCCGGACATTGCGCGCGCGCTTGGCCGAGTGGTCGCCGGACGGGGAAGCCCACGCGATGTCGGACAGATTCGCGATGGCCTCGATGGCGCGAGGGCACTGCGTGAGCGATTGGGCACCATGACCGATTGCCCCGCGTTGTTGAGCCAGCTGCTGCCAACGCTCGACGGTCATGGTGCGATGATCGATCTGTTTTCCCGCGCACTGGTCGCGTCGCCGCCAACCGATACGGGGCAGGGTGGTTATATCGCCGAAGGCTATGATGCCGCGTTAGACTCTTTGCGCTCGGCCGGACGCGACGGACGCCAAGCGATTGCGCAACTTGAGGCGCGCTACCGCGATGTGACCGGCGTTACCGCGCTCAAGATTCGCCACAATGCAGTTCTCGGGTATTTTGTTGAGGTTCCGGCCAAGCACGGCGATGCCCTGATGGCGCCCGGTACCGGCTTTACACACCGGCAAACGATGGCGGGCGCTGTGCGATTCAATTCGCCCGAGCTTCACGAAGAGGCGACTCGGATTACTCAAGCCGGCGGCCATGCGCTGGCGGCGGAAGCGGCGCATCTGGAGGAACTGATCGCGCATGTGATGGAGCGGCGTGACGCCATTGCCGCAAGCGCGGATACGCTGGCGCGGATCGATGTGTCTGCTGCGCTGGCTGAACGTGCGGCAGAGAGCGGTTGGTGCAAGCCAAGCTT
>JANOPT010000081.1:0-3270 GCA_031421975.1 Sphingomonadales bacterium | reverse complement strand
CGTGTTGAGACCGGCCACCGCTTCAAAAATTATGTTGCCGCCTTTGCCGCCATTGCCGCCATCGGGGCCGCCATATTGGACATATTTCTCGCGCCGGAAACTGACAGCCCCTGGCCCGCCCGCACCGGAACGGATAAAGATTTTTGCTTGGTCGAGAAAATGCATGTTGCGGCCTTTAGGGCAATGTGGCGATTTTAGCCAGTAGGAGAGGGCTATTACCCCTTATCCGTCACCCTGAACTTGTTTCAGGGTCCATCGTGCCTCTACGCGCTTTGGCCTAGGCTGATAAATGGATGCTGAATCACATTCAACATGACGGCGAATGAAATATCGTGTGTGCGTCCAGCCTTAGCCCCCGAAGGAGGCGAAGGTTGGTGGAGCCTAGGGGAGTCGAACCCCTGACCTCTTCGCTGCCAGCGAAGCGCTCTACCAGCTGAGCTAAGGCCCCATCCTGCCGAAATCTGGTCGGCTATTTGGTGAGGAGCGCCACTAGCTGGCGCTCCTCGAGATATCAAGAGCGAAGTTTTGCGTTAAATCTCGTCAGCATCGCCTTCGGTACCGGCAACGCCAAGATCTTCGTCACCGCCAAGGTCGACATCATTGTCGGGCGAAACATCGCCATCAACCGCATCGACATCGATATCGAGATCGTCGTCGGCCAGGTCGGCATCGTCCTTCTTCTTCTCTACCTCTTCGAACGGCAATGGCTGTTTCGATTTAAGCACCGGCTCTGGCGTCCATTGATTACCGCATTCTATGCACTCGACCGGTTCATCCTTGGTCAAATCATAAAAACGCGTGCCGCATTTCGGGCAAGTACGCTTGGTTCCCCATTCAGCCTTGATCATGGCAGGCTCAAATCCTTCTTGAAATAGTTTGGAAAGGCGATGCCGATTGCGGAATCACCATTGATTGGCGCGGCCATTGCCACAGCGATGCGGCGGTGTCAAAACTAACTGTCGTCGTTGACTTGCACGCGCTTGATCCGCAAAGCGCGGAGCGACATGCATAATATCAATCCTCGCCTCGCCACATTCCTTAACAACGGCCCGTTGCGCGGTATCGTCAAGGTTCCGGGCGACAAGTCGATTTCGCACCGTTCGTTGATGCTCAGCGCGCTTGCCGTGGGCGAAAGCCGGATAACCGGATTGCTCGAAGGCGAAGATGTCCTTGCCACGGCCGCTGCAATGCGTGCGATGGGGGCGACGATCGAGCGGACCGATGAAGGGACGTGGATTGTCCACGGCGTCGGCGTCGGCGGCTTGATGCAACCCGCAGGCGCACTCGATATGGGTAATAGCGGAACGTCGACGCGATTGCTGATGGGGCTGGTCGCCAGCCACCGGATTACCGCAACCTTCATCGGCGATGCCAGCCTGTCGAAACGTCCGATGGGCCGCGTGATCGATCCGCTCAGCCTGATGGGTGCAGAGTTTACCGCCAGTCCCGGTGGTACCCTGCCTTTGATGGTACGCGGATTGGTGCCCGCGATACCGATCAGCTACCGACTGCCGGTGGCCTCGGCTCAGGTGAAGAGTGCGATATTGCTGGCTGGACTAAATGCGCCGGGCATTACCGAAGTCATCGAACCCGTTCCGACCCGTGACCACAGCGAGCGGATGTTGCGCGGTTTTGGCGCTGAGTTGTCCGTTGAGGTCGATGCCGACGGCGTACGCCATATCCGCCTGACGGGTGAGGCCGAGCTAAAACCGCAGACCATCGAAGTCCCCGGCGACCCGTCGTCGGCCGCCTTCCCCATCGTAGCAGCGCTGATTACGCCGGGCAGCGAAGTCACCGTCACCCATGTTGGCATGAACCCGAGCCGCACTGGCCTATACAAGATGCTTGAGGCGATGGGGGCTGACCTGACTTATTCCAACGAACGCGAAGTCGGCGGTGAACCCGTCGCCGACATCACTGCACGGCATTCGGTCTTGCGCGGCATCGAGGTGCCGCCAGATGTCGCGCCGAGCATGATTGACGAATTCCCAGTGTTCTTCGTGGCAGCCAGCATGGCCCAAGGCAAGACAACGACCAGCGGCCTCGACGAACTGCGCGTCAAGGAAAGCGACCGTCTGGCGTTGATGGCAACCGGCCTGAAAGCCATCGGCGCGAATGTAGAGGAACGCGAGGACGGCCTCGTCATTGAAGGCACGGGCGGCGAGCCGCTTGAAGGCGGCGCGACCGTAGCCAGCGCCCTCGACCACCGGATCGCGATGAGCTTCGCTGTTGCGGGACAGCATAGCTACCATGGCGTAACGGTCGATGATGTATCGCCGATCGCGACCAGCTTTCCGACCTTTGAAGCGATGTTGGCGGAGCTTGCCGGGTGATTATCGCTGTCGACGGCCCGACAGCATCCGGCAAGGGTACAATAGCCGCCGCCCTTGCCGAACATTACCGGCTGCCATTTCTCGACACTGGCCTGCTCTATCGCGCGGTCGGGCTTCAAGTGATGCAAAATGGCGGCGATCCAGACAATGCGGTGGATGCACTGGAAGCCTGCGACTTTCCCGAAAATACGCTCGCCGACCATGCTCTACGCAGCGAAACCGTCGGTGGGCTGGCCAGCCGGGTCTCGGTGCATCCCAAGGTGCGCGCCGCGCTCAACAAACGGCAAGTCGATTTCGCGCACCAACGGGGCGGGGCTTTGCTTGACGGGCGCGATATCGGGACCGTCATTGCACCTGATGCCGATGTGAAGCTCTATATCACTGCGCCTGCAACCGTTCGGGCGACGCGCCGTCACGCCGAAATGACCAGCCGCGGAGTCGATGTTTCGTTAGAAGCGATCCTTGCCGATATCCACGCCCGCGATGAGCGCGATTCTGGCCGCGCCACCGCGCCATTAAAACCCGCCGAAGACGCGCTCTTGCTTGATACCGGCGATTTGACTATAGGCGGCGCCGTTCAAGCCGCGATAGCGCTGGTCGAAGCAAAGCTTCACTCAGCGTAAACGGCGGGGCGTTGCTCAACCGACACCTCTTAAAACGAGCGCCTTATTGCTATTCGGGCAATGGGGCATTTCTGGTCAAAGACCATCGGAACCAACCGATTGGCCGGATAAAAACGTTAAGTTAGGATCACTCAAACATGGCAACTTCGCCAAATCCGACCCGCGACGATTTCGCGGCAATGCTCGACGAATCACTCGGCGGCGCAGATGGCGGCTTTGAAGGCCGCGTAGTAAAAGGTACTGTTACCGCAATCGACAATGACCATGCTGTCATCGATGTCGGTTTGAAATCAGAAGGCCGCGTGGCTCTGCGT
>JANOPT010000080.1:0-4207 GCA_031421975.1 Sphingomonadales bacterium | reverse complement strand
GCGACGTCAATTTTTGCCATCATCGCCATTGCGTCGAACGCCCGTTTGGCGACGTCGCCACCTTGCGCAATCGCATCGGTCAGGACGCGCGGCGTTATCTGCCAATTGATGCCCCATTTGTCCTTGCACCATCCGCACTGGCTTTCCGCGCCGCCATTGCCGACGATGGCGTTCCAGTAACGGTCGGTTTCTTGCTGACTGTCAGTTGCGATCTGGAACGAGAAGGCCTCGCTATGTGTAAAAAGCGGACCTCCGTTAAGGCCGATGCAGGAGATGCCGAATACGGTGAATTCAACGACCATCACGCCGCCCGCTTTGCCGCCCGGAGAATCGCTGGGGGCATGATGAATTGCCCCTACTTCGCTGTCGGGAAAGTTTGTCGCATAAAATGCGGCGGCGTCTTGAGCGTTGTTATTATACCACAAACATATCGTATTTTTCGCCATTTTCTTGTCTCCTCCGGAAAATTCAGACTAGCCAACCTTTGCGTTGCCAGTGCCGGGAAAATTGCCACTGGAGCACCGCCATCACCACGATGAAGATCGGAAAGGCGAGCATGGCGATGTCGGTTTGTGCGCCTCGCGCCGCGAGGAACGGGTAACTGAACTGGATGAGAATCGCGATCAGGCTGACTGCAAAGGCAAGCGGCGCCCACCACTTGCGCAGGATGAGGCCGATTGCGCCGAACGTCCCGGCGCCGACGCCAATTGCATAGGCCGCCCACGCCCAGCCGGGCATCCCGGCCCACAAATCACGCTGGATTTGCGGCAACGCAGCAATATCGGCGGCGGACATCGTCCACTGGCTGACAAAGGCCCCAACGCCCATCAGATTCCACAGCAGAAAAAGAATGCCCACCCATGTGAACCAGCGCGGTGTGATTGCGCTCTGGATTGCCATTTTCTCGCTCCTATTTTGAAAACTCGACCACAGGCACAAAGCCGCCAAAAATCATCCTTTTGCCGTCAAATGGCATCGGATTTTTCGCTGGGTCCATGCGCGGGTCGCTATTTGCCGGGTCCATCAATTTCGCCATTCCGGCATCGCGCGTTGCCTTGTCAGGCCATTCGATCCAGCTGAACAGAACCGCTTCGCCAGGTTCTGCCTTCACGGCCATGCGAAAATCCGTCGTCTTGCCGTCAGGCACATCGTCGCCCCAGCATTCAACAACGCGCAAGGCGCCCATTTCGATGAACATGCTGTCGGCAGTGTTGGCATGGTCAATGAACTTTTGCTTGTTCGCCTCGGCGCAGGCGATCACGAAACCGTCAATATATGTCATGGTCCTTCTCCTTCTTGTCGATATGCGCCCCCGAGAATAATGGTGATTATGGTCATTTCATTCGTTTGGCGGCATCGCCGCAGCATCCATCCAAAACGGTCCCCAGACATGGCCATCGGGATCGAGGATATCTCGCCCGTACATGAATCCATGGTCCTGCACGGGATTGATGTCGGCCGTGCCGCCATGTGCAGGTGCGGCGTCAACCATAGCATCGACCGCCATTTTGCTATCGAGCGCTAACGCTAACGACACCTCGCTACTGCCTGTCGCAGCGATGGGCCGCGTTGTGAAGCTGGTCCATTTTTCATGCGTCAGCAGCATCACATGGATGGTTTCGCTCCAAACCATGGCCGCGGCAGTCTCGTCGCTGAATTGCGGGTTCTTGGTAAAGCCTAGTGCCTCATAGAATGTGATCGACCGTGGCAAATCGGCCACCGGCAGGTTCACAAAAATCATTTTGCTCATGTGCTATCTCCTCGTTCAAACAACATGCCGACATAGCGGTTCAGATGGGCAACGCTTTCGCGCGCGATCTCAGGGCTACCTTTCGCCTTGGCCAGGATGAACGCACCCTGCAAAACCGCCTGGATATGATAAGCAAGCCCCAGCGCACTTACACCAAAACCGATCCCATGTTGGTCGATCGCGGCCTGAATGTCCTTCGAAAGGCGGTCGGCATAAGCGGTAATGCTGGCATCGCATGCGGCACGAATGGGGTCGCTGCTGTTATAGGCTTCCTGCACCATCGTGCCCACGAAGCAGGTGAAGTCTTCCGCCGGACCGTCAAGCATCGACAGGCGGAATTCGATATGGCCGATCAAACGGTCAAGCGGATCGGCGAGGCGAACCCAGTCGGGCAAAGTGAAGATGCGCTGTTCGGCAATGTCGGTCCACGCCCCTGCCGCAGCGACCCCCAGCGCCTCTTTGGATGCAAAATGGTGAAAGAAAGCACCTTTTGTGACCCCGGCCGCGATACAGATTTCATCGACCGAAGTTGCGGAAAACCCCTTATACCGAACCGTCGCAATCGCCGCTTCGATCAGCTTATCCCGCGCGCTATTTCGGGGCAGCGTAGCACGTCGTTTTTTCAAACGGCTTTGATCGGGGCGACTCGTTACCATATATAAACAATACCGACCAGTTGGTATGTGTCAACAGCTTATGTTTACGGCACGCGGCATCGTCGCCCGCCTCCCCACGTTACCGGCATATCAGTCGAGCGGAATGTAAGCGGCGATGTCGCGCGTTTTCAGGTACAACGCGTCATCATGTGCCACGCTGTTAGTCAGTGCATAAAAGGCCTTTGCCTTGTCTTCGCTCATTCCCATTTCGCGGTAATACTCGACATATGCCCGATTGACGGGATCGCTGTCTGCGAAGTCATCGGGTTCAAGACCGTCTTCGTCGATCCAGCTATGAACGGCAAATTCAGCGCTGGGTGCAGCGCGCCGTTTGGCGCCAGCCAAAAACAGTTCCACTCCGCCTGACCGCACCGATCCTCCGTCGGGGACATAGGTCGTGATCCCTGCGCGCCTGATCAGCCGCGCCAAAATCAGATTGGCTTCGTCATCGCCGGTTCCCGGGCAATCGACCATATCGATTTGCCGGATCGACGGAAAGGCCCGCAGCAGGGTTTTGAACTGGCTAGGCGTATCGCTCTCGATACTGCCGTTGAGCTCAACCCGATCGGGCGCGACGACGTCAAACGGCCCGAAACGGGCAATCGATTTACTGGCAAAGGCCTCAGCGCGCGTGGCCTCTTCGGTCCATTCATATGCCGATGTCTCGACGCTGACACTCGTTGTTCCATGCGCGCCCGTCGGCGCAAAGGTGAGCGCGCCAAGCGCGAACATACAGTTAATGGCATACGGCTTCATCCTGGCTTATTCGCATCTGTCTTATTGCATAGAGGTAACTGCGAACGGTTAAACCGATTTTAGGGACGATATCGACGACCCGATCGATGTGCGAATGGTTGGTATACGAGCCGGCGGCAGTTGCGGAACCGAACGAATTTTTGCCAAATCGTCAATGTCGACCACTGGACCGGTTGGCAGGGCCTCCGCCGGATCATTAATCATCCCGGTTTGGTGGAGGCCTGTTCCGGTTTCAGGGGGGAACGTATATGGTGTCGATCGTATCGACGGTGGCCTATCTCGGGCTTGAGGCACGCAGTGTCGAAGTACAGTGTCAGGTTGCGCCAGGCATGGTGGGATTTGCAGTCGTCGGACTTCCCGATAAAGCCGTAGCTGAAAGCCGTGAGCGCGTCCGAGCGGCGATTTCCGCGCTGGGACTGGCGCTGCCGCCCAAGCGGATCACGATCAATCTTTCGCCGGCCGATTTGCCCAAGGAAGGCTCGCATTACGATTTGCCGATCGCACTTGCGTTACTGGGCGCGATGGGTCTCGTCGATGCCGAAGCGTTGGCGCAATATGTTGTCGTCGGCGAACTTGGGCTGGATGGTCGCGTCGCTGGCTCGCCTGGCGTCCTGCTGGCGGCGCTGCACGCATCATCAAAGGGCATGGGCCTGATCTGTCCTGCGGCGCAAGGAACGGAAGCGGCGTGGGCCGGGCAGATTGAGGTTGTTGCTGCGCCCGATCTGTTGGCGTTGCTCAACCATCTTAAAGGTCAGGCGTTGTTGCGAACCCCCGAACCCGGTATTGCCGAGCCAAGGAAGAACGGCGCCGATCTGAAGATGGTCAAAGGGCAAGAAACGGCCAAACGTGCGCTGGAAATTGCTGCGGCTGGCGGGCATAATTTGTGCATGGTCGGCCCGCCTGGCGCAGGAAAATCGCTATTGGCATCCTGCATGCCAGGGATATTGCCCGAGTTGACCCCGGCAGAGGCGCTTGAGGTGTCCATGATTGCTTCGGTTGCCGGTACGCTTGAGGGCGGAAAGCTTGTCCGGTCGCGGCCGTTTCG
>JANOPT010000079.1:0-11691 GCA_031421975.1 Sphingomonadales bacterium | reverse complement strand
ACTGCGGAGCCTTGCAGGCGTTGCCGCTGGCAAAGGGCCTGGTCCGGAATCGAGTTTGCTCAAGATAAAAGGCTCTGAGATTCAGCAGCGTATTACTGAATTGGCGCTTGAGGCCGTCGGTCATTATGGCGCGCCCTATTTCCGCGGTTTTGGTGAAGGCGACAACGAACACCCCATCGGCCCTGATTATGCCCACCGCGCCGCACCGACCTATTTCAACGCGCGCAAGACGACGATTTACGGCGGGTCGAATGAGATCCAGCGCAACATCATCGCCAAGATGGTGCTGGGGATTTAAGTGTTTCTCCCCTCCCGCAAGCGGGAGGGGTTGGGGGTGGGCTTCCGCCTTCTAGGCCAACAAGCTCGCCTGCAGCGAGCCCCACCCCTAACCCCTCCCGCATGCGGGAGGGGAATCATAATGAGGGATAAAATATAATGGATTTCAGCTACACCGAAACGCAGGATATGATCCGCGAAACCCTCAGCCGGTTTCTGGCTGATACCTATGATTTCGATAGCCGCGGCAAAATGATTGCCAGCGAGCGCGGCCGTGACGCCGGCATCTGGAAGGCATTGGCACAGGATCTGGGCATGCTCGGCGCCGCGTTCAGCGAAGACCATGGCGGCCTCGGCGGTGGGCATCTGGAAAACGCACTGATAATGGAAGAACTGGGCAAGGTCATGGCGATCGAGCCTTATGTGCAAACCGTTGTCCTGGGTGGCGGTGCATTGAAGGCGGTTGGTGGCGCGATCGCCGATGCCGTCATTCCGGAAATCATTGGCGGCAATGTCATCATCGCCTTTGCCTATGCCGAGCCGCAGGGGCGCTATAATCTGGCAAACATCCGCACCACCGCAAAAGGGGACGGTGCAGGCTATGTGCTAAACGGTCATAAAGGCGTGGTCTATGCCGCGCCATGGGCGACGCATTTCCTCGTAAGTGCGCGCACTGGTGGCACGGGTAGCGAGGCAAATGGCATATCACTGTTCCTGATCGACGCCACTTTGTCCGGCATCGTCCGCCGCGATTATCCGACCGTAGACGGGTTTCAGGCATCCGAGGTCTATTTTGAAAACGTCGCCATTCCCGGCGACGCGTTGCTGGGTGGCGAAGGCGCTGGCTTGCCGTTAATCGAGCAGATTATTGATGAAGCGACCGTTGCGGTTTGCGCCGAGGCGTGCGGCGTCACATTCAAGCTGCATGAAGGAACGCTCGAATATGCCAAGCAGCGCAATCAGTTCGGCCAGCCGATCTCGCGCTTTCAGGTTCTCCAGCACCGCATGGTCGATATGTTCATGGAGGTCGAGCAGGCAAAATCGATGACGACGATGGCAACGCTGAAGCTTGACCTTCCCGCCGCTGAACGCATGGCGGCAGTATCGGCGTGCAAAGCCAAAGTATCTCGCTCAGCCAATTTTGTCGGGCAGAACGCGATTCAGACGCATGGCGGTATCGGTATCACTCAGGAACTCGCCATTGGTCATTACTTCAAGCGTGCAACCATGATTGAGAACCAGTTCGGCTCGGCGGACCATCATTATGACCGGTTTGAACGGTTGACGCTGGCCGAGTAAATCAATCTATCCTCCCTATCGCAAGCCGATGGGGAGGATTCACGCCGCATTATTACATTTTTGTGCAGTGCAACATTTTTCGTTGACATGACCAGTCCGAATCATTATTGTGCAGTGCAACACAACAGAAATGGTGATGAAAATGGCCAGTAAAGCAAATACCCCCGAAACGACGAAAGCTGCAAAACCTGCGGCGCCGAAAGTTGCGGCTGCCAAGGCTGCTCCCGTTGCTGCGAAGGTCGAGGCCGCAGCGCCTGCGTCCGTCGCTGTAGAGGTTAAGCAGCCTGTCGCAGAACAGCCTTCCCCCGTCGTGGCTGCAAAAGCCGAAACGCTGGTGACGAAGATCGTTTCTGTAGAACCCACCCCGATTGCTCAAGGAGTAACAAAGATGACCGATACTGTTAAAGCCACCACGGAAAAAGCAACCGAATATTTTGCCGACATCCGCGAAAAAGCAAGCGTTGCTGCCGAAAAAGGCAAGCAGTATGCCGCTGACGCCGTTGAATTCAACAAGGCTAATGTAGAAGCCATGGTTGAAGCTGCCAAGATCGCCGCCAAGGGCGCGCAGGACATGGGCAAGACCAATGTCGAGTATGCAAAGGCGAATTTCGCCGAGATGCAAGCTGCTGTAAAAGAAATCACTGCCGTGAAGTCGCCAACCGACTTCGTAAAGCTGCAGGGCGAAATGGCTCGCAAGAGCTTTGACGTTGCAGTTGCCCAGACTTCGAAGAACACCGAAGCGATGGTCAAGCTGGTCAGCGACATGTTCCAGCCGATTTCTAACCGGATTGCCGCAACGACCGACCTTTTCAAAAAGGCTGCATAAGCAGCTTTGTGAAGATTGTGCTGGTACGTTTCTGAACACCCGCCGCCCTCTCTCCTCCTCCTAAAGGTGGTGGGAAGCATCGAACGGACCAGTGCATTAAATTTGAAACCGTCCTTTCCGTTGCGGAAAGGGCGGTTTCTTTTTGTCTTGCGACCATTTGCCTTTAACGGGGCTTGCAGTTACCCCCTGCCATGTCCTATTTTATGCAAATGCAGATTTTCATGATCGACGATGACGAAGATAAGAGCGGCGGCGGACGGCCGGGGGTGGGGCTGGCCACAAGGACGCGTCCCAAAACGCAGAAGCCCAGCCAGTACAAAGTGCTACTGCTAAACGACGATTATACTCCGATGGAATTCGTCGTGCATGTGCTGAAGGCATTCTTTTCGATGGACACCGATCAGGCAACGCGCGTGATGCTGCATGTCCACCAGAAGGGCGTCGGCGTGTGTGGGATATTCACCTATGAAGTCGCCGAGACGAAGGTGACGCAAGTGATGGATTTTGCATCCAAGAATCAGCACCCGCTGCAATGTACGCTTGAAAAGGCGTGAAGGGCGCAGCCCTTATCGTCGGGGCGGGCGATGCCACCGGCGGCGCAATTGCCAAGGCATTTGCGCGCGAGGGCTTTACAGCTTGCGTCAACCGGCGGTCGCGCAATGCCGAACAGCTCGAAGCACTGGCCCAGTCGATCCGCGATGAAGGCTTTGCCGCCGTCGCGTTTCCCGGCGATGCGCGGATCGAGGACGATGTCGTTATGATCGTCGATACGATTGAGCGCGATATCGGACCGATTGAGGTCGCGGTATTCAACATCGGCGCAAATGTGAACTTTTCGGTGCTCGAAACAACGGCACAAGTGTACCGCAAGGTTTGGGAAATGGCCGCATTCGCCGGTTTCCTGATGGGCCGCGAGGTCGCCAAGCGCATGGTCGAAAGGCAATCGGGAACGATCATCTTTACCGGCGCGACTGCGAGCCTGCGCGGCGGCAAAGGTTTTAGTGCTTTCTCTGGCGCAAAGGGCGCGCTGCGAATGCTCTCGCAATCGATGGCGCGCGAGCTGGGGCCGCAGAATATCCATGTCGCGCATGTGGTCATCGACGGCGGGATCGACACCGACTTCATTCGTAGCATCCGCGCCGATTTTGATGAGGCGAAAGCGGCAGACAAACTGTTGTCGCCGGACGCGATCGCCGCGCAATATGTCGCTCTGCACAAACAGCACCGCAGCGCGTGGACGCACGAAATGGACCTAAGGCCGTGGGCCGAGACGTTTTGATTCACTCGTCGCACTGGCGTAGGCTGGCGCCTATGGTGTCTTTCGGCCCAGACTGATAAGTGTGATGGGCTCAGCCTTCGCTGGGGCGACGATTGGGGAAGGGCTGCATGTGACCAAGAAGTTCGAATTCCTGTTCGATGTGGGTGCGCCAAACGCTTACCTCGTCCACAAGATTCTACCGCAATTTTGTGAAAATCATAATGCCGAGGCTATCTACAGACCAATCTTGCTCGGCGGCGTATTCAAAGCCACCGGCAACCGCGCGCCGATGATCCGTTACGCCGACGCGCCAGCCAAACTCGCCTATGAACAGCTTGAGTTCAAACGCTTTCTCAAAGCGCATGATCTGTCCGCTTTTCGTTTTAATCCCCATTTTCCGGTCAATTCCTTACTCGCCATGCGAACCATTGTCGGCGCACAGGATACGCCCGATTTTGCCGCTACCGTCGATGCGATAATGCGCGCGATGTGGGAGGATGGCGTCGACCTTGCACAAACAGACGCCGTGGTTGCCGCGCTGGACAAGGCCAGGCTGGACGGCAACGCGATCATCGCAGGGGCCGATGACGCTGGCACCAAAGCCAATCTTGTCGCGCAAACCGAGGCCGCTGTCGCGCGCGGCGTGTTCGGCGTGCCCACATTTTTCGTCGATGGCGAAATGTTCTGGGGCAAGGAACGACTTGCCCAAGTGGCTGAAGCGCTTGCCTGAAAAGTGATTCCCGCTAAATACCGGCGATGGACAAGATAATCGTACGCGGCGGCAATGCGCTCAAGGGTAAAATTCCGATTTCAGGGGCAAAGAACAGTGCATTGACGCTGCTGCCCTGCGCGCTGCTCACCGACGAACCGCTAACGCTGCGTAACCTGCCGCGTCTGGCGGACATTGACGGTTTCCAGCATCTGCTTAATCAATTCGGGATTTCAACGGCCATCGCGGGATCGCGCCCCGAGGATTTCGGCCGCGTCATGACGCTTCAGGCAACGCGCCTGACGACGACGGTTGCTCCTTACGAACTGGTCCGCAAGATGCGGGCGTCGATTCTGGTGCTCGGGCCTATGGTCGCGCGCGCAGGCGAGGCAACTGTATCACTGCCCGGCGGCTGCGCTATCGGAAACCGGCCGATCGACCTTCACCTCAAGGCTCTCGAAGCCTTTGGTGTGGAGATTGAGCTGGCGGCAGGCTATGTAAAGGCAATCGCAAGAAACGGGATCCCCGGTGGGACATACACCTTTCCGGTGGTGTCGGTTGGCGCGACCGAGAACGCTTTGATGGCCGCAAGCCTCGCCAAAGGCACCTGCGTTCTGCACAATGCAGCACGCGAGCCAGAAATCGTCGACCTGTGCAACTTGCTAGTCGACATGGGCGCTGAGATCGAGGGTATCGGCACTTCGGACCTCGTCATCCATGGCAAGGACCGGCTGCACGGCGCAACATACCGCGTAATGAGCGATCGGATCGAAGCCGGAAGCTACGCCTGCGCGGCGGCCATTACCGGCGGCGATGTAGAACTGGTCGGAGCCAAAGCGAGCGAGATGGATGCCACGGTCGACGCGCTCCGCCAGGCGGGCGTCACCGTAGAGGAGACCAAAGCTGGCATTCGCGTCGCGTCCGATGGTAAGCTGAAACCTTTGACGATATCGACCGCGCCCTATCCTGGGTTTGCTACCGACATGCAGGCGCAGTTCATGGCGATGCTGTGCATGGCCGATGGTGCGAGCGTGCTGACCGAAACCATATTCGAAAACCGCTACATGCATGTGCCCGAACTCAACCGCATGGGCGCGCATATCGAAACCAAAGGTCGCACCGCTATCGTTCACGGCGTCAAAGGCTTGACCGGAGCGCCAGTGATGGCGACCGACTTGCGGGCGTCGATGAGCCTGGTCATCGCGGGCCTGGTGGCAGAAGGCGAAACGCATGTCAGCCGCCTGTATCACCTTGACCGCGGCTATGAGCGGCTGGAGGAAAAGCTGCAACTGGTCGGCGCTGATGTCGAACGGGTTAGTGCAGAGTAACACGCGCGAATACATCGCTTGCAAATCTGCGGTTTTTGCGTCAGCTTCGCGTCGAGATTTGATGCAATGACAACCCAACCATCCTCCATCAGGCCGCGCCGCCATCCGGTTCTGGATGCCATCCGGCATAGTCCGATTGCGACGGTCGTTAGCGACCCGTTGCAGGCAGACAATCCCCTGATCGCCGTGAACGCTGCTTTTTGCGCCATGACCGGCTATAGCGAGGAAGAGTCGGTTGGACGCAATTGCCGATTTTTACGCGGCCCGGACACGGAAAATACCCAGACTGATAAACTGCGCGAATCAATTCACGCCCGACGTCCGGCTCTCGCCGAATTGATTAACTATCGTAAAGACGGATCGCCGTTTCGCAATGCAGTGATGATTGCACCATTGTTCGACGATAACGGCGATCTTGAACTTTTTGTCGGTTCACAGATCGAGGTGCTTCCTGAAGAGGAGAGCATTGCGGTTGTCCGGCAGCAACAGGCTGCCGAAATCGTCGACCGCCTGTCCCCGCGCCAGCGCGAGATATTGCAGCAAATGGCACAGGGGTTTCGGACCAAGCAGATCGCATATCGATTATCTCTCAGCGAAAAAACCGTCCAGATGCACCGGATGCTGATGTTCAAGAAACTGTCTACTTCGAACGCCGCCGATGCGGTCCGTATCGCCGTTGAGGCTGGTCTGTAAATCTGCGTTACCGCAATAAGCCCATATAGGCCAAATACGGTATAGCCATTTTTTCGGCAAAAGTGCATTTACAGATCATAGGCGGCGGCAAATAGGGCTTCATGCGCTTCGAACGAACCCTCTTCGATAGCGGCGCGCAACGAATTCCCGGTTTCCCTCCTCCGGTTTCTGGCCTTGTTTGCCGTCCGCCTTTTAACGAGTTTACTGTTTTTCCCCTTCTTACCGGGTCGCAATAGTACCGCTGCAGATTTGCAGCGGTACTTTTTTATGCGTTCGCAACCAGCCATAGCCTGATGGCACTGGCCAGCCCGCAAGGTGTATCGGATTCCAGCCGGTCGACGTCGATTTGTGCGACAAGCGCGTTTATCGGCAATGATCGTGTATCAGCTGCAATCTTTAGTGCATTCCAGAATAATGGCTCGAGGCTGATCGAGGTCTGATGCCCTGCGATCGTCATGCTCCGTTTCACAGGCGGGTGGTAGATATCCTTCACCACGCCTTTTATCATCAATACATATGCTGGCCACCGTTGATTGATAATGTCGATCCAGTTATGAAACCGGCATTTTCGCTCGTCAGAAATTCGACGCCGCGGGCGATTTCGTCAGGTTGCCCCAAACGACCAACCGGGATTTGAGCAACAATTTTTTCCATGACATTGTCCGGAATGGTCGCCAGCATCTCCGTACCGATATAGCCGGGTGCAATGGCATTTGCGGTCACGCCATAGCGCGCACCTTCGGCAGCGAGCGACTTGGTAAATCCGTGAATTCCGGATTTGGCCGCTGCATAATTTACCTGTCCAATCTGCCCGCCTTGTCCGTTGACCGATCCGATATTCACGATCCGTCCCCATTTGCGCTCACGCATTCCGGCAAAGACCGCTTTTGCCATATTGAAACAGCCAGTCAAATCGACGCGGATAACCTCGTCCCATTGTTCGAATGTCATTTTCACCATAGTCGCATCGCGGGTGATCCCGGCATTGTTGACCATGATATCGATCTGGCCATATTCCGACTCAATCGCGGCGCAGGCGTCAATACAGCTTTGGTGGTCGCCGACATCCCATTTACTCACTGCGATACCGGTACGCTCGGAAAACGCTTTTGCGGCGACATCGTTGCCGCCGTAATTCGCTATGACAATGCGGCCTTTCTCTTTTAGTTTCAGGCTAATCGCTTCGCCGATTCCGCGCGTGCCTCCGGTTACGACCGCTATGCGTGACATCCATCTCTCTCCTGTTTATGCCTTGATTTGAAAGGCAAGCTTAATCGGCGATTCTGCAAGCGCAAGTTGCCGCTAACGTTAGCTTATCCATCCCGCCAATTCGTGGCGGACCAGCGATTCAAGCATGTCCATACCGATTTTGCTATCATTCAGGCAGGGCAAATATGCGTAATGCGTACCGCCCGCTTCCTCAAACTGCTCCTGTCCTTGAATCGCAAGCTCCTCCAGCGTCTCAAGGCAGTCCACCGAAAAGCCCGGCGCAAAGATCGCGATCTTTTTCCGACCCTCGCGCGCAAGGCGCATGATGGTGTCGTCGGTTGCTGGCTCAAGCCATTTTGCCCGGCCAAAGCGCGACTGGAAACTTACCACCAATTCACGTCCCATGGCCTCGGTCAACAGCCGTGCCGTTTTCTGACAATGGCAGTGATAGGGGTCACCGAGGTACAAGGTGCGTTCGGGCATGCCGTGAAAGCTTATGACCAGCGCGTCCGGAACAAAATCGAGCTTGGCGAGCGATGCCTCCAACGATGTTTTAAGCGCTTCAATATAGGCTGGATCATCGTGATACGCCGGCAGCGTGCGGATTGCCGGATGCCAGCGCATTTTGGTCAGCGTCGCATAAGCCTCGTCGAGGACGGTGCCGGTCGTTGCGCCGGAATATTGCGGATAAAGCGGCGCAATCAATATGCGGTTGCACCCCGCTTCCTTCATCGCCGTCAGTTGATCGGCTACGGACGGATTACCGTATCGCATCGCATAGCGCACATCTGCTTTTTCGGCCATGCGCCCGGCCAGATTATCGGTTTGACCCGCTGTAAAAAATGCCAGCGGCGACCCTTTTTCGGTCCACACTTTGGCATAGGCCTCAGCCGATTTTTGCGGACGGGTATTCAGAATAATGGCCCTCAAAATCGGTTGCCAGATGAGCGGCGGGATCTCCACCACACGGCGGTCGGACAGAAATTGCTTGAGATATCGCTTTACCGCCAATGTGGTCGGTTCATCAGGCGTGCCTAGATTGACGAGCAATACGCCGACTTTCGGCAATGCTACAGGCGGGTGGGCGTCCGGCAGTACCATCATAATCCCCTGGATAATAAAGGCAGTTCGCGAAGGCGGATGCCCGATGCCGAAAACAGCGCATTGGCGATTGCAGGGGCAACCGCTGGCACGCCAAGCTCAGTTACCCCGCCGGGCGCTTCATCGCTGCGAATGAATTCAACGACTATTTCGGGCACGTCGGACGATTTTGGCAAGTCTATATCGCGCAGCCGCCGTGCCGTCGGCAAGCCGTTTTCATATTCGGTCGATGCGCCCAATGCCTGCGCCAATCCAAATACAATTCCTCCCTCAATCTGCTGCCGGGCAAGATCCGGATTGATCAACCGACCGCAGTCGACCGTGGCGTAAATACTCTCGACCCGCACGCCGGCTTCACCGGTTCGTGCCGTCACGATTATCGCGATATGACTGCCGCGCATAGTGTGACACGCAATGCCCTTGCCGCTGCCTGCGGCACCGCCGTCCCATCCGGCCATCGTGGCGACGCCGGTAAGGCAGCGCGCCAGCCGTGTCTGCCCGACCAGCATTTGCATGCGGTAGGACAATGGTTCAACCCCGGCCTTATGCGCCAGTTCGTCGACAAAGCCTTCGATGAAAAAGCAGTTGTGGCTGTGCGCCATGCCTCGCCACGGTCCGGTCGGCATCGGCAGGCTGACGGGGAAGTGATCGACGGTCAGATTGGGAATGGCATATGGCGGAACGGCGCCGCCGAGCGCCAGAACGTCGAACTCGCCCGCTGCCGATAAACGTGCCGCGTTGGCATCCTTGCCATCCATCCGCCCGGCAAGTTCTCGCATCGTCGATGCACATGCGATACGAACGGCAAGGCCAGCCACGCCGCCTTCGCGGTCGAGCGCAGCCGACATACGGCCCAGCGCGGGACTGCGGACATGATCGCGAATAAAATCTTCAGCTCGCGACCAGACAAGTTGAACGGGGCGTCCGACCTCTTTGGCGATTACTGCGACCTGAGCGGCAATCACGCTATCGAAATTGCGGTCAAAACTGCCCCCCGCCATTACTGGATAGATTACCACGTCATTCGGATCGATACCAACCGCTTTGGCTGCTGCAAGCCGTGCCGTTTGCGGCGCCTGGCTTGCGAGCCACAGTTGCAGCCGACCATTTTTATATTCCGCCGTGGCGGTTCGGGTTTCGACCGGCGCATGCACGGCCGCCGCGACGGTGTAGTCTGCTTTGAATATCCTGGCCGCCGCCTCGCTTGACATGGCGGCATCGACGTCGCCCTCGCTGATGAGTCGTGACCCTGGGCCGTTGGCAATTGCGCTGGAAAGGCTTTCCGTAATCTGGCCGCTGTCGGCCAGCTTGCCACGCGTTGTGAAAACAGGAGTCATCTTGTCGAGCGCGTTGTTCGCAGCCCACCAGTTCGTGGCCACTGCGGCAACCCAGGCATCGGTTCTGACGATATTGACCACGCCTTTGATTTTCGATGCAGCCTTGCTGTTGACCGATTTCAGCATGGTGTCACCGATGGGTCCGCCGCGAACCGAAGCGTACAACATGTCGGGTAACCGGATATCGCCTGCAAAACTTGCGCTGCCGTCGACCTTGGAAGCGAGGTCCAGTCGGGGTGCATCGCGGCCGGACAGATGGTTGCGGGCCGATGGATTCAGTGGAACCGGCGATGGCGGTTCAAGCGCGGCGGCATCGACAACGAGGTCAGCGAACGCGATGCGCTTTTTTCCAAACGTAACAAAGCCCTTTTCGGTCTGGCATTGCTCCCAATCGATATCCCAACGCGCGGCGGCGGCCTGACATAACAACGCCCGGGCCGTAGCCCCGGCCTCGCGACACGGGCGTTCGAATTGCCTGATCGACGACGATCCTCCTGTAACCACGAACATGTCGCGTGCGGCCAACTCGTTAACGACCGAGGCCACCGGCCCTCCATCGGCGGTCCATCCGGCATTTGCGGGCAGGAATGCAGGGGCCCATTCGCGGGCCAGTAACGTGTTGGCAAACAACGGACTGGGGGCAACCGGCTGGACCGCAACCGAACGCCAGTCTGCGCCAAGCTCGCCAGCGACGATTTGTGCCAGCGCTGTATAGACACCCTGTCCTGACTCGCTTTGCGGTATGCCGACTATGACCTTGCCATCCTCGGCGATTTTAAGCCACGGGCCAAATAGATGTTCGCCGTCGGCAACGCGAAGATTGGGTTGATACCGGCGTGGCCACACACCCCAGGCGATCAGTAACCCTGCGCCCACGCCGCCGCCGATCAGCATCCGTCTGCGGGTAAGACCGTTTCGCCCGTCGACATCGTCGATCATGTTGAATCCGCTTTCGGGGTGTCGATCCAGTCGATGATCTGCCTTGCTATCGCCGCATAGGCTGCACCGATCGGACCGTCGCCCAATGCAGGCGGCTCGCCCGCATCGCTGGCTATGCGAATCTGGATGTCGAGCGGTATGCGCCCCAGGAACGGAATGCCAAGTTCCGCGGCAGCAGCCTGCGCGCCGCCAGAACCGAACGGGTCGCTCATTTCTCCGCAATGCGGGCACAGATATCCAGCCATGTTTTCGACCAGCCCGATGATCGGCACCTTGGCCGTGTCGAAAAAGCTGATGGCGCGCATGGCGTCGATCAACGCCAGATCCTGCGGTGTGGAAATAATGACCGCGCCTGCCGGTTTATGTTTCTGGATCATCGATAGCTGAATATCGCCCGTCCCTGGCGGCAAATCGACGATGATGTCACGCGCGTTGCCCCAATGGGCATTCACCAGTTGCGACAGCGCATTGCCCGCCATCGGGCCACGCCAAGCAATAGCCTGCCCTGCGTTTACAAGTTGACCCATTGATAGGAACGGAACGCCACCGGCACCCGTGATCGGAATCAGCATTTTGCCGTCGGCTTCGGGTTTAACGCCTTCCACGCCCATCAATCGTGGTTGCGACGGACCATAAATATCGGCATCGACCAAGCCAACGGACCGTCCGGCACGCGCCATCGCCACCGCCAGATTGGCCGACAAGGTGGATTTGCC
>JANOPT010000078.1:0-6129 GCA_031421975.1 Sphingomonadales bacterium | reverse complement strand
AGCATGCGTGTGAACACAACATTGGCTTCATGCTCGGGCGGATTCTTGGCCCCAACCCAGGCATTATATTCCATCCCACGCATACCCTCGCGCGCCACCCAGTTGGGATAGGTGCGGTGCAGGCCGGTGCCCTTGACGGGCTCGTGGCTGTCGATGCCGATTTTATATTCGGCGGCCTTTTCTACGACGCGAAGCTGATGGTTCACCATCCACTGGCTTTGATGCCATTCGCGGTACTTCGTTCCGTCAGGATCATCGCGTTCCATCTGGCCAGCGTCAGTAACATAGCCCGTTTTGACGACCATATAATTGCGGTCAGCAGCGAATTTGAACGCTTTGTCGAACTGCTTTTCGTAATGCGTGGCGGCACCGCCGGTTTCATGATGGCCGATCAGGCGGACGCCTTTTTTCTTGCCATAAGCGACGAGCATATCAGCATCGAAATCCTCGGTTGGCTGAGCAAAATCCATATCATAGCCATTACCAAACCAGTCGCCATCCCAGCCCACATTCCAGCCCTCTACCAAAAGATGAGGGATTTTGTTTTCAGAGGCAAAGTCGATGTACCGCTTCACATTGGAATTGGTCGCACCATGTTTCGGCCCGCGCGCCCAGCTCCATTCGCCTTTTATCATGTTCCACCAGACGCCGGCAAATTTGCCCGGTTTGATATAGCTGACATCGCCCAATTTGTTGGGCTCGTTGAGGTTGAGCATCAGATGGCTTTGATAAATACCCGCCGCATCATCGGCGATGATCAGCGTGCGCCACGGCGTCGTCCATGCGCCCTTTTTCTGTACCTTAGGTTCCCCCGCTCCAGGATGCAGAGCGGCGCGCAGCGTGTTGCCCTCGGTCCGTGCTACTGCCATGCCCGAATAATCGACCAACGCTGCCTCGTGAAGCGCGACATGCGTGCCGTCGGTCATCTTGATCGTCACCGGTGTATCGGCATTGGCAACAGCAGAAAGCGGCGTTTTATTGTACAGATATTCCTCGCGGTTCCACAGGAATGCTGGCTTCCACCATGCCGTGCCGTCGCTGGCGAACGCAAATTCGGTCAGCTCGTCGGCGATGTTGGTCTTCGCCATGTTGGGTTGTTCGGGGAATTCGTAGCGAAAGCCGACGCCGTCTTCATACAGGCGGAAGGTCACAGTGAATACACGCGCGAGGGCCGTGCTTTCTTTCAAATGAACCTTGAGTTCGCGGTAGCGGTTACGAATATTTTGCCATTCGCCCCATGGCTGAGTCCACGTTTGGTCAAAATCCCGGGCTTCCTGCCCCGCCACCGTCAAGCGGCGGTCGATTTTAACCGCATCGGTCATTAGAAAGCCAAGCTTTGAAGGCAACAGAATGGGCTTACCCTTGCGGGTTATCGCATAGGCCGCGCGGCCATCGCCATCAATGGTTACGGCCACGCTGACAGTGCCATCGGGCGAGGACGCCTGGGCTACCGGCTGTGCGTTAGCGGTTGCCGCTGCAAGCAAAAAGCTGCCAAGCGCAACAACCGAATATCTGATTTTCCTGCTGCCCATATTCCGGCTCCTTAAGCGATTTTTTCCATGACTTTTGCGGCATATGCCGGAATCGAACCTAGGCTGGCATCGTTGACCGATTTTACTATCCGCCAGCGGTCGGGCTGAGCTGGTTGCCAGTCGGCCGCTTCGCCACCCATGTTGAACGCGCAGATCAGATGCTGATTTACGCTGCGGCGCTCGAAGACTAACAAATCAGATTGGGCTTCGATAATATGCAAATCGCCGATTAACATGGCCTCATTGGCGTTACGGAACGCGATCAGGTTCCGGGTTAATGCCAGCATCGAATTCGGGTCGAGCTCCTGTATATCGACCGACATCACCCGATGATCAGCGCCCAAAGGCAACCAGGGCTCGGCAACACTAAAACCGCCGTTTAATTCGCTCGACGACCAAGGCATCGGCGTCCGCGTACCATCTCGGCTGAGCGTCAATGGCCAGTTTGCAATAGCTTCGGGATCTTGCAGCTTCTCGAACGGGATATCGACCTGCGTCAATCCCAGTTCTTCGCCTTGCCATAATATGACGTTGCCGCGCAGGCACGCAAATAGCATCATCACCATCCGGGCATAGGCATCACGAACATCTTCAGGGGCCCAGCGGCTTATCCAGCGCGGGGCGTCATGGTTTGAAAATGCCCATGATGGCCAGCCAATACCGTCGGTGTCCGGCCAGGCTTCGAGTGCCTCTCGCACCAGCGCGGGTGTCAACTGTTCAGCGTAAAGAAAATTAAAACCATAGGCGCTGTTGAAATGGGTTTCGCCAGCGGTAAACGCCTTCATTTCGCGGTCAGGGTCGGCGCCGCCTACCTCGGCAACCGTGAACCGGTCGGGGTAACTATCCGTCAATGCACGGATCCTCTGAATAAAGCCGGGGATGTCAGGATGTGACTGGTTGTTGGTCTTAAGCTGGAAGTCGAAAGGTCGCGTCCGGATGCCATTACCGGCAGGGGCCGGGGGGTTATCCTTCAACTCCGGGTCTTGCATGGCAAAGTTTATGGCATCGACGCGGAAACCATCCACGCCGCGGTCTAGCCAGAATTTTGCGACGCCCAGCAGTGCATCCTGAACCACCGGATTGTGCACGTTCATCTGCGGCTGACTGCTCAGAAAATTGTGCATGTAATATTGACCGCGCCGCGCATCCCAGGTCCATGCCGGGCCGCCAAATACCGACTGCCAATTATTGGGTGGCGTGCCGTCTGCTCTTGCGTCGGCCCATACATACCAATCCGACTTTGGATTATTGCGATTGGCCCGACTCTCGGCGAACCAGGCGTGCAGATCGGACGTGTGCGAATAAACTTGATCGATCAGGATTTTGACGCCGACCGAATGCGCTTTCGCGACCAGAGCATCGAAGTCATCAAGTGTTCCAAAGATCGGATCCACACCGCAATAATCTGCGACGTCATAGCCGAAATCCTTCATTGGCGAGGTGAAGAAAGGTGATACCCACACGGCATCAACTCCCAATGAAGCAACATAATCCAGCTTATCGGTAATGCCCGGCAAATCGCCGATACCGTCACCGTTGGAATCGTCGAAGCTGCGCGGATAAACCTGGTAAATGCTTGCACCACGCCACCACGGCCGGTTCGTACTGACGATTTTTATGGGCAGAGGCTCGTTCATTTTACTTTGCACACCATGTAGCCGAAAGCGGGAAGGGAAATTGCGACCGAGCCCGGCAGGCGCGGCGCGGTTGGACAAATGCCACGCAGAGCCATCAATACTGTCGCGGCTTTGCCGATTTCGACATTGGCACTGATTGGTGCATTGGAGGTATTGAACGCCACCAGCAATTCGTCGCCCGACGTGCTGTCGATACGAGACACTGCGAACAGGCCCGGCTTCTCGCTATAATTGCGAACAATCTGGTCCCCGCGGCGCAACGCGACCTGTCGGGTGCGGAGTTTGGCTAGATCGGCGATGGCCTTATAGATAGGGTGGTTGGTGTCGAAATTGCTGTCCGCAGTGGTCGCGTTCGTCCCGACAAGTTTATTGTCATTGTAGACCGCGACCTTCGACGGGAACATATCTTCACGCGCGTCCTGATCGTTACCGTCTCCCGCAAAGCCCTGCTCATCGCCCGAATAGATCGTCGGCACCCCGCGCAACGTCATCAGCATCGCGTGGCCCAGAAGCACGCGCTGCAATATCTCGGTATCGTCGGCTGTGGGATGCGCCAATCGCATTTCGCGCGCAAAACGGCCGAAGTCGTGATTGCCGATGAATGTGGGCAGCTGCTTTGCGGCCGCCTTGCCGCCTTCGTATAAATCGTCGCCTTCGAAAATCGTGGCGAAAAGGTCGGTGCCAGCACGACCGGCGACGGTTTCAATCGCGGCGCGGCGGAATACGAAATCGAGCACCGACGGAAATTTTGCAATCCGCGTGTGCAATGCCTGTGCCTGGACATCGGTTCCGTCGGATGCGACCTCGCCGAAAACATGGAAGTTGGGGATGCCCCGGGCCTTCGCATAATCAACAATCGCGGGCGCAAATTTCACCCAGAATTCGGGATGGACATGGCGCGCTGTGTCGATCCGGTAGCCGTCGATACCAAACCGGTCGATCCAGCCTTTATAGACCTCGATAAAGCCGTCGATGACGCGCGGATCAGTAGTCGCAAAATCGTCAAGGCCGACAAAATCGCCCATGACCGAATTTTCGCCCTTGAAGGTCGTGTTGCCGCGATTGTGGTAATATTGAACGTCATTCATCCATGCTGGAACTTTGATGTTTTTTTCAGCCGTTGGGACGATAGGAGTATACGCCTTGTCTGGATAGTCCGCGCGGCTGCGATATTCGCATGCGCTTTTGGGGCATTCGGCATATTGGATGACGTCTGCGCTGTGGTTGGTGATGATGTCCATATAGACCTTCATGCCCCTATCGTGCGCCGCATCGACAAAGGCCTTGAATTCGGCATTGGTGCCGAAATGCGGGTCGACGGTGGTGAAATCGGTCACCCAATAGCCGTGATAGCCCGCTGATTCCTCGCCCTTGCCGCCTTGCACGGGTTTGTTTTTGAAAATTGGCGCAAACCAGATCGCGGTTGCGCCCATGCCCTGGATATAATCGAGGCGCTTGATCAGCCCAGCTAGATCGCCGCCGTGGAAAAAGCCTTTGTGCGAGGGATCGAAGCCGGTTTTGAATTTGTCGCCTTTAAGGCCGCCCGTATCATTTTTGACGTCGCCATTTTCGAAACGGTCAGGCAGGACAAAATAGATAACTTCGTCTTCGGGAAGGCGATCGCGATGCGATTGCGCTGCGACCGGAGCAGTCAGAGCGCTGGCAAACAGGCTGGCGGCGATCCACAACTTTTTTGGTTTCATGGCAGGGCCTTTTTCATTTCGAGGGGAGGGGCTGCGCAGTGTGCGGCGATATAATCTCTGTGCAGCGGCATCTGAACTGCGACATGCGCGGCATGTTTTTGCGCGACGCCCATGAATTCCACGAGTTGTTCTGGCGTAAGTTGGTTGGCGAGCGGGTGGTAGCCTTTGGGACGCAACCCTTGGCCCCACATCACCTGAAGCCATCCCAGTTCGGTGAAAAGCTCCTCGTTGAACCTTGTTATGCGGCCATTGGCTTTGAACAGTTCGATCTTTGCGGCGAGGCTGTCGGGTATCGCCATATCCCGGCACTGCCGCCAGAATTCGCCGGGGCGACTGTTTGCCTTGTAGTGCAATATGATGAAGTCGCGGATCGAGTGGAATTCGAAATCCATCTGGCTGTTGAAGGCGTCGATGTCCGCAGCATCGAAACCCGCGGTCGGGAAGAAATTGAGCAGCTTGGCAATGCCAGACTGGATCAGATGGATGCTGGTCGATTCCAGCGGTTCCAGAAAGCCGCTCGAAAGCCCCAAGGCGACGCAATTTTTCTTCCAGATTTGATGTCGCTTGCCAGTTACAAAACGCAATTGGCGTGGGTCGGCCGATGCTTCGCCGTCCAGATTGGACATCAATGTTTCGGTGGCGTCGGCATCGCTCACAAAGTCGCTGCAATAGACGTAGCCATTGCCGGTCCGGTGCTGGAGGGGGATTCGCCATTGCCAACCCGCCTCGCGTGCGGTGGAACGGGTGTAGGGTGTGAGCGGATCGACCGATGCACATGGGACTGCAAGCGCGCGGTCGCAGGGCAGGTAGTTAGACCAGTCGTCATAGCCGCTATGCAGCGCTTGCTCGATCAGCAGGCCGCGAAAGCCCGAACAATCGATGAAGAGATCGCCTTCAACCTTGTCGCCGGACATCAGTTTGACTGCATCGATGAAGCCTGTTTCAGTTTGAAGTTCAACGTCCACGACCTGACCTTCGGTCCGAACAACGCCGCGTGCTTCTGCGTATTTCCGCAAGAATTGCGCGTAGAGACCTGCGTCGAAATGATAGGCATAAGCCACGCCGCTGGGCAGACTGCCGGGCGTTTCCTGCGGACGGGCGAAGCGGTTTTCGGTGGCTGCCAATGCGGTTGGCGCATAATCCCAAAGCGAGGATGCGCCGCCCTCCTGATGATGCCGCAGCCAATATTGGTGGAATGGTAACAGCCCCAAAGGCCGCCCGATCTGTCCGAACGCATGGATATAGCGATGCCCCGGC
>JANOPT010000077.1:0-14243 GCA_031421975.1 Sphingomonadales bacterium | reverse complement strand
CAGGTCGAGCAGATGGACATCATGATATTGCGGGTTGCGATTGTTGAGGCCAATCAGGATCTTGTCCTTGGTCTGATACGACGCACCAATCATCATTACGCGCGTTTTTTCAAACGGGGTGTAATTGCGCTCTTTCCCGCTCGCGACGTCAACGCCATAAAGCAGGAAATTCTCGTCGCCGCCCTTGTCCTGAATATACAGGACCATCGAAGAATCACCAGACCAGCTAAAGTTGCGGATTGGCCGGTCTTTGGCTGAAGTAACGGCTTTCGCATTCGCCATATCACTGACCGGCGCAACAAACACGTTCATCACGCCGTCAAGCGGCGCGCGCCACCCGATCCACTTGCCATCCGGGCTAAGCGCAGCTCCCGACTTTTGCGGGTTTCCGAACAGCTTTTCCCGTTCGATCAGCGGAACCGAATTTGCATCCTGTGCAGATGCGATCTGTGTGGGAACGACCGATAAAAGCATCGACAGCGTCAGGACTGACTTCAAAAGCGGGCTTTTCATGGGAAACCTCCAATTAGTGTATTAGCCTATTGATACGCTTGCTTCGACGTTCGTCAATCCAAAAGCGGTCGGGATAATCGGGGGATAACGTAAAGCGATGCTTGCACGGGCGACTCGCTGCGCCTTATAGCCTGTATTTATGACCGATGATCTGTTTGGAGGGAGCGCAGCGGCCACCGCTGCGTCGAATGATTACACCGCCTCGGCAATCGAGGTGCTGGAGGGGCTTGAACCCGTTCGCCGCCGTCCCGGCATGTACATCGGCGGCATTGACGAGCGCGCATTGCACCATCTGGCATCCGAAGTTCTCGACAACTCGATGGACGAAGCGGTTGCAGGTCATGCCAACCGGATAGAGGTGTTTCTCGCGGCGGGTAACCGGCTTACGATCAGCGACAATGGTCGCGGCATTCCGGTCGATCCGCATCCGAAATTTCCTGATAAATCGGCGTTGGAGGTTATTCTGACGACGCTGCATTCGGGCGGTAAATTTTCTGACAAGGCTTATGCGACGAGCGGCGGCTTGCACGGCGTCGGGGTGTCGGTTGTCAACGCTCTGTCGGATGATACTGTGGTCGAAGTTGCCCGCAACAAGCAGCTGTATCGACAGCGTTTTTCCAAGGGCCACGCGCTGGGCAGACTGGAAGAGCTGGGGCCGACCCCTAATCGCCGCGGCACGACAATTGCCTTTACGCCTGATGTCGAAATTTTCGGCGCAGAGGCAAAATTCAAACCGGCGAGGCTGTTCAGATTGGCGCGTTCGAAGGCGTATCTTTATGCCGGCGTAGAAATCCGCTGGCGCTGCGATGCGGAACTCGCGACCGACGATGTGCCAGCCGAGGCGGTGTTCCAGTTCCCCGGCGGGCTGTCCGATCATTTGCGCGAACAATTGGGCACCCGGGCATGCGCGACCACCGACTTTTTTGCTGGCACGCAGGACTTCCCCGACGCCCAGGGCCGCGTCGAGTGGGCGATTAGCTGGCCGTTATATTCCGACGGATCATATAGCTGGTATTGCAACACGATTCCGACGCCGGACGGCGGCACGCATGAGGCGGGCGTCCGTGCCGCGCTCACCAAGGGATTGCGCGCCTTTGGCGAGCTGATTGGCCAAAAAAAAGCCGCGCAGATTTCCGCAGAAGATATCTTCAACGAAGCAGAACTGATGCTCTCGGTCTTCATCCGCAATCCGCAATTCCAGAGCCAGACGAAGGACCGGCTGACCAGCCCGGAGGCAACGCGCCTCGTCGAGAACGCAGTGCGCGACCATTTCGACCATTTCCTTGCCGACAATATGGAGCGCGGCAAGGCGTTGATGGGCTTCATCCTGGAAAAAGTCGACGACCGCCTGCGCCGCAAGGCCGAACGCGAAGTAAAGCGCAAGACGGCAACATCGGGGCGTAAAGTGCGCCTGCCCGGCAAGCTGACCGATTGTTCCTCGGATGATCCGACCGGCACCGAATTGTTCATCGTCGAAGGCGACAGCGCAGGCGGTTCCGCCAAGCAGGCGCGTGACCGCAAGAAGCAGGCGATATTGCCGATCCGAGGCAAAATCCTGAATGTTGCGTCGGCCACAGCAGACAAGATCCGCGCCAACAATGAAATTGCCGACCTTAACCTGGCGCTCGGATGCGGTAGTCGTAAAGACTGCAACCCCGATAATCTGCGCTATGAACGTGTCATCATCATGACCGATGCCGATGTCGATGGCGCGCATATCGCAACGCTGCTCATGACATTTTTCTTCCAGGAAATGCCCGAAATCGTGAAGGCGGGCCATCTGTACCTCGCCCGCCCGCCGCTCTATCGCCTGACTCACGGCAGCCAAAGCGTCTATGCGGCTGATGATGCACACCGGGCCGAGCTGGAGGCGACGGTGTTCAAAGGCAAAAAAGTGGACATAGGCCGATTCAAGGGTTTGGGTGAGATGAACCCCAACCAATTGCGCGAAACGACAATGGACCCAAAAACGCGCTCGCTCATCCGTATCACCCTGCCGCATGAATATGAACGTCGGGCAGTGGTAACTGACCTGGTCGAACGACTGATGGGAAAAAATCCGGAACACCGGTTCAATTTTATTCAGGAAAATGCCGCGCTTCTCGACGAAGAGGCGATCGACGCATAACCGGCAACGACAAGCAAAAGGACGACGCAGCATGAAAATGTTCTGGATGGCATTATCGGTCGCATTGGCCGCCTTCCCCTCCGCACTGGCGGCAGAAACGCCGCCGAAACCGGCGTCGATGCAAGCGACACCGCTTGAACAGCGGATCGAACAACTGCCATCGGTGCTGGCCGGGACGATGGAATATGGTGATTATTTCTCCCCCAGCTTTCTCAACGCGGTCCCTGCTGTCCAGCTCAAGACGGTTTCCGATCAGTTCAACGCCGTGCACGGCAAACCGTTGACAGTCACTGAGGTCCAATTGACCGGCCCGAACACTGCAACGATTAAGATTGAATATGAGAAAGCCATTGCGACCGCCGATATCTCAGTCGAACCTGCCTTGCCCAACAGAGTCGTCGGGCTTCTCGTCAAGGGGTTTGAAACGAGGGGCGATACGCCCGCGAAAATCGATGCGGACTTTACCCGGCTACCTGGACGAGCAGGCTATCTCGTTGAGAAAATCGGGCCGGATGGCAAACGGCAGCAGATTGCCGGCCGCGCAACCGGGGAGCAATTTGCCGTTGCCTCCACCTTCAAACTATATGTGCTGGCCGAGCTTGCTTCTCAGGTTCAGGCGGGTCGGCGCAGCTGGTCCGATGTCGTTCCTATCATCGAAAAGAGCTATTCATCCCTCGCTACGCAAAATTGGCCACGAAGCACGCCTGTGACCCTCCAGACGTTGGCGACATGGATGATTTCGGTCAGCGACAATGCCGCAACCGATGCATTGATGCGGGTACTTGGCCGGGACGCAGTTGAAGAAAAACTGGCAACCATTGGCCATAGCGATCCCGACAAGGCGCTGCCCATGCTGACCACCGTCGAGGCATTTGCACTGAAAACAAACGTCGATTTACGCACACGTTTCCAGAACGCAAACGAGGCCGCGCAGCGAAACCTGCTGGGAACAGAGGCCGATGCGCTAAAATTCGAGCGCATCGATCCAGCGCTTCTGGGCTCCGGCCCCGTTGCCATCGACAGCATCGAATGGTTCGCCTCGCCAGCGGACATCGCCAATGTGCTGGACACGATCCGCCGGACCGGCAGCCAGACAGCACTTGACATTATGACGGTCAACACGGCCGTGGGAGCGCCCTCGGCGGCAAAGTGGCAGTATCTTGGCTATAAGGGTGGATCAGAGCCCGGTGTTATATCCATGAGTTTTCTGGCGCAATCAAAGCGCGGAGAATGGCACATGATAAGCGGGACGTGGAATAATGCAGCCACCGAGGTCGACAATTCTGTTTTTGTATCGCTGATGTCGCGCGTGCTGGACAGCGTCGCGAATTAGCGCTTCAGTCGGCACGGCTCCATCATCGCGGGCGGTTACGCCATCAACGCGTCGACCAGCGCCCGGACCTTTTTCTGTCGCCATTGCGGCAATGGTGCCAATAGCCAGTATGCCTGATCGCTTTCTTTGGCATTATCAATCGCGCTAATCCGTGCCGATGCAAGATCGGCTTCGGCCAGAAGCATGGGTACGGTGGCACGACCCAAGCCGATTGCCGCAGCATCGATGGCCAGACCAGCGTCGGCCAAACGAAGCGCGGCAACGCCGTCGGCGACTGGACATCCGAACCAGCTTATGGGCGTGTCAGCGCCGCCCTCGGGCGCGGCTACCGTCACAAATGCACCTGGCGCAAGCATCGCGCCTTCATGTTCGCCAGGACCGTTGCCCAGCCGAATGGCGAGGTCCAGATTGGCTTCGGTAAAGTCGATGTCGTCATCGGCCGCGACCAGAGTGAAGCGGGTTTCGGGGTTCGATTTACTGAAAACCGCGAGCCTGGCCGCGAGCCATTTCGCGGTAAAATCCCTGGGGGCGGCAATCGTGAGCGAATTGGAAGACTGGCCTGCCTGCATTGCTCGGACGGATTCTTCGAATTGCAGGAAACCCGCGCGCAAGGCATCAAGACCGTTGGCGGCTTCATCGGTAAGTTCCAGACCTTTCGGGGTGCGCCGGAACAACACAACGCCCAGCATATCTTCCAAAGCGCGAATTTGCTGTCCAACGGCAGCAGGGGTGACCGCGAGTTCGTCCGCCGCTTTGGTAAAGCTTAAATGCCTTGCGGCTGCATCGAGAACACGAAGCCCGTTGAGCGGGAGATGCGTTCGTTTCAATTCACCGCCCCCTTATCCGTTCGTGTCGAGCCCAGTCGAGACACCCATCGGTGGCGTACTGCCTCCCGGCATCTCGACTAGGCTCGATGCGAACGGAAATAAAGTAAAGTTCTGTCACCGCGCTGTCGCCGGTGCGACCAGTTTGAACCGGGGGATGTCGGCCAGAAAGGTCGTGCCGTTCTCGCGTATAAAACGATATTGGCCTTCCATCATTCCGCTGGGCGTGGACAATGGGCAGCCGGATACATAATCGTGCGATCCGCCGGGATGAAGCAACGGCTGCTCGCCTACGACGCCGTCGCCATCGACATGGTTCACCGTACCTCGGCCATCGGTGATTTTCCAATGCCGGGTCAGCAGCTGAACGGGTTCGTCACCGATATTTTCAATCCGGATATGATAGGACCAGAACCAGCGACCCTGCGCCGGAACCGATTGTTCATCGAGGAAATTCGGTGCGACGCGAACGGTCACGCCGTGGGTTGTGGCGCTGGCAGCAAAAAACGAATCGAGAATGTTCACAGGCCGACCGCCTTCAACGCCTGATCCAGATCGTCGATCAAATCCGCAGGATCTTCGAGCCCGACATTGATACGGATCATGCCCTCGCCTACTCCCATCGCCTCGCGCCCCTCAGGCCCCATTCCGTGATGAGTGGACGACGCAGGATGGCACATCAGACTGCGCGCATCGCCGATATTGTTCGAAATATCGATGAGTTGCAGGGCATTGAGCAAGCCGTGAGCCTGTTTACGACCACCATCGAGTTCGAACGCGAAGATCGGCCCGCATGCCTTCATCTGCGCCATCGCGAGATTGTGCTGAGGGTGCGATGGCAAGCCCGGATGCAGCATGACGGGGACGCGCTGTTCAAGAAACCTGCCGACAGTCAACGCATTTTCCGACTGCCGCATTGCGCGCAGTTCCAGCGTTTCCAGCCCCTTATGCACCACCCAGGCATTGAATGGCGAGAGATTCGGCCCGGTGTTGCGCTGAAACGGCAATAACATCTCTTCGATCCATTGATGCGATCCGCAGACTGCGCCAGCCAGCACACGGCCCTGCCCGTCCATCAGCTTGGTCGCGCTATAGGCGACCACATCGGCACCAAAATCCATGGGGCGCTGCAGCACCGACGTCGCGAAGGCATTATCAACCACGGTCGTAATCCCGTGCTGCTTCGCCAGACCGCACACATACGCCATGTCGACGATATCCATCGTTGGATTGGCAGGGGTTTCGAAGAAAAAGACTTTGGTGTTGGGCTGAATCGCGGCCAGCCATTCATCATTATTGCGGCTGTCGATGGTCGTGGTGCTGATGCCCCATTTGGGTAGCAGATTGTCGGTCAGCCAGCGGCACGACCCGAACGCCGCGCGGGCCGCGACGACGTGATCGCCTTGTGACAACTGGCAAAGCAGTGCGGTAGTCATCGCCGCCATTCCGGTGGCCTGCGCGCGGCACGCATCCGCACCCTCCATCAGCGCAATGCGTTCTTCGAGCATCTGCACCGTCGGGTTTTGCAGGCGTGAATAGGTCATGCCCTCGGCCTCACCGGCAAAGCGCGCGGCTACGGTTTCGGCATCGTCATAGGTGAAGCCTGACGAAAGAAACAATGCCTCAGACGTCTCGCCATGTTCACTGCGCCATGTGCCACCGCGCACCGCCTGCGTGGCGGGCCGCCATTTGCTTGTGATATCGCGATTCTGGCCGGTGGTTTTCTTCATGGGATGCTTTTCGAGGAGTGTGAAGGTCAGGTCAAGGCAGCAAGAACGGCATCGCCCATTTCGCTGGTCGACATCTTACCGCCGAGGTCAGCCGAACGGGCACCCGCAGCCAGTGCCTTTGCGACCGCCGTTTCGATCTGATCTGCCACATCGGGCAATCCGAGCGAGTAACGCAGCATCATCGCGGCCGATAATATTGTTGCCAGCGGGTTTGCCTTGCCCCGCCCTGCGATGTCCGGCGCGCTGCCGTGAATGGGTTCGTATAGCCCCTTTTGGTTGCTATCCAGCGACGCGCTCGGCAGCATGCCGATGGACCCGGCACACATGCTTGCCTGATCCGACAGAATGTCACCAAACAGGTTGCCGGTGATGATGACATCAAACTGGCCCGGGTTCCGCACGAGCTGCATCGCGCAATTGTCGACATACATGTGGCTAAGCTCGACTTGCGGATAATCGGCATGCGTTTCGATAACCACATCGCGCCACAGTTGCGATGTTTCGAGGACATTGGCCTTATCGACCGAGCATAATTTTTTGTCTCGCGCCATTGCAGTTTCAAACCCGACGCGGGCGATGCGGCGGACCTCGTCCTCATTATAGGACATGACGTCATAGCCTTCGCGGCGTCCATCGGCGGTTTTACGCATTCCCTTTTCGCCAAAATAGACATCGCCGTTGAGCTCGCGCACGATGACCATATTTATCTGGCCAGCGATTTCCGGGCGAAGTGTGCTGGCGTCGGCCAGTTCGGGGAATAATGTCGCGGGGCGAAGATTGGCGAACAGGCTGAGTTCCTTGCGTAGCCCAAGGATCGCTTGCTCGGGGCGCAAATGTCTCTCGAGATTATCGCAGTCAGGATCGCCCACCGCGCCGAACAAGATCGCATCTGCACGCTTGGCCAGCTTGATCGTCGCAGGCGGCAAGGGATGCCCGGTCGCCTTGTATGCCGCGCCGCCGACCAGCGCCTCTTCAAAAGCCAGCCCATCAATCGCTAGCGCATGGAGCACGCGGCGTGCCTGCGTGATGACTTCGGGACCAATTCCGTCTCCGGGTAACAGCGCGACTAACAAGTTTCCGACCTCCCTATCCCGTTCGTGTCGAGCGCAGTCGAGACACCCATCGGTTGTGCAAGCCTTATGGGCGTCTCGACTGCGCTCGACACGAACGGATGTGCTGGTGGGCCTTTGCCTGTCAGGCCAAAGTTATGCAACTGCCCTTTTCAGCCGGTCCACCAGCCGTTCGCGTGCGGCCATAACATCAGCGCGGCGTTCGCCCAGAACGTGCGCCACCAATCGCTCCCTGTTTTGCGCCATCATCGCCACCGGCGCGCCGCTGGCCTCAATCTCTTCGGCATAGCCAAGCTCAGCCAGAAGCAGCGTCTCATATTGCGCCACCGCGCCTGCCCACACCCGCGCCGCCGGTGCCAGTTCAATCGCTGACAAAACCCCATCGAGCGCGCTGTGCAACCGGGGATATGGGTATGCCTCAGGCAAGGTCGCGGCGGTCAGCGCGGTAACCCAGTCAATCGCCGCAATCGCCAGCGGCTCGGATAACAGGTGCCCGCGGCTATGGATCGGTTCGGCAACGAGCGACGCCAGTTGCCCCGGCACCCGAACCCGCCATTCGCCTTTGATAACGTTGCCGGGGATCAGCACCGGCCGCAAATGCCGCCCGCGCGCGCCTTGAACGAAGCCAGCGAGCATCCCCTGTTCGCTGGCAAACGCACGCACAATCGCACCAGTCTCGCCGTGGTTGCGGACCGCGCAGATGATGGCCGATGTGCTGATGTGCATAACGCTTCATGCCAAGCCGCACGGGAAAGGGCTAGTCTTGACTTACCTTGAACAATGCCACGCCCTCATATTTTTCGGCGTCGGGTTCGAACATTTCGTCGGGCTCGAAATGCTCATCGACGATCTGCAATTCATTAAGCCCTTGCAGGTGAAACGCCCCAAGCTTCCTCTCACGCGGCGGTTCGCCGTGCTTTTCAAGCGTGATTGCATCGATGAACAGCGCATTGTTCTTCGAATAAAGCACATGCGGGGCAAGCTTCATCGCGACGCCGTTATAAACTGTCGTCACGCATTTTTTGAGAGCGATGGCTTCAAGGAGAAGAGGATTTGTTGACATGCACGCAAGTTAGCGCGGCGCATCGCACAAACAACCCTAAAAATTGTGCAGCGCAGCACAAAATATCGCAAGTCTTGCATAATCCGGCGCTGGGGTTAATTTGCCCACTCTATTTGAGGAATTTATGCAAGAGATTGCCACCCGTTGATCCAGCACGCCGCGATGTTTTCGCGGACCTGCTGATATTGGCTCCAGCGGCGCCGATGCGTGCCCGCTGGCCCTTGATCAATTTCTACGGGTCAATTTCAATGAACATTTCAAAATTTGAACAGCGCGTGCTGCACGCACTGGCGCAGGGCGGGTCGATCATCCACCGCTTTGACGAACGCGGGCGAATAATCGAGGTCGATTGCATGAACCGCGACGGCTGGCGGCTCGATGATTGCACCATCGCGGTTTTCCAGAAGCTGCGGCGCAAGCGAATGATCGGCAGCACCGGCGGTTCGCCCTATCGCATCACGCGCGAAGGATTGCACGCGGTGCGGTCGCAGCTAGACAACCGCTAGCGGCGCAGAGGCGGTCGCATGGTCGGCAATCAGGTCGACCATGCGGCCGACCTGTGAAGGCGGCAGGTCGTGCGCCATCTGATCGATAATCTCCAGCCGCGCGCCGGGGATGTGGCGGGCAATATCCTCGCTGCCCTCTTTGGGCACCAGCGGGTCGGCACCGCCATGGACTACGAGGGTCGGCACGGTGATGGTCTTCAGCCGGTCGACCCGGCTGCCATCAGCGATAATCGCCAGCAATTGCCGCCTTGTCCCTACCGGATAATAGCCGCGATCAAATGCCTTGGTGGCCATTTCGGCATGCGCGCTTTCGGGCCGTGCCGGATCGGGAAAAGAAAAGGAACGCACCAGATCGGTGCCAAACGCAATAGCGTCGTCACGGCTGGCATCGGGCGGGCGCTTGACCATGAAGCGTCGCTGGATATCGGCCCGCGCGCCCGGAAGCCCTGGCGCACCACTGGACGACATGATCGAGGTCATGCTCAGCAGGCGCTCACGGTGGTTCGCGGCCATCAGCTGAACGATCATCCCGCCCATCGACGCGCCGACCACATGCGACTTTTTTATGCCCAGCGCATCAAGCAATCCGATCCCGTCTGCGGCCATATCGGCCAGCGTGTATGGAACGCTCACCGGAAGCCCCAACCGCGCCTTGAACATCGTCCAGACCAGATTGGGAGCCACAGCTCCCTCCATCCGCTGCGACATGCCGACATCGCGATTGTCATAATGGACCACGCGATAGCCCTTACCGACAAGGCCCTGAATGAACTCGCCTGGCCAGGCTATCATCTGTGCGCCAAGCCCCATGACGAGCAAAATAACGGGCGCGTCGGTCGGGCCGGATTCCTCGTAGTAGATGTCGATACCGTTCGCGTTTATCTTTGGCATTTATCCCCCCGTGCATGTTGAAACCGCCGCGTTTACGGTTACTTCGTCAGCAACAAAGCAAATATACCGGTCAGCGCGATCAGGACGAATGCGCCCAAGCCAATAAAAATCGACGGGTTGATGCCAAAAGTCGCGCGCGCCTGTTCCTTGACCCGGTCGAGCAATTCGGGCCAGGTGTAACTAACGAAATCGCCCTGGCTCATAATACCGATCAACGTGCCGTCATCGTCGATCACGGGCAAATGGCGGAACCGGTCGTTTGACATCTGGCGTAACCAATCCACCAAATTATCGTCGCCGCGCGCCAGCCGCAAATCAGAGGTCATGATCGCACTGATCGGCGTGGTGTTTGGATCGAGTCCCTTGCCCAGCAACCGGCGCATAAAATCGCGTTCGGTTACAATACCGATTGGTTTGCGGTCGGGTGATATCACTACCGCCGCACCATAATTTTTTTCGCTCATTGCCTGTACCGCCGTCATCACGGTATCGTCAGGCGTGAAGGTCATCACCGACGCTTTGCGGGTGAATTCGGGCCTATCCTTGATTTGCATTGTTTGTGCCTCGGGGAGCAATATCCCAGCAGTATGAATGAACGCGATAGCGGTGCATCACAAGATGAAAAAATGCTCCGCGCGAGAACGGCAATACCGCTTAAGCGGTGTGGTAAAAATCATGCACGGTCTGCGCCACCGCCGCCGAAACGCCAGGCGCTTTCTGCAAATCCTCAAGGCTCGCGCTACGCACCGCCCTTGCCGTACCGAAGTGCATCAGCAGCGCCTTTTTGCGCGATGGGCCGATGCCCGGGACCTCGTCAAGCGGGCTGGCGGTGATTGCCTTTGATCGCTTATTGCGGTGTGCGCCGATGGCGTAGCGGTGCACTTCGTCGCGCAGACGTTGCAGGTAGAACAGCACCGGCGCGTTCACTGGCAAGGTGATTTCGCGGCCATCAGGGAAATGGAACACCTCGCGCCCGTCGCGGCCATGATGCGGCCCCTTGGCGATGGCGATCAGCGGCACGTCGTCAACGCCGATTTCTTCGAGTGCGGCCTTGACTGTGCTCATCTGCCCCTTGCCGCCGTCGATCAGCACGAGATCGGGCCATTGTCCGCTATCGCGATCCGGATCGTCGTCCTGCGCCCGCCCAAACCTCCGCTGAAACACCTCGCGCATCATCGCGAAGTCATCGTCGGTTGCCGCCTGTTTGATGTTGAACTTGCGATACTGGCCTTTGATAAAACCTTCCGGCCCCGCAACCACCATCGCGCCGAGCGCATTGGTGCCTTGGATATGGCTATTATCGTAAATCTCGATTCGCTTCGGCGGTTCGGGCAATTCGAACAGGTCAGCGACTTCCTGTAGCAACTTGCCCTGCGTCGTGCTCTCCGCTAACCGCCGGTCAAGCGCTTCAGCGGCGTTGCGCGTCGCCTGCGCCACCAGCCGGACGCGGTCGCCGCGTTGGGGCACGGCGATTTCGATCTTGCGCTCTGCCCGCTCGGACAGTGCTTGTGCCAGCAGGTCCGCCTCGGCCAGTTCACGGTCGAGCAGGATAAGTTTTGCAGGCGGCACATCCTCGTAAAATTGCGCGAGGAAGCTGGTGAACACGTCATCTTCGTTCATCTCTGAAACATGCGCGGGGAAGAAAGAGCGGTGGCCCCAATTTTGCCCGCCACGGATGAAAAATGCCTGGATGCCCATCACCCCGTTGCGGTGCGCGAGTGCGAAGATGTCGGCATCGCCGATGCCAGCAGCGTTGATCGCCTGCGATCCTTGAATGAAGGTCAGCGCCTTCAGCCGGTCGCGCAGCATTGCCGCGCGTTCGAAATCGAGGCCTTCGGCTGCACTTTCCATTTCAGCCGCCAGCTTCGCCTGCACTCCTGACGACTTTCCATCGAGGAAGGACTTGGCGTCGGCCACCAGCTCTGAATAAGCCGCATCGTCGATCCGTCCGACACAGGGCGCGGAGCAACGCTTGATTTGATAAAGCAAACAGGGCCGGTTGCGGTTGTTGAAGAAACTGTCCGAGCAGCTTCTGAGCAAAAACAATTTTTCCAGCGCGTTGAGCGTCTGGTTCACTGAACCCGCGCTGGCGAACGGACCATAATATTGCCCCTTGTGCCGCCGCGCGCCGCGATGTTTCTGGATACGCGGGAATATGTGGTCGGCACGCAGCAGGATGAAGGGGAAGCTTTTATCGTCGCGCAGCAGCACATTGTAGGCCGGGCGGTACCGCTTGATCAATTGCGCCTCCAGCAACAACGCCTCGGCCTCGCTGTTGGTCGTTACAATCGTCATCGACCGAGTCTGCGCGACCATGCGTTTCAGCCGTTGCGGCAAGCGCTCCACTTGCGTGTAGTTGCTGACGCGGTTCTTAAGCGCTTTTGCCTTGCCGACATAAAGGATATCGCCGCGCGCATCGTGCATCCGGTATACGCCGGGCTTGATCGGCAGCGTTTTCCAGACATTGCGGATCGCGGCGACGCCAGCCTCCAGGTCGGGCTGTTCCGAACCGCGCACCGAATAGGTCGCTTTTTCTTCGTTGAAGCGAGAGGCTGCGTTGGGTTGGTCTGGGCGTTCAGCTTTGGACATTGGGGGTGATGTAGGAAGAACAGAGAGCAAACGCCACCCAAACCTTCTCCCAATGGGAGAAGGATATGGAGCCTTATGAGCAGCGCGAATTAGGCGGAGTTGGATGAGGGGGTGTGCGCTACCGGGAGGGCAGAACCCCTCACCCAGCTACAGCTAGGCAGCAAGCTGCCAAGCTTTCACAACCCTCTCCCGATGGGAGAGGGAAGAAATTAATTCAGCGAATTAATCGACTGATCAACCAACGACGCATCGGCCTTGGCATCATGATGCGTCGCAATCAGCTGCGCCGCAGCAGCAGCCGAAACCGACGCAGCCTTCGCCCGCACATCCGCAATCGCCGCGCGTTCAGCAGCGGCAATCTTGTCTTCGGCGGCCTTGGCCCGTCGGGCGATCATATCGGTTGCCGCCACCTTGGCGGTTGCGACGATCTGCTTTGCTTCTTCAACCGCAGCGGCTTTCATGTCGATAGCGTCTTGCTCGGCTTGCTTGGCTTTCGCTTCATATTCGGCCTTGATCGCTTCGGCCTCGGCGCGAAGCGCTGTGGCCTGATCGAGTTGCGCCTTGATGCCCGAAATCTGCTTGTCGAGCGCGCCGGCGATCATCGCTGGCACCTTCTTCCAGATCGCCAGCCCGATCACCACGAGCATGGCCAACGCTACCAGCATCGTTGCGTCAAAGCCCAAGGCCGACGGTTCGGCATGTGGCACTTCAGCCCCAGCTTCAGTCGTCGCTGTCATCGGACCATGCCCCATCGCGGCGTGATCTTCAGCGGTCAGTTCCGTTTTCGCTTCTTCAGCCATTGGCCAATACTGCCTTCACTGCTGTTGCTGCCTGAGCGGCGCTGACTTTCGCTCCCGAAACCTTGGCGACGATATCGGCAGCGGCTTCTGCGGCAACGCTTTCGATGCTGGTCATTGCCTTGGCGCTGGCCTTGGCGAGGCCTGCCTCAGCGGCGGCAAGCTTCGCGCCAACCTCTGCATCGGCCACCGCAAGGCGCGCTTCGGCGTCCTTGGCGGCTTTAGTTTTGGCCTCGTTCGCCTTGGCCTGCGCCGCAGCGCGGGCTTCGGTGATTTGCGCGCTGCCGCCATCTTCCAGACTATCGGCCTCTGCGCGAGCACGCTCGGCAGCCGCTAGGTCGTCCGCAATCTTGCGATCACGCGCGTCCATATTCGCCTCGATCTTCGGCAGCATGCCCCGGCCGATCGTGAAATAGATCAGGCCGAAGACAATCAGCAGCCAGAAGAACTGCGACGCATAGGTATCGATAATCTGGGAAATCTGGGGCATGTTATCCGCTCGTCCTTATGAAGATATTGCCCCGGCACATGGCCGGAGCGAAACCGTCAATTAGGCAACGAAGATCAGGATCATCGCAACGACGAATGCGAGCAGGCCGAGAAGTTCGGCAGCCGCGAAGCCGATGAACAAACGACCCTGCTGGCCGTCAGCGGCTGCAGGATTGCGGAGTGCGCCCTGAAGGAACGATCCGAAAACGTTACCCACGCCGCCAGCGGCGAGGCCTGCACCAATTGCTGCGAGACCGGCACCGATCAATTTTGCTGCTTCTGCGTCCATGATAATAACTCCTGTCAAAAA
>JANOPT010000076.1:0-9543 GCA_031421975.1 Sphingomonadales bacterium | reverse complement strand
ATGTGGTATCTGTCGGCCAACCGCGACGAGACGGTGTTCGAAAATCCCGATAAGCTTATCGTCGATCGGGAAAATGCGAGGCGGCATTTATCCTTCGGCTACGGCATCCATCGCTGCGTCGGTGCGCGCCTTGCCGAACTCCAGATTCGCGTGTTACTCGAAGAAATGGCTGCCCGGAGGTTGCGGGTGAATGTTATCGGCGAGCCCGATCGCGTTGCCGCCTGCTTCGTCCATGGCTATCGCAAAATGATGGTGGAGCTGTCACGTTATTGAAACCTTTGGGGCTGTTCGCGCGTATTTATACCTGAGTTGGGCTTAAAGGACATCCGCAATGCAGTTTTCAAAACGCCAGTTCCTGTCAATGACCAGCGCCGGGGCTGCAGTCTTTATCTTTGGATGCGGCAAGGATGCGACCGCCAAAACGCGCTACGCGGTCACCTACAGTGACGCCGAATGGAAGAAACGGCTTTCCCCGGCCGCCTATCGCGTGCTTCGGCAGGACGACACCGAAAGACCATATTCAAGCCCGCTCGACAAGGAAAAACGCAAAGGAACCTTTGTGTGTGCAGGGTGCAACCAGCGCCTGTTTTCGTCCGCTACCAAATTCGACAGCGGCACCGGTTGGCCGAGTTTCTGGCAGCCGCTGGCGGGCGGCGTCGGTACCAGCACGGATTACAAGATCGGACTACCACGCACCGAAGTGCATTGCACGCGCTGCGGCGGACATTTGGGGCATGTGTTCAACGACGGTCCCAAACCTACGGGCAAGCGATATTGCATGAATGGCGTCGCGATGACGTTCGTGGCGGGGTAACCCGTCACACAAGCAAGCGCGGAATTTTGGCGCCGTCAAACACTACCGCCGGAGATCCCCGGCTGCGCGCAAGGATAACGAAACGAGGGTTAGTTCTTTGTCTCGCCAACGCCTGAAAAATCCAGATCGGCTGGTTTTTTCGGCGTTGCATCGGTTTTTCCGTGATTTTCGATTACCGAGGCAATGGCGCTGGCCCGGCCGTCCTGCTGTGCATAGTCGCGCGCTGAATAGCCCGCGCGGCTGTCTTTCTTGTCGGGGTTGGCGCCGGCCTTGAGCAGAACGCGAACTGCTTCGGTATTACGTAACTGAACGGCCAAAATCAGCGCCGTTTCGCCTGATCGGTTGGTTTGGTCGACCTGAGCCTTCTTCTCGATCAGCCAGCTGATGCCGTCGACAAAGCCAAGCTGGGTCGCCAGCATCAGCGGGGTCGTACCCTTTTTATCAGCAAGATTGGGATTGGCACCCTTTTGCAGCAAATAACTAAGCCACGTTGAATCGCGCCGCTGGATGACGATATGAAGCGCGGTTTCACCCGTTGTGTTGTCACGCGTATTGATGATGACGCTACCGGGTTCAGCGAGGAACTTCTCCGCCTCCCCGCCGTCGCGATCCTTGACCGCTTTCAGGAAATTATAGCTATCGGAAAACTGCGCGTGCGCGGCTGGTACAATCGCCCCGCCAGTAATCGATACCAGCGAACAGGCAGCCAAAGCCCAAACCAATTTTCTGTTCAAAGAAACATGCCCCATTTTTCGAACCCAATATGCTTGATTTGGGCGCATTAGCAGACCATGTCTGGCCCCGCTATGAACAAATCCCTCGCTTTCGCTCTATCCACCGCAATTTTCCTCACCGCCTGTGACACCAGCCCGGCGCAACCGCCACTGTCATCGGCTCCGCTAGCAGGAGCGGCTATCGGCGGCGATTTCCTGCTGACCGACCAGGATGGAAAGAAACGCAGTTTCAAGGAATTCGACAGGTCGTACCGGATCGTCTATTTCGGCTATACCAACTGCCCCGATATCTGCACGCCCGACATGCAAAATCTGATGGCGGGCCTGAAAGCGTTTGAAAAGGATAGCCCGGCATTGGCAGCCAAAATCCAGCCGATCTTTATCACTGTCGATCCGGCACGCGATACGCCGGATGTGCTCAAACAATTTGTCAGCGCTTTCCACCCGCGCGCCATCGGCCTGACAGGCAGCGACCTGGAAATTGCCGACGCGACAAAAAAGTTTGCGGTGTATTCGAGCCGGATCGAAGGCTCGTCAGCTGAAACCTATCTGATGAGCCATAGCCAGACACCATATCTGATGGGTCCGGATGGCAAGCCGCTGGCTATTCTGCCTGCCGATCAGCCGAAAACCGATGCCAATGAAGGCGCGCCGGATATGGTCGAGGCGGAGTTGGCAAAATGGGTGCGTTAGTGTGAACGAAACTCCGTTCTGGGAAGCGCCGATAGAGAGTCTCGACCGCGCACAATGGGAGGCGCTGTGTGACGGCTGCGGCAAATGCTGTCTCAACAAGGTTGAAGACGAGGATACAGGCCGCATCTACCCCACCAATGTCGCCTGCAAGCTGCTTGACCTGCAAACCTGCCGTTGCGCCGATTATCGCCATCGCAAGGCGATTGTTCCCGAATGCCTGAGGCTGACACCGCGCAAAATTGACGATTATATGTGGTTGCCCGAAACCTGCGCTTATGTCCTTCGGGCGGACGGAAAACCTCTTCCCGAATGGCATTATCTCGTGAGTGGCAACCGTCAGACCATTCATGACGCTGGCATGTCCGTTAAAGGTCGGGCAATATCGGAACTCCATGCTGGACCGCTTGAAAACCATATTGTCGACCAACCTCTTTGAAAACGGCCTTGCCGATCCCAAGGTTGATATCGAGGGAGAGAGCATACCCGTGCGTATTCGGCGCAATCCGCGCGCGCGGCGCATTTCCATGCGCGCCGATGCGATCAGCCGCGAAATCCGTATCACCATGCCAAGCTACACGCCAACCAACGTCGCGCTCGATTTCGTTGCCAAAAAGCGGCAGTGGATTGCCGCCCGCTTGCAAAGCGCGCCCGACGCGGCGCCGATTGCGCCAGGAAGCGAGATCGCGGTCGAGGGCGCGGCGCATATCATCGAGTGGCGCGAAGATTGGCCGCGCAGCATAAGATGCGGCGAGGGTATGTTACGGCTCGGCGGGCCGCAGTCCTCGGTCGAGACCCGTATCCTGCGCTGGTTAAAAGCAGAGGCACGACGCGTTTATGCCAGCGAAATTCGGCATTATTGCGATCAGGCAGGCGAGGCTGTGCCACGCCTTTCGCTCGGCGATCCGCGCAGCCGATGGGGCAGCTGTTCCAGCCGTGGCACGATCTCCCTCAGCTGGCGGCTTATCATGGCACCGGCCTATGTTCGCCGTTCGGTTATCGCACACGAGGTCGCGCATATACGACATATGGATCACAGCCGGGATTTCTATGGTTGGCTCGATACGTTATATGAAGGCGACCGAAAAACCGCTGATCTCTGGCTGAAAATGCACGGGACAGGATTGCAGCGCGTCGGCAGATAAAGGAAAACGACATGCTGGAAATGCGTGACCAATGCGAACAATGCGCGACCGCACTACCGCTGGACAGCAATGATGCACGGATTTGCAGTTATGAATGCACCTTTTGCGGGCCATGTGTCGACGGACCGCTCGAAGGCCGCTGCCCCAATTGCAAAGGCGAACTGCAGCCGCGTCCAAAGCGGATTTTGAAACCGGTCTGACGGTTCTTCGCCCTCGCGCAAGCCCCCGAATGGCAGGAGCGCCGGTCAGCCCTTTGCGATTTCGCTTCCCAGCGCACCATATTTCTTTTCGAAACCGGCGACATCGCCTGCAACCAGCAGCTTGGCCTGATCGACCCAATTGTCGCGATTGATACGACCGGCAAATGCACCGAGTTTCGAATCAACTTCGGCAATATCGGCGACCGACCAGTTGGCCACCTGCCCGAAACTGGTGATGCCAAGCGACTTCAGCATCGTATTTACCTTCGGCCCGACTCCCTTCAGCAGCTCCAGATTGTCTGGAATAACGACTTTTGCCGCCTTCGGTTTCGCAACGGTTTTTGGTTTAGGTGCAGCTTTTGTTGCAACTGGCTTTGACGCGACTTTTGCTGGCGGCTTTGCCTTTGGCGCTGTTTCCACTTTTGGTTTGGCTACCGCGTTTGCGGTAACGGCCTTTGCAGTTGCGGCTTTCGGGGTACTTGCAGCTTTTGGCGCTACCGCAGTTTTAATGGTTGGCTTGGCTGCCTTTGGCGCTGATTTGCTTGGCGCAGCCTTGGTGGCCGCAACTTTTAACGGAGCTTTCGCTTTGGGCGGAGCTGTTTTCAATGCAGGTTTGGGGGCGTCCATCAATGACGCTTTGGCAACTTTACCTTTAGTCGCCTTGGGCGCAGCAGGTGGCGATGCCGCAGCCACCGGAGCCGCGGAAACCGCTTTAGGGGGCGCTGCGTCTTTCGATAAATCGGGCTTCGACGAATTCGATTTTTTTACCGATCCCAGTGCAAGCAACCACCACATCAGAACGGTGAATATAAGAATCGCACTGATCGTAATCGGTAAATAATTCGCCATGGTTTTCCTCCCAGAAATACTCTTTAGTTTATCGATGGATTAGGCAATTTTTGTTCCGCATGAAAGCGCTAATGAGGGTTAACCGATGTGGCGCATCGCTTTAGGGGGCGGCACCCTCTCGTTCGGCCTCCCGTTCGGCCTCGCGCCAGCCGATGTCACGGCGGCAAAAGCCAGCGGGGAAATCAATGGCATCGATCGCTGCGTAGGCCATCATTCGCGCTTCGGTGACATTTTTGCCACTTGCTGTGACGCTCAGCACCCGTCCGCCATTGGCCACCAACTGGCCGTCGCGTTCCGCTGTACCGGCATGGAAAACCTTGGCACCCGTTGCCTTGTTAATCGATATAGCGCCGCCTTTTTCGGCAATACCCGGGTAGCCCTTTGCCGCCATCACGACGGTCAGGGCGGTTTCAGACGCAAAATTTGGAACAGCGGCCTCGTCCAGTTGGCCGGTTGCAACCGCCAGCATCAATTTGGCAAGATCACCGCGGAATCGAGACATCAGCACCTGGCATTCCGGATCGCCGAACCGTGCATTATACTCAATCAGCTTCGGCCCCTCATCGGTCAGCATCAACCCTGCGAACAGTACGCCGGAATATGGCATGCCTTGCGCCGCCATATACGCGACAGTCGGCTCGATGATGCGGTTCATCACTTCGGCCTCCAATGCCTCGGTCAGCACAGTAGCCGGCGAATAAGCCCCCATTCCACCGGTATTGGGACCCGTGTCACCATCGCCGACGCGCTTGTGATCCTGCGCCGAGCCAAAGGCGACGACAGTGTGTCCGTCGGTAAGTGCGAAAAAACTGGCTTCCTCTCCGGTCATGAATTCCTCGATGACCACCGACGCCCCGGCATCGCCAAAGCCACCGGCGAACATGTCATCGATCGCCGCTTCGGCCTCTTGACGGTTCTCAGCGATGATCACGCCTTTGCCTGCGGCAAGGCCGTCGGCCTTAATGACATATGGCGGCCGGAAATCTGCCAGTCCTGCCAGCGCCAGCCTTTTGCTGTCATATCGTTTATAGCCCGCTGTCGGAATGTCGGCAGCGGCGCACATGTCTTTGGTAAAGCCCTTTGATCCTTCGAGCTGCGCCGCGTCACGATTGGGGCCGAACACCGGCACACCTGCTTCGCGCAAACTGTCGCCAAGGCCGTCAACCAGCGGCGCCTCGGGTCCAACGACAACCAGGCCGATGTCATGACCTGCACAAAAAGCAATAACCGCATCGTGATCGGCGATATTCAGGTCAACCAATTCCGCCTCTTCGGCAATACCGGGGTTGCCGGGTGCTGCGAACACTGTATCGCAACACGGCGATTGCGCGAGCCTCCACGCCAGCGCATGTTCACGTCCGCCAGACCCTAAAAGCAAGATATTCATGTCCGCAAATGACCCCTTTGAAACTGCCGACCCACAGGTCGCCCGCCTGTTAGCGGACGAGCGCCCCGGCGACAATGCCCACGCCATGAGCGTGTCCGAATTGTCGTCGGCATTGAAGCGCACTGTCGAGGACCGCTTTGGCCATGTCCGCGTGCGCGGCGAGATTTCCGGTTTCAAGCGCGCCGCGTCTGGCCATATCTATTTTAGTCTCAAGGACGAAAACGCCCGGCTCGATGCAGTGATGTGGAAAGGTGGCGCCGCCCGCCTGCCGTTCGCGCCCGAGGATGGGCTCGAAGTCGTCGCCACGGGCAAGCTGACCACTTATGCTGGGCGGTCGAATTACCAGATCGTCGTCGAAGCCCTTGAGGTTGCAGGCGAAGGTGCGATGATGCTGCTCTTCGAAAAACTGAAAGCGCGGCTTGCGGATGAAGGCCTGTTTGCACCCGAGCGGAAAAAGAAATTACCATCCCTGCCCCGCGTTATCGGCGTTGTCACATCGCCCACCGGCGCGGTCATTCGCGATATCCTCCACCGCCTCGCCGATCGCTTTCCCAGCCATGTCCTTGTCTGGCCGGTGTTGGTACAGGGCGAGGGCGCAGCAGCGCAGATTGCGCGCGCCGTAAACGGCTTTTCTGCGATGCCCGCCAACGGTCTGACACCGCGACCCGATCTCGTTATCGTAGCGCGCGGCGGCGGCTCGATCGAGGATTTGTGGGCATTCAACGAAGAGGCAGTGGTTCGCGCGGTCGCCGATTGCTCCATTCCGATTATCTCCGCCGTCGGCCATGAAACCGACACCACGCTGTGTGATTTCGCCGCTGATCTGCGCGCACCGACGCCGACCGCAGCGGCCGAAATCGCGGTACCGGTTCGCAGCGATTTGTTGCAGCGCGTCGGGCAACTTGGATTGCGGATGTCGAACTGCGTCCGCAAGCGTATCGATCTAGCCAGCGAAAGGCTTGAAGCACAACGCCGCCTGATGCCAAAGCTTGGCGATCTGGCGGCGCCGCATCAGCAACGCACGGACGACCTTGGCGAGCGTTTGCGCCAGTCGCTACGGACGCGCGCGAACCGCGCAGAGCTTGCCTTTGCTGGCCCGGCTCAAATGCTTCACCCTCGCCTGCTCGTACGACAGGTTGAACAAGGACAGCAACGGCTCGACGCGCTGGCACGGCTTACCAGCAGCTTGCATCCCGAAGCGCCCTTGAGACGCGGCTTCGCGCGCGTCACGGACGCGACCGGCAAAACAGTTATGTCGCGTGACGCGGCCATTGCGGCCAGGCATGTGGGGCTGCGCTTTGCCGACGGACATGTTGGCGCAGCGGTCGACGGTAACGGCCCGGCGATGCGCGCCCCTGCTGCCAAGCCAGCCAGATCGGCACCAAATCAGGGCAATCTGTTCGATGGCTAGAAGCTTTCATTGCCCGCTCACCGGGTTTGCGTCATAATAGACAGATGTTGATGGCAAATACCAAAAGAGTCGCCCGGTTGCATTACATGGCCAACGGGTTTCGTATGCTCAGCGGCGGCGATCATGTCTTGTGTGCGGTTACCGGCCAGGCCATTCCGCTTGATGAACTGCGGTACTGGAGTGTCGTGAAGCAGGAACCCTATGCCAGCGCCGACATCTCCACGCGGGCTACGCTCGTCAAACATTAAGCGATGCGAAACGGCGGGACGATATTGATAGCACTGGTCGCGGCTATGGCCAGTTGCACGGCCACGCCGCTGAATGTTGCCGCGCCGCCAGAGGAATCGGGCCAGCCAGACAAGCCCTCGGTTTTGCTATCCCCATCGACTTTACCAGTCCCGGAACCGGTGCAGGACAGCCGCCCCGCCGATTTCTGGTTCTCCGGTGCTGCCACGCAGGGCGGGCTCATCATCGCGCAGGCCCCCCGCGGCACCCGCGCAGTGTCATTCAACGGTCTTAATCTGCCGCTCACTCCAGATGGCTTTTTCCTGATGGGGTTTGATCGTGACGCGGAAAACAGTGCCAGTCTGGTCGCCGATTATTCCGATGGCCGCCGCACCGAGCGATACGTACCCGTCGCGCCGGGCAACTGGCGGATTGAAAATGTCGCGGCAAACCCCACCGGCGGTGCAGCGACGACGGCTGAATTCAAGGCACGACGCGGGCCCGAACTGGCAAAAATCAACACCGCGCGTGCGACGCGCAGCAACAGCAATGGTTGGCGGCAGGAATTTGTCCGTCCGGTAGCCGGTCGCATTTCGGGGCTGTTCGGGGCGCAGCGAATCTATAATGGCACACCCGGCAGTTACCACAGCGGCATGGATATCGCTGCGGCTTCGGGCACCGAATTTGTCGCGCCTGCCGATGGCGTCGTGACGCTGGCAGCGGCAGAAGAATTTACCCTTGAGGGTTATTTGTTGATGATCGACCATGGTATGGGTCTGAACAGCGCGTTCCTCCATTGTTCGGAACTGCTTGTCAAAGAAGGTGATGTGGTGAGGCAGGGTCAGGCCATTGGCCGTGTGGGCGCGACCGGGCGCGCAAGTGGTCCGCATCTGCATTGGGGTATGAAATGGAATAATGCCCGCATCGATCCCAGGATGCTGATTACCCCGTCGCTGTAAATCCGGTCAGGCGGCTTTCCAGTCGCTCACGGTGCTAAACGATGGCAGGTTTTTGGGCCGTTGATCGCCGTCGGTCGTCATATAATAGCCGGGCGGCAAATTGGTTAGCGGCATGCCGGCTGCCGCCATCATATATGGTGAAATGCGGCGGCTGGTGCATAGTCCGCCATTGCCGTCATTGACCAAACGCTCTTCGAACACGACGCCTTGCTGATGCCCCATCGACCGGACGACGGTTGACACTGCCAGCTGACCGTCGCCGAAATCGAGCACGAAGTTGGTTCCTTTCGGCACATCGAGCACGCCTTCGATCATAGCGCCTGAGACCGACAGGTTTCGCAACACGACCTGATAGCAATGATTGTCATGGATGGCACCGATCTTGCGGAACATCGAAAGGCGATCGCTGCGTTGTACCGCCGGACCGGACGGTTCGATGACCCAGTCGCCAGCGACGCATCGTTCAAGCAGCAGGTCATTATCGACGGGTTGGCTGTAGATATAGCCCTGGACATGGCTCACATTAAGATTTCGGATGAGATCGAGCTGGTCGAGTGACTCTATTCCTTCAGCCGTCGTTTCCATATCCAGCGCTTCGGCAAGCGCGACAATAGCGGCGATAATCGCGCCGTTTCGCGATCCGGGCTCGGTTGCGCCCCTGACGAAACTCTGGTCGATCTTGATTTTGTCGAACGGCGCGGTTTTAAGATACCCCAGCGATGAATAGCCAGTTCCAAAATCATCAAGCGCCAATCGTATCCCGACTTTCTTCAGCGCCTTAAACATGCTGTCGGTGTCGGATGATTCCTGAAGGAATACGCCTTCTGTAATTTCGAGTTCCAGTCGCCCAGCTGCCAAGCCAGAGCTGGCCAGCGCGCTTTCAACCGTTTTGGGCAGCGTTATGTCGGCAAATTGCACCGGCGACACGTTGACTGCGACTTTCAGTTTCCCGGGCCATTTGACGGCTTGTTCGCACGCCTTGTGCAGTGCCCACTCGCCCAATGCGCCGATCAGATTGGCTTCTTCGGCAATCGGGATGAACATCGCGGGCGAGATCGCGCCGCGTTCTGGGTGGTTCCAGCGGATCAGCGCCTCGAACCCCGTCACGACGTTGGTCTTGGCATTGACG